>JBDTOD010000100.1:0-16264 GCA_039933415.1 bacterium
CAGATCGAGATCGTCGCCGGGGAGTTCGGCTTCCAGGCGGTCCGCGAGGACGAGTATCAGGCCGAGGAAGTCGGGTCCGTCGTTGCCGACGAGCCGGAGGACCTGATGCCGCGGCCACCGGTCGTGACCATCATGGGTCACGTCGATCACGGCAAGACCTCGCTGCTCGACTACATCCGCAAGGCGAACGTCGTCGCCGGTGAGGCGGGCGGTATCACGCAGCACATCGGCGCATATCACGTCGAGCTGGCCGGCGGGAAGATGATCACCTTCCTCGACACCCCAGGTCACGAGGCGTTCACCGCCATGCGTGCGCGCGGCGCGCAGGTCACCGACGAAGTCATTCTCGTCGTCGCGGCCGACGACGCAGTGATGCCACAGACGATCGAAGCGATCTCCCACGCCAAGAATGCCGGCGTGCCGATGATCGTCGCGATCAACAAGATCGACTTGCCGCAGGCGAACGTGATGAAGGTGAAACAGGACCTCCTCCAGCACGGCGTCGTGCTCGAGGAGTTCGGCGGCACCACGCTCAGCACGGAGATCTCGGCGAAGAAGGGCACGAACATCGACGTCCTGCTCGATCAGATCCTGCTGCAGGCGGAGTTGCTCGACCTCAGGTCCAACCCGAACAAGCGCGCGACCGGTACGGTGGTCGAGGCGCAGCTCGACGCGGGCAAGGGGCCGGTCGCTACCGTGCTCGTACAGAGCGGCACGCTCAAGGTCGGCGATGACTTCATCGTCGGCATGTTCTCTGGCCGAGTGCGCGCGCTGCTCGACGAGCGCGGCAAGGCAGTCAAGTCGGCCGGACCGGCGATTCCCGTGCAGGTGCTCGGCATGCAGGGCGTGCCGATGGCGGGCGATCAGCTCCTCGTCGTCGAAGACGCCACGGCGGCACGCGAAGTCGCGCAGCGCCGCGAGCGGCTCGATCGCGAAGCGAAGAGCCGTCGCAGCACGCGCGGCGTCACGCTGGAAGACTTCATGGCCCAGTCCACCGCCGGCGACGTTCGCTCGCTCCGCATCCTGATCAAGGCGGATCAGGGCGGCCCGGCGGAAGCGCTCGCCGATGCGTTGGGTCAGCTCGGTACCAGCGAAGTGAAGGTCGAGGTCGTGCACCGCGGCGTTGGCGCGATCACGGAGAGCGATATCCTTCTCGCGCGCGCATCGGGGGCGATCATCATCGGCTTCCACGTGCGGCCGGACAACAACGCGCGCGCAGCGGCAGAGCGTGAGAACGTCGACATCAAGCTGTACCGCATCATCTATGAGGCCGTCGCCGACGTTCGCTCCGCGCTCGAGGGCATGCTGCGACCGGAACAGCGCGAGGTCATCGTCGGCGAGGCCGAGGTGCTCGAGACGTTCAAGGTGCCGAAGCTCGGGCTCATCGCCGGCTGCGCGGTGCGCAGCGGCGTCGTTCGTCGCGATGGGCGCGTCCGCGTCATTCGCGACAGCGTCGAGGTGTACGAGGGCACGATCGGCTCCCTGCGCCGGTTCAAGGACGACGTCAAGGAAGTCCGTGAGGGTTTCGAGTGCGGCATCGGCATCGAGAACTTCAACGACGTGAAGGTGGGCGACCGCATCGAGTGCTATCGCACCGAGGAAGTGGCGCGGACGCTCGAGTCGGCTCCACAGAGCTGACCACGGTTGGCGATGGCGCTGGGCACGGTCTCGTGCCCGGCGCGCAGCCCGCCTCTCGCACCTGGTGACCCGTGTCTCCTGATCATCATCGCTCCGATCGCGTCGCCGCTGCGATGCGAGAGGAGATTGCCACCTTTCTCGCCAGCGACGTCAAGGATCCGCGCATCCTCGGACTCGTCACGGTGACGGGCGTGGAGATCACGCGCGACCTCCGGCATGCGCGCGTGTTCGTCAGCGTGCTCGGCTCCGAATCGCAGCGCGCCGCGACCTTCGACGGCCTCGTCGGCGTGGCGACGCATCTTCGCGGCCGAGTGGGCCGAGCCCTGCGGCTTCGCGTCGCGCCGGAGATCGAGTTCCGCAACGACGAAAGCGTGGCCCACGCCGCGCACATCGAGCAGCTGCTGGCCCAGGTGCGCAAGGACACCCATCCCGATGCGCCCGACACTCTCCCCGCTCCCACGGATGAGGGAGACGGCGACTGACGGGCTCCTGCTCGTCGACAAGCCCGCCGGCATGACATCGCACGACGTCGTGCTCGCCGCTCGGCGCGCGTTCGGCGAATCGCGCATCGGTCACGCAGGAACGCTCGACCCCTTCGCGACCGGCCTGCTCGTCCTCCTGCTCGGCCGCGCCACGCGCCTGCTCCCGCACCTCGATGGCGTGCCCAAGATCTACGACGCCGTCATTGCGCTCGGCCGCGAGACGGAGACCGACGACCTGGAGGGGGCGACGGTGCGCGAGGCGGATCCGCCGCCCGACGCCGCGATCGCCGACGCCATCGCGCGCCTGACCGGTCCACTCGATCAGATCCCGCCCGCCTATTCGGCGAAGCGCGTCGACGGGCGACGGGCGTATGCCGCGGCTCGCGCTGGCATCGCGCTCGCGCTGGAGCCGGCGCGGGTCGAGGTGTTCTCCTGGTCAGACGTCGTGCGTGACGGAGCGCGGCTTCGTGCGACGATCGCGTGCGGCGGCGGCACCTACATCCGGGCGCTCGCGCGCGACCTGGGACGGTTGTCCGGAAGCGCCGCGCACCTCTCGGAGCTACGGCGCGTGCGGAGCGGTCCCTTTCGCGTCACCGACGCGGTGAGCCTCGACGCGCTCCGCGCCGGTGAAGTGACACTGCGGCCGGCGCTCGACGCGCTGCCGACGATTCCGCACGTGTCGCTCGACGGCGACGACGCCGAGCGAGTGCTTCGAGGCATCGGCGTGGCCCGCATCGGAGACGCTCCGTACGCCGCCCTCGTCGATGCACGCAGCGGCGCGCTCGTCGCGTTCGCCGAGGGATCGGGGTCGATCTGGCAGCCGCGCGTGGTCATGCGAAAGGTGGGCTGATCGTGCGCGTGCTCGGAGGAGCAGAGGAGCGAGAGCTTCCGGCGACGGTGACGGCGACGACGGCAACCGTCGGCACCTTCGACGGCGTGCATCTCGGCCATCGCGACGTGCTCACTCGACTCGTCGCGCGCGCACGATCGAGCACGCGCGCCAGCGTGTTGGTGACGTTCGATCCTCATCCGCTCGAAGTGATCAATCCCGAGGCGGCACCGCTCCTCCTCACGACGCATGCCGAGAAGGTGGCACTCGTCGAGGCGACCGGACTCGATTACCTGGTCGTGCTTCCGTTCACCACCGAGCTCGCACAGTATCCCGCGACTCGCTTCGTGGACGAAATTCTGCGAGGCCGATTCCGGATGCAGGAGCTGCTGATCGGGCACGACCATGGGTTCGGTCGTGGACGCGAGGGCGACATCACGCTGCTCCGCGAGCTGGGTGCCGATCGGGGCTTCGGCGTCGACGTCGTTGCTCCCGTCGAGACCGCTCATGGTGAACCAGTCAGCAGCACGGCGGTGCGCCGGGCGGTCGCCGCCGGTGAGCTCGATCAGGCCTGCGCGCTCCTCGGGCGGCGCTACTCGGTGAGCGGGGAAGTCGTCGCCGGCGATGCGCGCGGCCGATTGCTCGGGTTTCCCACGCTGAACGTCGATCCGCGCGCGCCCCGCAAGCTGCTGCCGCCGGATGGAGTGTACGCGGTCGAGGTCGTGGGATCGCGCGGGCGGTTCGGCGGTATGATGAATCTCGGCGGTCGTCCGACGTTCGGTGACGAGCGACGCACGCTCGAGGTGCATCTGTTCGACGCGACGGGCGATTTCTACGGTGATCACGTTGAGGTCGTCTTCGTCGCCCGCCTTCGCGACACGATGAAATTCTCCGGTCCCGACGCGCTGGTTGCGCAGCTTCACCGCGACGCCGACGCCGCTCGGCGCGCGTTGACGGCACTCGGCGAGCCGGGTAACCTTAGTGGTTCCACGCACGTTCCTCCCTCCACCCCGTAGTCGCATGTCCAACCTGAAGTGGCGCCTCGCGCTGATCGGCGCCCTCGTCCTTGCGTCGGTCTGGGCGCTCTATCCTCGCGACGTGAAGGTTCGCCAACGCCGCGCTGACGGTACGTTCTTCGACACCACGACCTACCGTGTCCCCCTTCGGAAGGGTCTCGACCTGTCGGGTGGGATGCATCTCGCGCTCGAGGTGGACGAGTCCAAGGGTGCCGTCGCCAACAAGAGCGAGGCGATCGACCGGGCGCTGAAGGTCGTGCGCACGCGCATCGAGGGCTTGGGGGTCTCGGAGACCGTCATCCAGAAGTCCGGAAGCGATCGCATCCTGGTCGAGATCCCGGGCATCGACGACCGGGAACGCGCGATCAAGATGGCGCAGGACCAGGCCTTCCTCGAGTTCCAGATCACCGACAAGACCAACGCGTTCGAGAAGGCGCTTCCGCGCCTCGACGGGCTCGCGAAGACAAATAACTTCGGCGGCACACTCGCCACGTCCACGCGCGCCGCGCCGTCGCCGAGCTCCAGCCTCGGCGGGCTGCTGACGACGGGCAAGGATTCGACAGCCAAGGGCGCGAAGTCGGCCGCGGACAGTGCTGGCGCCGATACGGCCACGCTGCCTGGCGCGAGTGGCGGCCCGATCTCGAAGCTCATCCTGGCCGGCCAGATGCCCGGCCAGTTCATGTTCGAGCGCGCCAACGAGAGCGCCCTGAAGCTGTTCTTCGAGTCGCCGGACGTGGTGAAGCTGCTGCCGCCGGGCAAGGTGGTTCGGTTCGGCAGCGATTCGACCGTTGTGGGCGACAAGACGTATCGCTTCCTCTACATGCTCGACGAGCGGCCGATCATCACCGGTGAGTACCTGACGGACGCGAAGCCCAGCACGTCGCCGATCGAGGGCACCGTCGTCGAGTTCACGCTGAACAACGAAGGCGGCCGCAAGTTCCAGCGTGAGACGGCCAAGCACGTGCGCGACTACATGGCCATCGTGCTCGACAAGGTGGTCATGGGCTATCCGCCCGTGATCAACAGCGCGATTGGCACGCGCGGCCAGATCAGCATGGGGCAGGGCCGCGACCTGCAGGCCGCGCAGGATCTCTCGCTCGTCCTCAAGGCTGGCGCACTGCCGGTGCCGCTCAGAGTGGCCGAGGTGCGCAACATCGGTCCGAGCCTGGGCGCAGACTCCATCCACAAAGCGCTCACGGCCGGCACCATCGCGATCGTGCTCGTCATCGTCGTCATGCTTGGCTACTACCGCTTCTCCGGGCTGCTCGCCGTCGGCGGGCTGACGCTCTATGTCCTGTATACGCTCGCCGCGCTCGCCAGCTTCGACGCCGTGCTCACGCTTCCCGGGCTCGCCGGCTTCGTGTTGTCGATCGGAATCGCCGTGGACGCCAACGTGCTGATCTTCGAGCGTATCCGCGAGGAGCTCGATCGCGGCAAGACCGTGCGCACCGCGATCGACGAGGGCTTCCGTCACGCCATGAGCGCGATCGTCGACTCGAACGTCTCAACGATCCTCACCGCAATGGTGCTCTACCAATTCGGCACCGACACTGTGAAGGGTTTTGCCGTCACGCTCATTGCGGGCATCGTCGCTTCCATGGTGACGTCGATCTTCGTCGTGCGGACCTTCTACCTCCTGTGGCTCAACCGCTCGCGCGGCGCCCAGACGCTGAGCATCTAGGGACCATCATGCTGCGCATTCTTCACGACACCAAATACGACTTCATCAAGTCCTGGCGCATCGCGCTCGGACTCACCGTCGCGTTCATCGCGATCGGATTCATCGCGCTCGGCCTGCACGGCGGCCTCAATCGGAGCATCGAGTTCACCGGCGGCACACTCGTGCAGGCCGAGTTCGCGAAGAAGCCGGATGTCGGCGAGCTTCGCTCGATCGTCGACGCGGCCGGATTCAACGGCGCCGAGATTCAGCAGTTCGGCAGCGACACTTCGTATACCATTCGTGCCGCGGGGCATCAGGGGGCGGCGAACTCACGAGTCGAGAACACGGCTTCCGAGATTCAGGCGGCTGTCGAGCGGAAGTATGGCAAGACCGGCGTGCACATCGCGCGGACCGAGATCATCGGCCCGCGCGTGGGCGACGAGCTCAGTCGCAACGCGATGATCGCGATCTTGATCTCGCTCGGCATCACCATGCTGTATCTCGCCTTCCGTTTCGAGTGGCGATTCGGTGTCGCGGCCGTGGTGGCCACCGCGCACGATCTTCTCAGCACGCTGGCGTTTCTCGCCATCATGCGTCTCGAGGTGTCCCTCACCGTCGTCGCCGCGCTGCTCACCGTGATCGGCTACTCGCTCAATGACACGATCATCATCTTCGATCGCGTCCGCGAGAATCTCAAGAAGGCCAGACCGGAGCCGCTGTACGACGTGCTCAACCGCTCGATCAACGAGACGCTGCCGCGGTCGATCCTCACGCACGTCACGGTCGCCGCCGCGACGCTGTCGCTGCTCCTCTTCGCCGGCGAGGTGATCCGGCCGTTCTCGTGGATCATGCTCTTCGGTATCGTGACCGGCACGTTCAGCTCGATCTACGTCGCCGGCCCGATCCTCCTCTGGATCGAGCGTCGCTGGCCGCGCTCGCGTGGCGGCGAGAAGGGACCGAGCCCGCGCAGTGAGAAGGCCGCGCCGCCGCGTCCGAGCCCGAGAACACCGGCCGGAGTTCGATAGGCGTGCCGCACCACACTGGCCTCATGAACCGCCGCCTCGCGCGGCGGTTCGTGCATCGATGACCAACTTCATCGACAGCCACGTCCATCTCGCCGATCCGGTCTTCGATCCGGATCGCGACGTCGTCATCGAGCGCGCTCGCCAGACCGGCGCGAGCGCACTGATCTGCATCGGTGAGTCGCTCGATGCGGCGCGACGAGCCGGCGATCTTGCGCAGGCGTATCCCGGCTTCTGCTACCACACGGCGGGCGTTCATCCGCACGACGCGCTCGACTATCGGCCGTCCGACCTCGAGGGAATTCGTCGCGAAGTCGAGCGCGGCGCCGTCGCGATCGGCGAGAGTGGCCTCGACTATCACTACGATCACTCGCCCCGCGAGCGCCAACGCGAGGCGTTCGCCGCACAACTCGCGCTGGCCAGAGAGCTGCGACGGCCCGTGGTCGTACACACGCGCGAGGCCGAGGACGACACGCGCGACATGGTGGTGGAGGCCGGATCGGCCGGCGTCGTCGGCGTGTTGCACTGCTACACCGGCAGCGTCGCGCTCGCCGAATCGGCGCTCTCGGTCGGGTGGTACGTGTCGTTCAGCGGCATCGTCACGTTCCGGAAGTGGACCGACGAAGCACTCCTCCGGATCGTGCCCGCCGAGCGCCTGCTCGTGGAGTCGGACGCGCCCTACCTCGCGCCCGTGCCGCATCGAGGCAAGCGCAACGAGCCCGCGTTCGTGTCCTTCACCGTCGCGCGCCTCGCCTCGGCGCGCGGCGTCGACGCCAGTACGATCGGCGCCCAGACCGCCGACAATGCGCGCCGGCTGTTCGGGCTGGCGTAGCTCCGCGCGCGAGCTAGAATCCGCGCGGATGACGCTCATGTCGTCAATTCACCTCCCCTCGCGCGGAGACGCATAGTGCCGATCGAGACCCTGCACACCGACAAGGCGCCCGCGGCGATCGGCCCGTACTCGCAGGCAACCGTCGCCAACGGCTTTCTCTTCACCGCGGGCCAGATCGCGCTCGATCCCACCACGACCCAGGTCATCGAGGGCGATATCGTCGCGCAGACCGAGCAGGTCTTCAAGAATCTCGGCGCCATCCTCGCGAGCGCTGGCGCAACGTGGACCGACGTCGTCAAGACGACGGTCTTCCTCATGGACATGCACGACTTCCCGCGCATGAACGAGGTGTACGCGCGTGTCCTCGACGACGCGAGACCCGCGCGCTCGACGGTCCAGGTGTCCGGATTGCCGAGAGGCGTGCTCGTCGAGATCGATCTCGTCGCCGTCGTTCCTTCCGCGTCGTAGACGCGGCTCTTCCTTCTTCCACCGCATTCGATGTCGACGAACGAGACGTGCGCGAAGCCCGTTCGCCTGACGAGCTTCGCGCGCTGCGCTGGTTGTGCGGCCAAACTGGGGGCGGCTGACCTGACGCAGGCCCTGCGCGGCGTGCCCGTGCACGCCGACGGCCGAGTCCTCGTCGGTCGCGAGACGTTCGACGACGCAGGCGTCTTCGTGCTGCGCGACGATCTCGCGCTCATCCAGACGGTGGACTTCTTCGCTCCGATCGTCGACGATCCGTATCTCT
Source organism: bacterium (assembly GCA_039933415.1). Lineage (GTDB taxonomy): Bacteria > Gemmatimonadota > Gemmatimonadetes > Gemmatimonadales > Gemmatimonadaceae > AG11. Next base: position 8,228 of record JBDTOD010000100.1, read on the forward strand.
TCGGTCAGGTCGCGGCGGCGAACGCGCTCTCCGACGTCTTCGCCATGGGTGGCGAGCCGCTCACCGCGCTGGCCATCGTCGGCTTCCCGGCGAGTGTGCTGCCGATGAGCGTCCTCTCGGACATCATTCGTGGCGGCCAGGACAAGGTGCGAGAGGCGGGCGCGGTCCTCATCGGAGGACACACGATCATCGACGAAGAGCTCAAGTTCGGTCTCAGTGTCACGGGACAGGCGCATCCCGACCGGCTGCTCACCAATGCCAGTGCGCAGGCAGGAGACCGTCTGGTGCTCACCAAGCCTCTTGGCACGGGGTTGCTCGCGACCGCGGCGAAGGCGGAAGTGCTTCCGAATTCATCGCGCGACGCACTCCACGCCTCGATGTGCACGTTGAACGCCGTCGCGAGTCGTGTGGCACTCGCGATCGGCGTGCGGTGCGCGACGGACGTCACGGGCTTTGGCCTGTTGGGCCATGCGTCGCACATCGCGCGCGCGAGCGGTGTCACGCTCTCGATCCAGGGCGCCCGAGTCCCTGAGCTGCCCGGGGCACGCGCCCTGTGGACCTCGGGGACCCGGACCGGTGGCGCAGAGCGCAACGCGCACTATCTCGAGCCCCTGGTCGACTGGGCTCGCGCGAGCGATGCCGATCGCGCGCTCGCCCTCGATCCGCAGACGTCCGGCGGGCTCCTCGTGTGCATCCCACCCGAGCGAGTGTCGGACTATCTTTCCGCCGTTCCCGGCAGCGTCGAGATCGGCGTGGTGGAGCCCGCTGGGAACCAGCCCATCGTGTTGGGGTGATCGTTGGGAGTGGATGGGGCCTGGTGGCTTCCGTCGTCTTCAAAACGACTGTGACCTGACTTCGTCGGGTCTGGTGGGTTCGATTCCCATGCACTCCCGCCACACCGTTTGCACTTCGCCACACGACTCGTGACTCGCTCTCTCAGCCGCTTCGTGCGTGGTACGGTCGTCGCCGGTGCGCTCGTCGCCTCGCTTGGTCGTGCTCGGCCCGCGATCGCACAGCGCGCCGACAGCGCACGCGCTGGCGTCCTCCGCCCCGCGACCGACTCGGCGCGAAAGCCGCTCCCGAAGCCGCCGCTCTCGCCACGTCGCGCATTTTTCTACTCGCTCGCGCTTCCCGGCTACGCGCAATCGGTGCTCAACCGTCCGACCGCGGGGGCGATCTTCATGGTGACCGAGTCGATTGCGATCGCCATGCTTCGCGAGTCGTCGGCCGATCTTCGCCAAGCGCGACGCTTCGCCACCGATTCGCTCATCGTCGTCGGATTTGCCGAGACGGGCGCACCGATCACGCAGCCGTCGGCCTACACCGAATCATTCATCAACACTCGCCGAGGGCACGTCGAGGATTGGATCGCTTTTCTCATCGCGAACCACCTGTTCGCCGCGGCCGACGCCTATGTGGCAGCCCATCTCTGGGACCTGCCGAGCCAGATTTCCATCCAGTCGAGACCCTCCGGTACCGTCGTCGCGGCAAGGCTGAGATGGTGAGCGCCGTGGTCGCCGGCACGCCGCACGAGGACTCTCCTGGTGCGTCGGCATCCTCCGCGCCAATTGGCGTCTTCGACTCCGGGCTCGGCGGTCTGACGGTTGCGCACGCGATCATGCGCCAACTCCCCGCCGAGAGTCTCATCTACTTCGGTGACACCGCGCGTGTGCCTTACGGGCCCAAGTCACCGGACACCGTGCGGCGATACAGCCGCGAGATCTCGTCCTTTCTCATCGGGCAGGGAGTCAAAGCGGTCGTGGTCGCATGTAACACGGCGACTGCGCATGCGCTGCCGATGCTGCGCGACATGCTCGACGTGCCGGTCATCGGTGTGGTTGAGCCAGGCGCGCGTGCTGCTGTTCGTGCGTCGCGGACTGGTCGAATCGGCGTGATCGGTACCGCAGGCACGATCCGGTCGGGTGCGTACGTGCGCGCCATCCACGAGGAGGCGCCAGACGCCTCCGTGATCGCCCTCGCCTGCCCGCTCTTCGTGCCGCTGGTCGAAGAAGGCTGGACCAGCCACGACGCGGCGCGATCGATTGCGCGCGAGTATCTCGCGCCGTTCACCGGCAACTCGGTGGACACGCTCGTCTTGGGATGCACCCACTACCCGCTCCTCAAGCCGATGATCGCCGAGATCGTCGGGCCCGACGTTCGCCTGATCGACAGCGCCGAGGAGACCGCCGCCGACACGCGCCGAATGCTCGCGGCCCACTCGCTGCAGGCCCCTGACGGCCACGGGAGCTATCGCTTCATCTCGTCCGACGACCCGCAGCAATTCCTGACGCTAGGTCAGCGCTTCTTCGGCGCGTCGATCGAGCATGTGGAGGTCCGCACTTTCGGCTGACCCCAGCCACTGTCGCATCGCGATGCGCTCGGGACGGACCACGAGATAGGTCGGCGCATCCAGCCAGCTTCCCGCGTTCGCGTACACGTTGCCACTCGGCATCCGCTCCAACGCGGCGACGTGCGAATGTCCGTAGACGAGCAACTCGAGCTCGGGATCCGCGGCGAGCTCCCGCTCAGCGACATGTCGCAGACCGATTCCCTTGTCGGTCGGGGCGTATGTCCGGCTCGCATGCGAGCTGCCCATTGCGAGCCGCGATGCGAGATCGGGATGGATCGCGCCGAACGCGCGAATGGCCAGGCGGTTGCGCAGCACGCGACGGAGCGCGCGATAGCCGCGATCTTCGCGTTCCCGGAGTCCGTCGCCATGCTCCACGCGAGCGCGCCATCCAGCGATCGATCCGGTCCACGGACCGAGCTGGAAGGTCACGCCCGCGTCGCGAAGCACGTCGCCACCCCAGCAGTCATGGTTGCCGGCGAGCATCGTCATCGGAACGCCCGCATCTCGCAGATCCATCAGCGCGGCGAGCGTCCGGACTCCCCATTTCGGGACGACGCTCTTCCATTCGAACCAGAATTCGAACAGGTCGCCGTTGATCAGGAGTGAGCCCGCCGATCCCGGAAGCGCGCGGAGGAACGAGATCAATGAGCGTTCGATCTCCGCCGAGGCGTGACCGAGATGCACATCGGAGATGACGTAGCACGGGGCGTCGAGCACGGGATCATTCTACACGTCGCTCGTCGGCTTTACAAACCGGTGCGGCCCGGGCAACCTTCGCGCATGCCGACCGAATCTCGTTCCGCGGTATGACCGTGACGCCCACGCACTCCACGGAGCTGCGAGTTCGATATGCGGAGACGGACCGTATGGGCATCGTCTACTATGCCAACTACCTCATCTGGTGCGAGGTGGGACGCGTCGAGTTCATGCGCGCGCTCGGACGCAGCTATGCAGTGTTGGAGACGGAAGGCTACGGACTTGCTGTCTCCGAGGCGCGCGTGCGATACCTGTCGCCGGCACGCTTCGACGATCGCGTCCGAGTCGAGACCACGCTCGCCTCCGTCCGCTCGCGCGCCGTCACCTTCGACTACGTGATCTCGCATGCCGAGTCAGGAGCTCGCCTCGCACTCGCGCACACAGCGCTCGTCTCGATTGATTCGAGCGGACGTCCTGTCTCGCTTCCGCAGGCGTTCCGCGCTGCGCTGGAGTGCGTGCGGTAGCGTCGCTCTGCTCACGCTGGCCGCGATCGGGTGTCATCACGGACGAGTGACGGCGGATGACGCTCGCATTGCCGCGCGAGCTCGCCTCATACGCATCGAGGACACGCGCGCGGACGAGCCAGCGTGGATCGACTCGGCACTCGCCTCGACCGACGTGTCTCTGCGCCGCGCCGCCGCGATGACGGTCGGACGGATCGGAGCGCGCTCGCATCGCCTCGCGCTTCGACAACTCGCCACCGATCCGGATACGTGCGTCGCCGCGTCCGCGCTCTTCGCGCTCGGTCTGCTGAAGGACAGCGGTGCGGTGGCGATCGCGAGCACCGCATTGCGTGCTGCACCGAGTGTATCCGCCGAGGCCGCGTGGCTGCTTGGCGAGATCGGAGAGGGCGGTCGCGCGCCATTGCTGGCGACGATCGCCGATCCGGCGCTCGGCGCGCGCCGACGTGGGGCGGCGCTGCTGGCGACGGCGAGACTGAAACCGATCCCTCTCCATCCGATCATACGGCTGATGTCGGATCCCGATACGGCGGTGGCGTGGCGAGCCGCGTACGTGGTCGCGCGCGCGCGAAGCGCTGCGGCGGTTCGCGCCGCGCTCGCCGCGACGGCGTCGAGCTCCCCCGACGTGCGCGACTATGCCGCTCGCGGTCTCGCGCGATCGCTCGCCGGCGACTCGCTTGCCACCCAATCTCACGACGCCCTTCGGCGACTGCTGCGCGATCCCAGCGCTCGCGTGAGAATCAGCGCCGTGCGCGTGCTCGCGGGCTACGGAGCGCGTAGCGCCTCCGCCATCGCGGAAGCGCTCCGCGATGTGGACCCGTCCGTGCGCGTCGTCGCGGCGCCCTTCGCGCACATCGCCGCCGATTCGCAGCTGATCAGTTGGTCGACGCTCTGGGGCGCCGACACCAGCTTCGTGATCCGCCGCGCACTCGCCGAGTCGGCTCGCCGGCGTGATGCGCTCGGGCAGGAGTGGGCCTCGTGGCGCACCGATCCGCGCTGGCAGCACAGAGCCGGCGCGGCGGAGCTCGACGCGATCGGTAAACCAAGCGAGGCGATCGCGCGCCTCGAGCCGGCGTTGCGAGATGCCGACGGTCGCGTCCGCGCCGCGGCCGCCGCTGGTCTGGCCGCGCTGGCCGATAGCGCAGCGACCGCGTCGGCGGCGCGCGCGCGACTTCGCTCCGTGTTGCTCGACCCGGACTTCCAGGTGCGAGCCACCGCCCTCGGAGCGTTGTCGACGGGCGCGACCTTCGAGGATCTCGATCGCGCACTCGATTCGTACGCCATCAGCCGTTCCGATCGTGATGTCGACGCACGCCTCGCTTTCTGGACGCTGGCGGACTCCGCGCTCTCGACGCGTGGCCGGACCATCCCGGGCGAGCTCGAGCGGCGGCTCGGCGCGTTGGTGCGTCCGGACGAACCGCTCGAGCGCATGCGCGCCGCGAGCGTCGCTCGATTCAACGGATGGCGCGATAGTACCGGTCGTCCGCGACCGGCGGCGTGGTACGTGGCGCGAGCTCGCGATGCCGAAAATGGTCGCACGCCCATCGCCACTGTCGAGACGGATCGCGGCACCATGGAGCTGGAGCTGTTCAGCTCAGTGGCGCCGATCACCGTCGACAACTTCGCCACGCTGGCGAGGAAGGGGTACTTCGATGGTCAGCGATTCCACCGCGTCGTGCCGAATTTCGTCATCCAGGCCGGCGATCCTCGCGGAGATGGGAATGGCGGACCGGGCCATGCCATCAGGGACGAGATGAATCAGCACCGCTATCTGCGGGGTACCTTGGGCATGGCCCTCTCGGGACCGAATACCGGGGGAAGCCAGTTCTTCGTGACGCACTCGCCGCAGCCACACCTCGACGGTGGGTACACCGTTTTCGGTCAGCTTCGCAGCGGCGGTGACGTCCTCGATCGTATCGTTCAGGGAGATCGCATTGTCCGTATCACGATTCGCTAGTCTGGCCACCCTCCTCCTCGCGCTCGGAGCGGGCTGCGCTCCGCCGCGCGTTGTCGCTCTGCCAGGTACACTCGCGCCCGCCCAACAGCTGCCGCGGGGGACTCTCCTCCCCGGGCGCCGGCAGGTCGTCTTCGAGTGGGAGCTGGTCGACGGTGAGATGACGGCGCGCGGGGACGGTGTGGCCCGCATCGCCTCGCCGGACAGTGTTCGCATGGACTTCTTTCTCGGTGGAGGCATGGGTGGAGGCGCGGCCGTGCTCATTGGCGACTCGCTGAGCGTGCCAGGCCCGGACCTCATTCGCCGCCTCGTGCCCCCGCGCGCCTTGCTGTGGGCGGCACTGGGCCGCCTCGACATTCCCGCTGAGCGTGACACGGTCGTGCGCGTTGACGAGGGCATCCTGCGAGCCGACATTGGGTCGCCCGTCCGCTGGCGGGTGAGCTTCCGCGGCGACACCCTCACGCGCCTCGACCGCGTCGACGGCGGGCGACTTCAGGAGTGGGTGGAACGATCATCCGCACAGAGAGTCAAATATCGCAACGAGAGCTCGCGGCGCGCCCTGTCGCTCGTCATCCAACGATCAATTGTTGTCCCTGGTCCCTTCGATGCGTCGATCTGGCATCTCTAGCGCACTCGCGCTCCTGCTCGTGCTCGGTGGCTGTGTGCCCCGCTACGGGTTTTCCGGCGGCGGCCTGCCGTCGCACGTGCGCACGATGGCCATCCAGCCGTTCGACAACGAGACGCCCACGCCCGAGCTCCAGCGGGAGCTGCTGGATGTGATGCGGCGGGACCTCCAGTCGCGACTGGGGGTCCGAGACGCTCCGGAGGCACGATCGGACGCGGTGGTGAAGGGGGTCATTCGTTCGTACGACGCCGACGTGCCGGTGGCCTATAGCGCCAATCCCGCCCAGGCGGTCACCGCCCGCCGGCGCCTCCGTATCTCTCTCGACATCCAAATCGTCGATCAGACGACCAATCGCACGATCTGGGAGAAGAAGGACCTCAGCGCGGAGGGCGAGTATGCCGAGCGCGACGAGGTCGGGGGCCGACGCGAGGCGCTGAAGCGCATCGTGAACGACATCGTCGAAGGAGCACAGTCGCAATGGTGAGTGCGCGTCGCGGACTTTCGACGCTCGGATGTCTGTTCGCCCTCCTGCTGGTTTCGGCGGCGGGATACTTCGCCGTCAACGTCGGCGAGGTATATTTCCGGTTCTATCAGTACACGGACGCGATGCGGCAGGAAGTCCGCTTCGCCGCGCACAACTCGGACGCCGTGATCCTGCGGCACCTGCGCGCGCAGGCCGATTCGCTCGGCCTTCCCGAGGCGGCGGGCGAGGTCACCCTGCAGCGTGACGGTCGACACATCGAGATCGAGTCGGAATACTACGAGCACATCGAGCTGCCACTCATGGTGCGCGAAGTTCGCTTCAATCCGCACGCCGAAGGCATCTTTTGAGCGGCGCGGCGATGCCGCGTGATCCCGCTGGCAAGCTCCTGGATTGGCGATCCGCCGCGCGTTGGCGTGCCTCCCAGGTCGGCCGCGTCGCCTTTACGAATGGCGTGTTCGATCTGCTCCACCCAGGACATGTCGATGTCCTGCTCGGTGCGCGCCGGACCGGCGATCACCTCGTCGTCGCCATCAACAGCGACGCGTCCGTTCGGCGGCTGAAGGGACCCGATCGGCCGGTGCGCAGCGAAGCCGAGCGCGCGTACGTCGTCGCGGCCTTCGAGATGGTGGACTGTGTGGTACTCTTCGAGCAGGACACGCCGCTCGAGCTCATCGAGATGCTGCGTCCCGATGTGCTCGTGAAGGGCGGCGACTATCGTGAAGACACCATCGTCGGCGCGGCCGAGGTTCGCGGCTGGGGAGGGGAGGTGCGTGTCATCCCGCTCACGGCTGGCCAGTCCACCACCAACATCATCAAGATCCTCCGTGGCGACTCCACCAGCTGATCCCGTACGCGTAGGTCGTGCGGCCGACGCACTTCGTCCTGTCACCCTCGAGCGAGGCGCCGCGCCAAACGCCGAAGGATCGTGTCTCGTCTCATTCGGCGCGACGCGCGTGCTGTGCACGGTGTCCGTGGAAGACGGCGTGCCCGGATGGCGCCGCGGTCGCGGTGAAGGGTGGCTCACCGCCGAGTATGCGATGCTACCACGAGCCACCTCCACGCGCACGTCGCGCGAGCGTGGTCAGATCGGTGGACGCACGCAGGAGATCCAGCGGCTGATCGGACGCAGTGTGCGCGCGATGCTCGACGATTTCGCGTGGGGAGAATACACGCTCAAGATCGATTGCGACGTACTGCAGGCCGACGGCGGGACGCGCACCGCGGCGATCACCGGCGCGAGCGTCGCGGTTTGCGACGCCTTCGCCTGGATGGTGAACAAGGGGAAGCTGAAGCGCAGTCCGGTCAAGCGTCGCGTCGCTGGCGTCAGCGTGGGCGTCGTGCGTGGTGAGCCCCGACTCGATCTCGAGTACATCGAGGATGTCGTCGCCGACGTCGACATGAATGTCG
>JBDTOD010000101.1:0-16053 GCA_039933415.1 bacterium
CCCACCCGCACGCCCCCCGTTTGCCCGCACTGACCCAGCGCTTCGCCGAAGCATCCAAGCAGAAGCTCCACACCGTCCAGGAATACTTCTCCCTGGCTGGCAAGGCGCTCCGCTTCGCGTTCGTGCGGCCGTTCTACACCCAGGATCTCATCCAGCAGATGGACGAGATCGGGGTCAAGTCGCTGGGCATCGTCCTGCTCACCGGCTTCTTCACCGGGATGGTGCTTGCCCTGCAGTCGAGCGTGCAGATGGCGCAGTTCGGCGCGACGATGTACATCGGCCGACTCGTCACGGGCTCGATGATCCGCGAGCTCGGCCCCGTGCTGGCCGGGCTCATGGTGGCCGGTCGGGTGGGGTCCGGGATCGCCGCACAGATCGGCTCCATGCGCGTCACCGAACAGATCGACGCGCTGAACACGCTGGGCACCGATCCGATCAAGAAGCTGGTCACGCCGCGCGTGCTCGCCGCGCTGATCATGCTCCCCGTCCTCACCGTGATCAACGACGTCGTCGGGATCATCGGGGGGAATCTCATCTCCACTCTGATGGTCGGCGTCCCGTCGGGGACGTATTGGCGCACGGTCTGGGAGCAGATCGCGTCGGGGGGCTTCACGCTGCGTCTGATCCCGAACGATTTCATTCAAGGGCTCGCGAAGCCGTTCGTCTTCGGCGGCATCATCTCGATCACGGCGTGCTATTTCGGACTGAACACCACGGGCGGCACCGAGGGCGTCGGTCAGAGCACCACGCGCACCGTCGTGATGTCGAGCATCCTGATTCTCGTCGTGGACTACTTCCTCACGCAGATCCTCCTCTCGATCTTCGCCGTATGACGGACGAACCTCGCGACGACGCGAAGGAGTCTCCGGATCGGACGCCGGTCGAGCCGCCCCCGTCCGTCAGCGGGGCGCAGCGCGGGACCGAGCGCCGGCAGGAGGGGCGCCGCACGGTCGAGCGCCGCCCATCGACCATTCGGCGTGCCATCCGCGCCGAGCTGGCGCACGACTCCGAGCTCGAAGGCGAGCTCGACGAGACCCACCCGCAGGAGCACGAGGCGGTTCCCGTCATCGAGCTCGATCACGTGTCGCTCGCCTTCGATCGGCCGATCCTCGAGGACGTGACGCTCGCGGCGCGAAAGGGCGAGACGATCTGCCTCGTCGGCGAGTCGGGGACCGGCAAGAGTACCGCGCTCAAGCTGATCCTGCGGCTGCTCGTCCCCGACACGGGCCAGGTCTGCATCAACGGCGAGGACATCACGAATCTCTCCTTCGAGGAGGCGCTCGAGTCGCGCCAGCGGATGGGGATGGTGTTCCAGAGTGCCGCGTTGTTCGACTCGATGTCCGTCTTCGAGAACGTCGCGTATCCGCTCCGGGAGCACACAGACCTGGATGACGACGAGATCGAGCAACGCGTTCGCGAAAAGCTCGAGTTCGTGGACCTCGAACCCGACCACGTCATGGACCAACTGCCGTCACAGCTCTCGGGCGGCATGCGGAAGCGGGTCGGCATTGCCCGCGGGATGGCCGACAATCCCGAGATCATGCTCTACGACGAGCCGACCTCCGGGCTCGATCCGCTCAGCACCGGCACCATCACGCGGCTGATCATGAAGCTGCAGCGCGAGCTCGACGTCACGAGCGTCGTCGTCTCGCACGACATCCGATCGGTGTTCCGCATGGCCACGCGCGTCGCGGTGCTCCACGATCGCCGCATCGCGTTCTTTGGGACTCCCGAGGAGATGACCGCCTCGGACAATGAATACATCCGCGACTTCCTGGGTGGCTCCTGACATGAGACGTTCTCCGAGAATCACCTGGGACCAGGTCCGCGTCGCGCTCGTGATCGCCCTCGCCGTGGCCGTGCTCGGGGTCGCGATCTACAAGCTGGGACAGTCGGCCAATCTGTTCGCCAAGCAGTACGAGCTCACCGCGTTCCTGCCCGACGCGAATGGACTTCGTGAGGGCGGCTCCGTGATGGTCGCCGGCCAGCTCGCCGGCACCGTCACCAAGATCGAGTTCCTTCCAGTGGACGCCGATACGACGCGCAACCTCCGGCTCACGCTCGCCGTGGACGCCGACGTGCGCGAGCAGATCCGCCGCGATTCCAGGGGGAAGCTTCGTACCCTCGGCCTGCTCGGCGACAAGGTGTTCGACATCACCCCCGGTACGCCGCGCTTCACGCCGCTCAAGGACGGCGATACCGTCTCGGTCATCCCCGCGCTCGACTACGAGGCGGTCGTCGCCCAGGCGAGCAGTGCGGTCACCGACATGGTTGCGCTCACCAAGGACATGCGCGCCATCACCGGCGGCCTGGTCCGAGGCGACGGGACGGTTGGCCAGCTTCTCACCAACCGCGCGCTCTACGACCAGCTCAACGGCACGCTCGGCCGCGCCAACACGATGCTCTCGCGGCTCCAGAATCCGAACGGCACCGTCGGACGGATGCTCGACGATCCCGCGCTCTACGACAAGCTCGTCCGCGTCATCGGCTCCACCGACTCCCTGGTGCTGTCGATCAACAACAGCAAGGGCACCGCCGGCCTGCTGCTGCGCGATACCACGCTCTACCGCAACATGGTGGGGATCACGCATGGCGCCGACTCGCTCATGCGGAGTATCTCCGGCGGGCAGGGCACGGTTGGCCGCCTGCTCTCCGACCAGACGCTCTACGATCAGCTCAACAAGCTCGTGACCGATCTCAGTGCCATCCTCGCCGACGTGCGCCGCGATCCATCGCGGTACATGAAGGGCGTCGTCAAGGTCTTCTGAGCACCCTTGCGACGCCCCAGACGCAGGACTAAAATCAGCTTTCCAGCCCTGGGCATCGCTCGGGGGCATGGTCGCGTAGCTCAGTTGGTTAGAGCGCTGCTTTCACACAGCAGAGGTCCACGGTTCGAGCCCGTGCGTGACCACTCGTTTCCTTCCGACCGCCGTCTGGGCTCCTCCTCGTCGTTCGCCCCGCAGGCGACAATCATGCACTTCCGAATCCTGCGGTCACTCCTCGTGGCCGCTTCTTTTTTGCTTCCGTCCCTGGCGGCAGCCCAGGTTCCAACCGCGCGCCCCACGCCGGAGCAGGCGCAGGTGCTGTTGCAGACGCGTCCCGACCTCGTCGCGCAGCTCCGCCAGCGGTTCGCGACGAGTGGACTCACGCGAGAGCAGATCCACGCGCGGTTGCGCGCCGAGGGATATCCCGAAGATCTGCTCGACGCCTACCTGCCCGGCGTCACGGGTGCGGCGCCGGTGCCGGGCGAAGATGTGTTCCAAGCCGTTCGTATGCTGGGCATCGCCGATAGTTCCGACGTGGCCAGCCTGCAGGGCGCCTACACGGGTCAGCAGATCCAGAGCGCCTCCGATAGCATCAACGATCCGCGTCGCAGCGCCAGCGGCGCCACCTCCGGGAATCGGCTCCCTGCGCAGCGCGCCAACGAGGGACGCGTCGGCAACAGCTCGATCGCGCGCGACACCGTCGAGCGGTCGAGCGTCGCGGCCGACAGCGGATTCGCCATCTTCGGACTCGACGTATTTCGCGGATCCACCTCGCAGTTCGATCCCAACGTCTCTGGTCCCGTCGACGCGAACTATCGACTCGGGCCGGGCGACCGGCTCGTGCTGATCCTCACGGGGGACGTCGAGTCGAGCTACGATCTGCCAGTCACCCGCGAGGGGTTCGTCGTCATCCCGCAGGTCGGCCAGATCTACGTCGCCAACCTCACGCTCGGCGACCTCGAGCGCGTCCTGTACTCGCGCCTCTCGCGCGTCTACTCCGGCGTCCGCTCGAACAATCAAGGCACGACGCGCTTCTCCGTCAGCGTCGCTCGGCTCCGCTCGAATCAGATCTACGTCGTCGGCGACGTGCAGCGGCCCGGCAGCTACATGGTCTCGAGTGCCGGCACCGCGCTCACGGCGCTCTACGCCGCGGGCGGGCCCACGGTGAATGGGTCCCTACGAGCGATCGAGATCCGGCGCGGAGGTCGCACCGTCGACGTGCTCGACGTCTACGACTATCTGGTACGCGGCGACGCGTCGCACGACGTACGGCTCCAGACGGGAGACGTCGTGTTCGTTCCGGTGCATGGGCCTCGTGCGCGCATCGTCGGCGAGATCGCCAGACCCGCCACCTACGAGACGCGCGGCGCCGAGACGCTTGCCGATCTCCTGCGAAATGCCGGGGGCTTCCGCGCGACCGCCGCGCGCCAACGCGTGCTGATCGAACGAATCCTGCCGCCGACAGAGCGGAGTCAGGCCGGTCGCGACCGCGTCACCATGGACGTCGCTTCCACCGCGCTCACGGCCGGCTCCGTCCCGTCGGTGCCGATTCAGGATGGCGACGTGGTGCGGGTCTTCCCGGTGGCGGAGCGAATCCGGAACCGCATCGCCGTCGCTGGCAACGTCTATCAGGCGGGTGCGCAGGGATTCACTCCCGGCATGACACTGAGCGAGGCGCTGCGTCGAGCGGGACTTCAGTCGGACACTTATCTCGGTGAAGTGCTGGTCACACGTCTTCGCCCGGACTCATCGCGCATGCAGCTCCGGGCCACGCTCGCCGACACCACGGGCAACGTCGTCAGCGACTTCCCGCTCCAGGAAGATGACGAGATCACCGTCTTCTCCGTCAGCAGCTTCCGCCCCGCGCGCTTCGTCGCGATCGGCGGAGCGGTGCAGAAGGGAGGAAGGTTTCCGTACTTCGAGGGCATGACGCTCCGCGACCTCGTGCTCCTCGCAAACGGCGTACAGGAGAGCGCGTACCTGAAGGAGGCGGAGATTGCTCGACTTCCCGACGATCGCAGTGGCGGCCGTACGGCGACCACGATCCGCGTGCCGCTCGACTCCACCTATCTCTTCGAGCGCGGACCGAACGGCGAGTACGTTGGTCCTCCCGGACTGCCGGCGCCCGGAGCGGGCGCGCCGGAAGTGATCCTGCGCCCGTACGACAACGTGCTCGTGCTGCGTCAGCCGGACTTCGCACTGCAGCGCACAGTCACGATTCAGGGCGAGGTGAAGTACCCCGGCTCGTACGCGCTCAGGACCAAGAGCGAGCGCCTGGCTGATCTCGTCGCACGCGCTGGTGGTCTCACCGATGAGGCATATGCCGACGGCATCGTCTTCAACCGTCGCGAGAACGGAATTGGGCGAGTTGGCGTCGAGCTCTCGGCGGCGCTGCGCCGACACGAGAGCAGCGACAACCTGATCCTTCGGGACGGCGACAACATCTCCATCCCGCCGTACAACGCCGTGGTGACGATCCGTGGCGCCGTGAATGCCCCGTCGACCGTGGCGTACATCCGAGGCAAGGGGATCGACTACTACATCGGCGCCGCTGGAGGTCCGACTCCCGCTGCCGACGAAAGCCATGCCTACGTGACGCAGCCAAGCGGCAAGCTGGAGACGGTGAAGAAGCACCTGTTCCTTCCCGACCATGTGCCGAGGCCGCGTCCTGGCAGCGTCGTCACCGTGCCGAACAACGACGGCCAACCGAAGCGGGACTACGTCGCCCTCGTCACCGGGCTGGCGCAGATCATCGGGAGCACGGTCGCGATCATCATCGCCGTGACTCGGTAAGGCGATCCGGCGGCGCGCTCGCTCCTTCCACCTCTTGCGCGCCGCCCCCGGTTATCTTTCGTGCTCCCTCACCGGGGCACTGTCGCCGGCATGGATCAGCTCTCTCTCGACGTCATCGTTACCCGCGGCGCGCAGGTCGAGTCGCGCCATCGCGTGCACGCCGCCGTGGTCGACGCGTCGGGCGCGCTGATCGGCACGGCCATCGATCACGCCAGGGTGACGCACTGGCGATCCTGCGCGAAGCCGTTCCAGATCATGCCACTTCTCGAGAGTGGCGGATTCGACGTCCTCGGGTGGGGCGACGATCAGCTCGCGCTCGCGTGCGCGTCTCACGGCGGCGAGCCGGAGCACGTCAAGATCGCCGAGGCGATGTTGACATCGATCGGAATGGAGGAGGGGGATCTGGCGTGCGGCCCGCATGAGCCCCTCGCACAGCGCGGCCAGAAGCTGCTGCGCGATGCCGGCGCTCGTCCCAGTCGGCTCCACAACAATTGCTCGGGCAAGCACGCCGCAATGCTCGCCGGGGCCTTCACGTCCCGTCTGCCCGCCTACGGTTACGAGCGACACGATCACCCGGTGCAGCAGGCCTGCCTCGCCGAAGTGGCCAAGTGGGGCAGTGTGCCCAGTGATCGCATTGGCCTCGCCGTCGATGGATGCGGCGTCACGGTGTTCGTGCTTCCCCTGGAATCGATGGCGCTCGCGTACGCGCGACTCGCCGACGCCGCGAGACGCTCGGCCGAGGTGCCGTCGCGGATCGTGCACGCGATGCAGACCCGCCCCTTTCTCGTCGGCGGCACCGACCGCTTCGACTCCGCCGTGATCGAGGCCACCGAGGGCAGGTGCATCGCCAAGATCGGCGCCGAGGGGATCCACTGTGTCGCCGTGGTCGACGAAGGAATCGGCATCGCCATCAAGGTGGAGGATGGCGCTCAGCGCGCGCAGTTTCCCGCCGTGCTGACCGCACTCCAGCACTTCGGCCTCCTTCCACGCGATCTTCCCCCTCGCCTCGCCGAGTTCCTCCATCGCCCACTGCGCAACTCGCGCGGCGAGGTCGTCGGCGAGGTCCGTCCGCTCGGTGCCGCCTGATCTGACCCGATTGGACGACGGCACGCGCGCACTGGTCCGCCTGAGCGCCGTGATCGCCTCGGGATCCGAGTCGGAGATTCGACAGTCCTTCGTTGCCGCCGCGCGAGTCACGCCCACCGCGCACATCGAAGAGCTCGTCCTCCAGAGCTATCTCTTCTGTGGCTTTCCGCGTGCGCTCAACGCCGCGCGTGAGTGGCGACGCATCTCGCCCAACCCGGCGCCCACTACGGACGAGGCTGAGGATCTCACCCTCACCGAGGAATGGCGGGAGCGCGGAGAGCGAACCTGCGCCGAAGTGTATGGTCCGATGTACGAGAAGCTGCGACTCAACGTACGCGACCTCCACCCGGCGCTCGACGCGTGGATGGTGCTGGAAGGGTACGGCAAGGTATTGAGCCGGTCCGGACTCGATCTGCCGCGACGCGAGCTGTGCATCGTGGCCGCCTGCGCGGCGGCCGGCCAGGACCGGCAGCTTCACTCGCACCTCCACGGCGCGATCAACGTCGGCGTGCCTCCCGATGTGCTCGGCCAGGCGATCGACGCGCTCGAGGAGACGATCGGCGCCGATCGCGTCCGAACGGTGCGGTTGCTGCTCGCGCGCGTGGTCGGCAAGTAGCTTTCGAGACTGCGGCGGATTGGTTTGGCCGTCGTTCGATCGCTGACGCGCTATCGCGTCCGTTCCCTACCTTCGCCCGATCATCGAGATGTTCATCGACCGCGTCATCGTTCGTGTCACGGCCGGCAGCGGCGGCTCGGGGATCGCCTCGTTCCGTCGCGAGAAGTTCGCGCCGATGGGCGGCCCGGATGGCGGAGACGGAGGCAAGGGAGGAGACGTGATCATTCGCGCGGACAGCAACCTGGCCACGCTGCTCGACTTCACCTATCGCGACGCGTGGGAAGCCGACCGCGGCGACCACGGCAGTGGCTCGAACAAGACTGGCCGATCGGGCGAGGATATCGTGCTCCCCGTGCCGCCAGGCACCATCGTGCGCAACCACGAAACGCACGAGATCGTCGGCGAGGCGTTGGAGGACGGCGACATCTTCGTCGTCGCCAAAGGAGGCCGCGGTGGCAAGGGCAACTCGTGGTTCGCCACCTCGGTGCACCGCAGCCCGCGTGAATGGCAGCCGGGTGAAGACGGCGAGATGCTCACCCTCGAGCTGGAGCTCAAGCTCATCGCCGACGTCGGCCTCGTCGGCCAACCCAACGCCGGCAAGTCCACGCTCCTTTCGGTGATCAGCGCGGCAACGCCGAAGATCGGCGACTATCCCTTCACCACGCTCGCACCCAATCTCGGCGTCGTGCAACTGAGCGACAGCCGCACGTTCGTCGTCGCCGACATCCCGGGCATCATCGAAGGCGCGCACGAGGGGAAGGGACTCGGGCTTCAGTTCCTTCGGCACATCGAGCGCACGCGACTGCTCGCCTTCCTCATCCCGATCGATTCCCTCGACTGGCAGGCCGAGTACGACCAGCTTCGCCACGAGATCGCTCAGTATTCCACCGAGCTCGCCGAGAAGCCGCATTGTGTCGTGTTCACCAAGATGGACCTCCTCGGCGACGACGAGCCGGCACCGATCGAGGCGTCCGAAGCATTCGGCGTGTACGCCATCAGCGGAGCGGCGCGCACGGGGCTCGATGAGTTGAAGCTGGCCTGGTGGCGCCGACTGCTCGACATGCGGAAAAAGGCCGCGGTGAAGTACACGCAAGATGTCGAGCTGCCCTGACGTGAAGCTTCACCCGGGTGACCCGGGCTACCCGACCGCTCTCCTCGACCGCACCGATCATCCGCGCACGCTGTGGGCTCGGGGCGACGTTTCCCTTCTCGCGCGGCCCTGTGTGGCGATCGTGGGCACGCGGCGGGCGACCCCGTATGCCGAACGGGTGACCAGGGAGCTGGCAAGATCGCTGGCGAGGGCGGGCGCCTGCGTCGTCAGCGGGCTCGCGCGCGGCGTCGACGCCGCCGCGCATCGCGGCGCGCTCGAGGTTGGGGGAGCCACCGCGGCGGTGCTGGGAACCGGCCTCGACGTCGTGTATCCGCGCGGGCACGCGGAGCTTCAGAAGGCGATCGGTGAGCACGGTGTCGTGCTCTCGGAGCTCGCCCCCGACAACGCCGCGCACGGCGGCTCCTTTCCACGCCGAAATCGGATCATCGCCGGAGTGGCGTCCGTCACCATCGTCGTCGAAGCAGGAATCAGGAGCGGCGCGCTGATCACTGCCGGCCACGCGTTGGAGATGGGACGAACCGTCGCTGCGGTGCCTGGCCCGATCGACGTCCCCCAGGCGCAGGGGAGCAACGAGCTCATTCGCGATGGCGCTTCGCCCATCACCTCGATGGCGGATGCCATCGCGCTGCTCGGGCTGACCGCCCCGATTCGAGCGAGCGAGCTCCCGGTGGGAGGTGCAGAGAAGCGACTGTGGGACGCGTTGTCGGAGGGCTCCGCGGATCTCGACACGCTATGCACGCGTGCGCGGCTGCCCGCACACGAAGGGATGGCGGCGCTCAGCGCGCTGGAGATCCGCGGACTGATCGAATGCGCCCTCACAGGCGAGATCCGCCGGATGTAGTCCTTGTCACTCGCGGGGTCAGAGTCGTGACTCTGACCCCGGGCTCTGACCCCGGGCTCTGACCCCGGGCTCTGACCCCGGGCTCTGACCCCGATCGGTCCGCAGACGATATTCACACGTGCCCCGACACGTCTATCTGCACGTCCCCTTCTGCTCGAGACGATGTTCGTACTGCGACTTTTCAATCGCGGTTCGGCGCGTCGTGCCCGTCGACGAGTATCTTCGCGCGCTCGACGCCGAGGTCACCACTCGATTCGGATCGACCGCGGTCGGAGAAGTGGACACCATCTACCTTGGCGGCGGCACGCCGTCTCGTCTGGGCGGCGCGGGCGTCGCGGACGCGATCGACCTGGTGCGCAGGCGCTTTCCGCTGTCGGCCGGCGGAGAGCTCACGATCGAGGTGAATCCAGAAGACGTAACACGAGAAACGGCGGATACTTGGGTGGCCGCAGGTGTGAATCGACTTTCACTCGGTTCGCAATCGTTCAACGACGCAGCGCTGCGGTGGATGCATCGCACGCACGACGCCTCTGCGATCGAATCCGCCGTCACGACGGCTCGCCAGGCCGGGATCTCCAACCTGTCGCTCGACCTGATCTTCGCCCTCCCCGAGCTGCTCGAGCGAGACTTTGCGAATGACATCGAGAGAGTCCTCGCGCTCCGGCCCGAGCACGTCTCGCTCTACGGCCTGACCATCGAACCGGCGACGCCACTCGGCCGGTGGACGGCCGCAGGAGAAACCGTCGAACGCGGGGAAGACGGTTATGAAGAGGAGTTTCTGCTCGCGGACCGGATGCTCACGGCCGGAGGCCTGGAGCACTACGAGGTCTCGAACTACGGGCGTCCGGGCTTTCGCTCGCGCCACAACTCCAGCTATTGGGCATCGGTGCCGTACGTCGGACTCGGCCCTGCTGCGCACGGGTTCGACGGCCGGTCTCGACGCTGGAACGCGCGGGCGTTCGCCGAGTGGCGCGACCTCGCGCTCGCCGGCGCGGACCCCGTGGGCGGCGAGGAGCGACTCGACGAGGACAATCTCATCGCAGAGTCCGTGTACCTCGGTTTGAGGAGCGACGCGGGCCTCCTGCTGCGATCTGGGGAGCGTGACGTGGTGGCACCGTGGGAAGTCGCCCGATGGGTCACAGTCGGCGCAGACGGACGCCTGCGCTGCACTCCCCTGGGCTGGCTGCGGCTCGACGCGCTCGCCGCCGCCTTGACGCACAGCCGAAGTCGTTAGCATATTTACACTTATGACCTCCCAAGACGAGCTCACGCCCCGCGAGCGCCGCGTACTCGAGGCGGTCATCCAGACTTATGTCCAGACGGCCGAGCCGGCCGGGTCCCGCGTGCTGGCGCGCCGGCACGGACTGGGAGTGTCGCCTGCGACGATCCGCAACACGATGAGCGACCTCGAGGACAAGGGGTTTCTCTCGCATCCGCACACCTCGGCCGGCCGAGTGCCGACGGACAAGGCGTACCGCGCCTACGTCGACGCGCTGCTCAATTCGCCCGTCGGCGCCATCGTCGTCGCCGAGCAAGACCGGCTTCGCGAGGAGCTTTCGAGCCATTCCACGATCGAGACGGTCCTTCGCCGCGCCGCACAGAGCCTCGGCGTGCTCACCCAGGAGCTCGGCGTCGCGCTCGGACCGCGGTTGGATGCGAGCGTTCTGCGCCGGCTCGAGCTCGTGCGCATCGGCGGCGATCGTCTGCTGCTGGTGTTGACCCTCGACGCCGGCGTGGTGCGAACGGTGTTCGTCGAGGTGCGCGGAATCCTCGCCGACGTGGCCGTGGCCGAAGTGAGCCGTGTGTTGAACGAGCGGCTTGCGGGCCATACGCTCCGCGACCTTCGCACATCCGTCGCCGAGCGGCTGCGGGACTCGCAGACCGTTCCGGAGGCGGAGGAGCTGCTCAACATCTTCGTCCAGGAGGGGGAGCAGTTGCTGGACACCGCGTTGCCGCTCGCCGGTGGCAGCGTGATCGTGGGGCAGGCCAGCGTGCTCGCCGAGCAGCCGGAGTTCAGCGGTGCGAACAACCTTCGCCGACTGCTCTCGCTCACCGAAGAGCCCGCCCGCCTCGCCGACGCGCTACGCCGCAAGCACAGCGGCGACGAGCGGCCGGGCGTGAGCATCACCATCGGCGGCGAGCACGGCGATCCGCGACTCGATCAGTTCACCGTGGTCACGGCGGAGTATCACGCCGGAGCGCTGACCGGTGTGATCGGTGTCATCGGTCCGACGCGCATGCCGTACGAGAAGGTGATCGCGCTCGTGCAGCACACGTCACGCTTGCTCAGCGATTTACTTTGAAGAGTCCCGGCTGACGTCCTCGCCGGCCGCTCCAACACCAGTTCATTACATGGCCGATTTCTACAACGTCCTGGGCGTCGACAAAGGCGCGTCGGACGACGACATCAAGAAGGCATATCGCAAGCTCGCGATGACCTATCACCCGGATCGCAACGCCGGGGCGAAGGACGCCGAAGAGAAGTTCAAGGAGATCACCGAGGCGTACGACGTGCTGCGCGACCCGCAGAAGCGCGCCGCGTACGATCGGTATGGTGAGGCTGGCCTCCGCGGCGCCGGCAACGCGGGATTCCATCACGTCGATCTGTCCGAAGCGCTCGGCATCTTCATGCGCGACTTCGGCAACTTCGGCGGACTTGAAGATCTCTTTGGCGGTCGCGCCGGGGCGGGCGGCACGCGTGCCGGCACGGACGTCAAGATCACCGTTCCGCTCACGCTCGCCGAAGTGGCGATGGGAGTGGAGAAGCAGGTCCTCCTCAAGGTGCTCGACGCGTGCGATCGCTGTCACGGCACGGGTGCCGAGCCGGGGTCCAAGGCGCAGCAGTGTCCCACCTGCGCGGGGCAGGGTGAAGTGCGTCGCGCTCAACGCTCGTTCTTCGGACAGTTCGTCACCGTCGCGCCCTGTCCGACATGCAAGGGCGAAGGACAGATCATCGAGTCGCATTGCCGCAAGTGTCGCGGTGATGGGCGCGTGCGCGGCGAGAAGACGCTGAAGGTCGCGATTCCGGCGGGCGTCGCGACTGGGCAGTACATGACGATGCGCGGCGTCGGCAATGCGGCGCAGCGCGGCGGTGAGCGAGGCGACGTGCACGTCGTGTTCGAGATCGCCGACGATCCGCGGTTCGAGCGCGACGGTGAAGATCTCTACACCGAGGTGCTCGTCACGTACCCGCAGCTCGTCATGGGCGCGACGATCGACGTGCCGACGGTGACGTCGAGCGTCGCGCTCGCGATCCCGCCCGCCACGCAGAGCGGACAGCTCTTCCATCTTCGCGGTCGTGGACTCGCTCGGGTGAACTCGGGCGGTACGGGCGATCTGCACGTGCGCGTGCAGCTGTGGACCCCGGACAAGCTTGGCGAGGAAGAAGAGCGTCTCATCGAGCGTCTCAGCGAGATTCAGCAGGCCGTTCCCGCCGATCGCGGCAAGGGCTTCTGGGCGAAGATGAAAGAAGCGCTCGGCGCGTGAGCTGGCTCGCGGTGCGGGTGAGTGCGGGCGACGCGCGCGACGCGGTGCTCGCCGCGCTGTTCGAGATCGGCTCGCAGGGAGTGCACGAAGCGGGCGACGAGCTCGTCACGCACTTTCCTGAAGAGACCGACGCCGCGGGCGTCGTCGCCGCCGTGCTGTCCGCGGCGCCATCGGCTCGCGTCAGTGCGACCCTGATCCCCGCGATCGACTGGGCGGAGGAATGGAAAAAGGGCGTCGGTGCCCACGATCTCGGCGCGCTCGCGATCGTCCCTCCGTGGTTGGCCGACGGTCGCGACTCCGCGCGTACCATCGTCATCGAGCCCGAGATGGCGTTCGGGACTGGTGAGCATCAGACGACGCGCGGTGTCGTGCGTCTGCTGCCGGCGCTCGTGCGCGCGGGCGATCGGGTCGCGGACCTTGGCGCGGGGAGCGCGGTCCTCGCCATCGCGTCCGCAAAGCTGGGCGCCTCACGCGTGACGGCGATCGAGCTCGATCATGACGCGATCGCGAATGCCAACGACAACGTCCGCCGCAACGGGGTCGGCGACCGGGTGACGGTCATCGAAGGAGACGCAAGGCTACTGCTGCCGCTGGTCGCGCCGGTGCGAGTCGTGCTCGCGAACATCATCTCTTCTGTCCTGGTCGAGCTGCTTCCGGTGATCGCGGGCGCCCTGACCAGCGACGGCGAAGCGATCCTCAGCGGCATTCTCGTCGACGAGCGCGACATGATGCTCGGCGTGATCGAGGCGCAGGGGTGGCGCGTCATTGCGGAAGACGTGGAAGGTGCGTGGTGGTCGGTACGCATCGCGCGACGATAGCAGGGCAACCCGTCACGACCTTCTACGCGCCTGGCGCGTGGAACGGCCGCGTCGAGCTCGACGAACGCGCGGCGCATCACGCGATGGTCAAGCGTCTCGAGGTTGGCGATCCAGTGCGCCTCACCAATGGCGCGGGACTGCGAGCGCACGCTCGCATCGAAGGCCTTGGCAAGCGCGCGCTGGTGCTGGAGTGCATCGCATCGAGCGTCGAGGAGATGGAAGCGCCGGCGCGGCTGGAGCTGTGGGCGCCCGTGGGCGACCGCGAGCGCATGCTGATGCTCGCCGAGAAGGCGGTCGAGCTGGGCGTCTCGGCATGGCGCTCGATCGTGTATCGGAGATCGCGCAGCGTGAACCCGCGCGGGGAGGGAAGCGCGTTTCGCGACAAGCTCCGCGCGCGCATGATCTCAGCGCTCGAGCAATCCGCCGGCGCATGGCTGCCGGAGCTGCTGCCGGAGGCAACGATCGACGCGGTGGCCGCGTGCACCTTCACCGGCGGCACCGTGCTGCTGGATCCACTCGGCCAACCGCTCGCTGATCTCATCTCGTCGATTCATGCACCCGTCGTCCTCGCACTCGGACCCGAGGGCGGGTTCGAGCCGGACGAGCGTGCGGCGTTCACCGACGCCGGATGGCGTACGGCTTCCCTCGGCACGAACATCCTGCGCTTCGAGACCGCCGGGATCGCCGGCGTCGCGCTCGTTCGCTCACTACTCTTGCGGTCATGATCTCTCTGCCTCGCCTCGCGTCGTGAAGCTGCTTCACGTCGTCGGCGCTCGACCGAACTTTCCGAAGCTCGCGCCCGTGTATCACGCCGGTCGTCGCGCCGGCGTCGAACAGGTCGTCGTGCATACGGGGCAGCATTACGACGAGCTGCTTTCCTCGGGCTTCTTCGACGACCTCGACATTCCGCCTCCCGACTTCAATCTCGAGGTCGGATCGGCCTCGCATGCCGTCCAGACGGCGCGGATCCTCGAGCGATTCGAGCCGGTCCTCATCGGCACGGCGCCGGACTGGCTCGTCGTCTACGGCGATGTGAACTCCACGATGGCGACGGCGCTCGTCGCGTCGAAATTGGGCGTCCGCATCGCGCACGTCGAAGCCGGGCTGCGAAGCGGCGATCGAGCAATGCCCGAGGAGATCAACCGACTCGTCGCGGACCGACTCTCGGATCTCCTCCTCACGCCCTCCCGCGATGCCGATGCCGCGTTGCTGCGCGAGGGAGAGGAGGCGCGCAAGATCGTGTTCGTCGGCAACGTGATGATCGACTCGATGCTTCGGGCACTGCCTCGCGCCAAGGCGAGTGGAGCGAGCGCGAGGCTGCAGGCGGACGGCGAGCACGTCGTGGTGACACTCCATCGGCCGTCGAACGTCGACGATGAGCAGCGACTCGCTGTCATCGCCCGGGCCCTCAGCGAGATCGGCGAGACGCGACCGGTGATCTTCCCGTCGCATCCTCGGACTCGCGAGCGGCTCCGTGCGTTCGGCTTGCCGCTCGATGGCGTTCAGCTCATCGATCCACTGCCGTACTTCGACATGCTCGATATCATGAGCGCCGCGCACGCGGTGATCACTGATTCGGGCGGGCTGCAGGAGGAAACCACCGTCCTCGGTGTTCCGTGCTTCACCGTACGGGACAACACCGAGCGGCCGATCACGATCACCGAGGGAACGAACCAGCTGGTGCGCGATCCCGCGACGCTGCCGGAACTCGTTCGCGCGGCAAGTCGTTCGCCGGAACGTAGACCTCCCGAAGGGTGGGACGGGGCGGCCGGCGAGCGCATCATCCAGGCTCTGCTCTCACACTGATCGGTCTCAGTCCCTCACACCGAGCTCGCCGACCATGTCGGATTCCTGTCTGTTCTGCCGCATCGTGCGCCGCGAGATCCCGGCGACGATCATCCACGAGGACGAACACACGCTCGCCTTCCGTGACATCGATCCTAAGGCGCCGACGCATGTGCTGGTCATTCCGAAACAGCACGTCGCCACCCTGAACGACGCCACCGATCCCGCTGTCGTCGGACGGCTGCTCATTGCGGCGAAAGAGATCGCGGCAGCGGAAGGCATCGCCGACGACGGGTATCGCGCGATCGTGAACTGCGGCGCGGGCGCGGGACAGACCGTCTTTCACCTGCATCTGCACCTCCTTGGCGGCCGATCACTTGGCTGGCCACCGGGATAGTCGGCGAGGTTGCGTGGCGGGAAGTGGCAACGTCGCAGATGCGGCTTTGCTCGAAGCGCCGCATTGCAGCCGGCCCGCGCTCACGAGTAGATTTCTGTTTCTCCAACGCGTACCGCCATGGCTCTGTTCGACACCCTGCAGTCCGATCTCAACGCCGCGCGCAAGGCGCAGGACAAGGCCCGCGTTCTCGTACTCGGCACGATCTTCTCCGACGCGAAGAACCGGAAGATCGAGCTGCGCCGCGATCTGACGGACGACGAGGTGATCGACGTGCTTCGCAAGGGGATCAAGCGGCGTCGCGAGTCGATCGAGATGTACGCCGGCAAGCGCGACGATCTGGCCGACAAGGAGCGCG
>JBDTOD010000102.1:0-16015 GCA_039933415.1 bacterium
GATTCATGACACCAGCGGAGAAACTCGCGTCCACCGTTGCATCGACCGGTTGAACTCACCCCAGCTTGATTTTCAGGGCGACCATGGCGCGGGGCCGTCGGGTTTGGCGCGGAGGAATTTTGCGCCGGTTTCGCGATACCACGCGTGGAGGCGCGTGCGTAAGGTCGCGACTCTCGCGGGCTCGGCCTTGGCGAGGTCGTGATGCTCGCCGAGATCGTCGTGGAGATTGAAGAGTGCGACGGAGCCGTCCTCGTAGTTTTCCACGAGCTTCCAGTCGCCCACGCGAATTGCTCCGCCGGGAAAGCCGCCCTGGTTGCCGTAGTGCGGGTAGTGCCAGTAGAGCGCCTCGCGTGCGGGCGCGGGCTCGCCGCGCAGGATCGGCAACACATTGACGCCGTCGATCTTCAGGCCGGCGGGCAGCGGCACGCCGGCGGCGGCGAGCGCGGTGGGGAAAATATCGGTGCTCATGATCGGCGTCGCGCTGGTCTGGCCGTTGCGCGTCGCGCCGGGCAGGCGGATGATCCACGGCTCGCGGATGCCGCCTTCATACACCCACCCCTTGCCGCCGCGAAACGGGAGATTCGAGGTTGGCACGCCTTCGGAGGTGGAGAGGCCGCCGTTGTCGGAGGTGAAGATGACGAGCGTGTTGTCGGCGAGGCCGAGCTCGTCGAGCTTGCGGAGGATGCGGCCGGCGGCGGTGTCCATCTCCTCGACCATCGCGGCGTAGGTGGCGTGGCTCTGCACCGCGCGCACCAAGCGTGGGCCCTTGGCCGAGAGGTAGTATTGCGGCTCTTCGGTGAACGCCTCTTTCAGGCCGAGCCGCTGGGCCTTGGCGCGATATTTCTCGATAAGGGAGGGCAGGGCCTGCAAGGGGGTGTGCACTTCGTAGAAACTGTGCATCAGGAAAAACGGTTTCCCCTCGGCTTTGAATTGTTCCAGGAGATGCAGCGTTTCGTTCGCGAGTCGTTCGGTGAGCAGCTCGCCCGTGGGTCCGTCTTCCAGGCGTGGATTGCTGTAGGGGGCGAAATAGCTGTTGGGGTGCCCGCCCGACCAGCCGGCGACGTTGATGTCGAAGCCCTGGAACTCGGGCCAGTATTTCTGTTCCTCGCCCAGGTGCCACTTGCCGACGAAGGCCGTGCGGTAGCCGGCGGAGCTGAGCGCTTCGGCGAGCGTCGTCTCTTCGAGCGCCATTTGCAGCGTGAGCGGAGCTTCCTGAAAACGCTCGGTGCGCACGCCGGGCAACCAGTTGGTGAGGCCGGCGCGCGTGGGATATTTGCCGGTCATCACGCTGTAGCGCGTGGGGCTGCACACGGGACTGGCCGCATAGCCGGCGGTGAACCGCACACCCTGCGCGGCGAGTCGGTCGAGGTTCGGCGTCTCGTAAAACGTCGCGGGATTGTTGGCCCCGAGGTCAGCCCAGCCGTAGTCGTCGGTGAGGAGCACGACGATGTTCAGCGGCACGGTGGGCGCTGATTGGAAGGCGGAGACAGGAAGGACGGCGACGAGGAAGCAGCCAAGACGGAGCAGCGATTTTAGTTGCATGGGCGTGCAGGGGACGTTTTGTGGTAGGGGCGCCGTATCGCCGATGAGCGGATGGTGCGCGCGGTCGAACACACTCGATGAAGCCAGCCACGGCGTCGGCTCAACCTTTCACCGACTCGCGATACTTCATCGGAGACCGGCCGACGATCTGCTTGAACACGCGACTAAAATGAAATTGGTCGGCGAACCCGACCTCGCGCGCCACTGACGACACGCGGTGCTGCGTCGAGTCCAACAGCTCGCAGGCACGTCGCACCTTGAGCTGGGTGAAGAAGTGACAGGGCGGGCTGCCGGTGAACTTGCGGAACACGCCGCTGAAATGGGTCGGCGACATCTCCGCCACCGCTGCCAGAGCGGCGAGTCGCAGCGGTTGGTCGAGGTTGTCTCGCATGTACCCGATCGACCGCTGCACGCGCTCCTCACTCTCCCGCGCGCGCGCGCCTGGCGCCCGCTGATGCAGCTTGAGCGAGCCGAGGATGTGCGTGAGACAGGTCGAGAGACCGAGCAGGGTGTGCTCGGAGTAGCCCTCATCCAGATAGCCATACGCCTCGGCGAAAGCGTCGGTGATGTGTGAGACGTGCGGTGCGTACAGCACCGGCTGCTCCACGCTCACGTCCAGCACCTCGCGGAAGGCGGCTGCCTGCGGTCCGCCAAAATGCACCCACCAGATCCCCCACGGCTCATCGACGTCGGCACCGTAGCTGTGCGGCGTCCCCGGCGGGATGATCAGTGCCCACCCTTCACTCAGTCGCCATTCACGTCCGCCGAGCTCGCACCATCCTTCGCCGCGCGCGCAGTAGATCAGGATGGTTTCCTTGCAGCCGCGCGATCGCCGCACATCGTGACCAGGCGCGGCGGGGTAGTGACCGATGTCCGTGATGTACAGCTCACGGACGATGGGCGAGCGCAATCCCTGGCGTACCACACTGGCCGGGATCACCGCCAGGCGTTGGCCGGCGAACCCCTCGCGCAGTGCGCCAATGGGCGGCTCACGCTGACTCGACCGCGCCGAGTCGGTCGTACCTGCCGAGCGGGCGCCAGACACAGGAATATCCATGCGCGGTTAAGGCGTCCATTCCCTCGGGTGACGAACGGCGACATTCTGATCGGTCGCCATACGAAGATGCGTCATCTACCCCTCTCCTGGAAGTATCGAGCCGTGCCGGAGATCGCATGCTGAACTGGCTGGATATCGGCGTGGTCGTCGCGTTCTATCTCCTCGTCGTCGGCGTCAGTCTGTACAAGGGCCGACGTGGTACGAGCAGCGAGGACTACTTCCTCGCCGGACGAGGACTTCCCTGGCCACTGATCGGCCTCTCGATCGTCGCGGCGAACATCTCGACCGAACAGTTCGTCGGCATGGCAGGGCAGGCGGCAGGATCGGTGGGCCTCGCCGTGAGCGCGTGGCAGCTCACCGGATCGGTCGGCATCGTGATCGTCGCCTTCACCTTGCTGCCACGCTTTCTGCGCGCAGGCATCTACACGATGCCCGAGTATCTGGAGTACCGCTACAACCCGCTCGCGCGCACGATCATGGCGCTGTTCACCATGATCATCTACGTCACGGTGACGATGACGGCGGTGCTCTACTCCGGCGGTCTCACCCTTGCCACGATCTTCGGCATCCCGCTCGGCACAGGCGTCCTCGCCCTCGGATTCATCGCCGCGCTGCTCGCCACCGGAGGCGGACTCAAGTCGGTAGCCTGGGCCGACTTCTTCCTCGGTACCGCACTGCTCCTCGGTGGTGGGCTCACGCTATTCCTCGGACTCCGAGCAGTGGGCGGCATCGATGCCTTCATGGCACACAACGCCGACCGCATGCACATAGTCCTCCCCGCGAGCCATCCCCTGCTCCCGTGGACGGGCGTCGTGCTCGGCATGTGGATCCCGATCCTGTACTACACCGGTCTGAATCAGGACATCGCGCAGCGCTCCCTCGCCGCGCGCAGCCTGGGGCAGGGGCAGCTCGGCATCGTCTTCGCCGCGGCACTCTGGCTGCTCGTGCCATTCGTCATCGTCGTCCCAGGCATGATCTCGCATCAACTCTACGGCGCGGAGCTCGCCACCCCGGATGCCGCGTACCCCACGTTGATCCGGCGCCTCGTACCGATCGGACTCCGCGGCGTGATGCTCGCCTCGATCGCCGGAGCGGTGATCGGGGCCCTCGCGTCATTGCTGAATTCGACCGCGACGATCTTCACGATGGACCTGTACAAACGCACCGTGCGGCCGACCGCCTCGCCGGAGCGGCTGGTGGCCATCGGACGACTCGCCACGGTGGTGTTCGTCGTCATCGCCTGCACTCTCGCACCGATGCTGGCGAGCCCACGCTTTCAGGGCGTGTTCAACTTCATCCAGGAGTTCCAGGGCTACATCTCGCCAGGTATCGTCGCCGCATTTCTCATCGGCATCCTCGTGCCGCGGGCACCCGCCGCGGCGGGCGTCACCGCGCTACTCGGGAGCGCACCGGTGTACGGCATGCTCCAGTGGCAACTGAGTGGCGTGCATTTTCTCATCCGCATGCTCATCACCTTCGTCGTTGTCGCGGTGGCGATGCTGCTGATCACCGTGATGCGACCACTCGCTGCGCCGCGCACGATGCCGGTGCAGGCTGATCTCGATCTTCACAGCTCGACACTCGCGAAATGGCTCGGCGCAGGCGTGGTTGTCGCCGTGGTCACCTTCTTCGCGGTGTTCTGGTGAACGGGGGCGGGGCGAGCGCGCAGGCGACGGACGTCGTGCACGCCTGGGCGGCTACGGTCGCGATCCCGACGTACGGAGTCGGCACGCCGGACAGGAATCCGATGTTCCTGGAGAAGCGCGTCTATCAGGGCAGCAGCGGCGCGGTGTATCCCTTCCCGGTCATCGACCGGGTGCTCGACGACCGGCACGACCGTACATACACGGCGCTGTATCTGGAGAATGCCTATCTCAAGATCATGATCCTTCCCGAGTTGGGGGGACGCGTGCAGATGGCGCTCGACAAGACGAACGGGCATCACTTCGTCTACTACAATCAGGTGATCAAGCCGGCGCTCGTCGGGCTCACCGGACCCTGGATATCAGGAGGCATCGAGTTCAACTGGCCGCAGCATCACCGGCCCAGCACCTTCGAGCCGCTCGAGCACCAGATCACCGAGAGTGCCGACGGGAGCAAGACGGTGTGGTGCTCCGAGATCGAACGGATGACGCGCACGAAGGGGACGGTCGGCTTCACCCTCCACCCAGGGCGCGCCTACCTGGAGCTGGATGTTCGGCTCTTCAACCGGACGAGCGAGCCACAATCATTTCTCTGGTGGGCGAACCCTGCGGTGCATGTCAGCGACAGCTACCGCTCGATCTTTCCACCGGACGTGCACGCCGTGATGGATCATGGACGGCGCGACGTGTCCGATTTCCCGATCGCCACGGGTACCTACTACAAGGTGGACTACGCACCGGGAACCGATATCTCGCGCTGGTCGACGATTCCGGTGCCCACGTCGTACATGGCCTGCCATTCCAACTTCGACTTTCTCGGCGGCTACGATGACGCCACGCAGGCCGGTATGATGCACGTCGCCGATCACCATGTGGTGCCCGGCAAAAAGCAGTGGACGTGGGGCAATGGCGAGTTTGGTCGCGCATGGGAGCGTCAACTCACCGACAGTGACGGACCGTATGTGGAGCTGATGGCCGGCGCGTACACCGACAACCAACCGGACTTCTCCTGGATCATGCCAGGCGAGGAGAAGCGATTCACTCAGTACTTCCTTCCGTTCAAGGCGATCGGCGGCGCGAAGAACGCGAGCCGCGACGCGGTGCTCAACCTCACGGTACGCGATGGGCGAGCGCACCTCGGCGTCTACGTGACCCAACGGCGAACGGTCGTCGTGCGTCTGCTCGCCCACGGAACGCTCATCCACGAGGCGATCAGGGATCTGTCGCCGGCGATCACGTTCGACGAAACGGTCGACGTGGGGCGCGAGCTTTCAGAAGACGATCTGACGCTGGAAGTCTGGTCTGCCGACGCGCTGCTCCTGCGCGTGGCCCCGCTCCACTCTTCGCAGGAACGAGCGTCCGTTCCAGCGCCGGCGAAACCCGCGCTGCCGCCGCGTGAGATCGCATCGAACGAGGAGCTCTATCTCAACGGGCTCCATCTGGAACAATACCGGCACCCGACGTTCGCTCCGGAGCCCTACTACGCTGAGGCGCTACGGCGCGATCCGGGCGACTCTCGCTGCAACAACGCGCTGGGCGCACTCCTCCACCGCCGCGGCAAGTTCGCCGAGGCAGAGCCATACTTCCGTCGCGCGATCGCTCGGCTCACGGTCCGAAACCCGAATCCGTACGATGGAGAGGCGTACTACAACCTCGGCCTCACCCTGCGCATGCTCGGCCGGTACGACGAGGCATTCGATGCGTTTCACAAGGCCGTCTGGAACGATGCCTGGCGCGCGCCGGCATACTACGAGCTCGCCCGCCTCGCGACGCGTCGAGGCGAGTATGCGCGGGCACTCGAGCTGGCGGAACGGGCGCTGGTGACCAATGCGCATCACCACCGCGCTCGGCATTTGCAGATCGCCCTGTTGCGCCATCTGATGCGCGTGACGGAGGCGAAGGAGGCGGTGGAGCTCGCCCTCGCGCTCGATCCCATGGAGCCAGGCGCTCATTTCGAGCACGCGTTGCTCCAAGGCGAGACGAATGCGATGCCAGCGTTTCACGGGGGCCTTCACGATCTGATCGAGCTCGCCCTCGACTATCAGCACGCTGGCCTGTTCACCGAAGCGAGCGCCCTGCTCGATCGTGCCGCACCCGGAAGTCCAATGGTCCGGTACCTTTCCGCCTGGATCGCGCTGCAGCGCGGCGACAGCGACACCGCGCTCCGGGACCAGGGTGAGGCCCGCGCCATGTCACCGGAGTTCTGCTTCCCGAATCGGATCGAATGCGTCCCCGCGCTCGAGGCCGCGCAGACGCTCGACCCGGATGATGCGCGGGCGCCATACTACCTCGGCAATTTCTGGTATGCGCATCGACAGTACGAGGACGCCATCTGCTGTTGGGAGCGGTCGCGCGCCCTGGAGGGCGACTTCCCAACGGTGCATCGGAATCTAGGACTCGCCTACATGAACAAGCGCGGAGATGCCGCGCGAGCGGTCGAGTCCTATGAGCGCGCCTTCGCGCTCGACGACACCGACGCGCGCGTGCTGTTCGAGCTGGATCAACTCCGCAAAAAGCTCAACGAGCCGCCGATTAGCCGGTTGGAACGGTTGTCTGCACATGGGTCGCTCGTCGCGGTGCGAGACGACCTCACGATCGAGTACGTGACGTTGCTCAATCTCGGCGGACAGTACGCGCGCGCGCTCGATACGATGCTCGGCCACACCTTCCATCCATGGGAAGGAGGCGAGGGGAAAGTCGCGGCGCAGTACGTCATCAGTCTCATCGGTCTGGCGAAGGAAGCCCATGCCGCTGAGCGCTACGACGCGGCGCTCGCTCTGTTGTCGCGGGCCGAGTCATATCCACACAATCTCGGAGAAGGAAAGCTGCCGAGCACGCGCGACGACCAGATCCACTATCATCGCGGGATCGCCCTCGAGGCGCTCGGCAACGACGAGCAGGCGAGACACGCCTTCGAGCTATCCGCGGCGGGGCACTCCACGTTGGAATCGGCGATGTTCTACAACGATCAACCGCCCGACGCCAGCTACTATCGCGGACTCGCCTGCGACAAGTTGGGTCGCGGCACCGACGCGAGAGCACTGTTCGCTCAGCTCGTCGCGTATGGTGAGCAGCATCGGGACGACGACGTGCAGATCGACTACTTCGCCGTGTCACTCCCCGACTTTCTCCTGTTCGACGAAGATCTGAGCCGCCGCAATCGGATTCACTGCGAGTACATGATTGGGCTTGGCCTCCTCGGACTGGGACAGCGCGCACGCGCTCATGGGCATCTGACACATGTGTTGACGCTCGACCCAGCGCATCTCGGAGCGACGAGTCATCTACCCCGCATTCTCACCGAAGCCACCGCGAGCGCATGACCATGGATCGACGCGATTTTCTCAATACTGCCGGCCGAGCCACGATCGCACTCGGCTCCGCCACTCTCTGGCCTCGCATCGCGAGCGCGCTTCCCGACGAGGCGGCGACCGAACTCGCGGCGCGCGCCGCGACGGATCTCGCTGGCGCCTGGCGGTTCCGGCTCAATCCTGCCGAGATGGGGCGCCAGTACGAGACCTGGTTCAAGACGCGCCTTCCCGCGGCGATCACGCTTCCGGGCACCACCGACGAAGCGGGGTTCGGTGACCGCACCACCGGGTTCGAGCTCGGTCATCTCACGCGCACCTTTCGCTTCGAGGGGTACGCCTGGTATCAGCGCGATGTCGAGATCCCCACCGAGTGGCAGGGCAAGCGCGTCACACTGTTCCTGGAACGAGCGCACTGGGCGACCACCGTGTGGCTCGACGAGACCGAGATCGGTACGCAGAACAGTCTCAGCACGCCGCACCTGCACGACCTCACGAAGGCGGCCACACCGGGGCGCCACCAACTCACGATCCGGGTGGACAACCGATATCTCCTCGACGTCGGCCGCGATGCGCACAGTGTGACGGATCACACCCAGACCAACTGGAACGGCATCGTTGGCCGGATCGAGCTGCGCGCGACCGATCCGGTGTGGATCGACGGCGTGCGTCTCTTCACCGACGTGGTACGCAAATCGGTGCGCGCCGAAGTGACCATCCGCAACACGACCGGCGCACCGCTCGCTGCCTCGCTCGACATGTTGGTGAGTCGGAGCGGCCAGAGCGCACAGCTGGCACGAGTCGCGTCGCCAGTGAAAGGAGCGGGCGATCGACAGGTGATCGAGCTGACGGCCGAGCTTGGACGTGCGGCGTCGCCTTGGGACGAGTTCGATCCGAGGCTGTACGAGGCCCACCTCTCCCTCGCCACTGCGAACGGGCAATACACCGATGCCCATGCGGAGACGTTTGGATTCCGCGAGATCAGCCACCGTGGCAATCAGTTACTCCTCAACGATCGCCCCACCTTTCTGCGCGGCAATCTCGAGTGCTGCATCTTCCCGCGCACCGGCTATCCGCCCACCGACGTCGCGGAGTGGACAAGGATCTACTCCATCGCGAAGAGCTACGGGCTCAATCACTTTCGCTTCCACTCGTACTGCCCGCCGGAGGCGGCGTTCATCGCCGCCGACCGGGCGGGGTTTCTGCTCCACATCGAATTGCCAATCTGGGCGCACAACATTGGGCGAGTCCCGGAGCGCGATGCCTTCATGCGCGCCGAGGGCGAGCGCATCCAGGATGTGTACGGAAACCATCCGTCGTTCGTGATGCTCGCCCTCGGCAACGAGCTGCAGGGCGACTTCACCTTCATGAACGCACTGACGAGCGATCTCAAGCGCCGCGATCCGCGCCGGCTCTATACCACGCACGCCGACTACGCGCGTCTCAAGCCGGAGCCCTCGGCCGATTACTACGTGTGTCAGAAGGTCGCGCCAAAGAAGATGCTGCGACTGCACGACAGCGAACGGCTGAGCGGAGAGCTCGGTACCGACTTCGACTTCTCCTCGTACATCGAAGGGTTCACCGTGCCGACCATCTCGCACGAGGTGGGGCAGTGGGTCGTGAATCCACCCTACGACGACTTCGCGCGCTACACCGGTCCACTCAAGCCGACCAATCTCGCGTACTTCCGCGACCAGCTCGCCGAGCGAGGCATGCTCGATCAAGCGAGGCAGATGACCCTGGCGACGGGACGATTTGCCTGGACCCTCTACAAGGAGGACATCGAGAGCGCGCTTCGCACGCCGCATTTTGGCGGCATCCACCTGCTGCAACTGCAGGACTTCCCCGGCCAAGGAGAGGCGTTGGTCGGATTGCTCAACGCACTCTGGGACGAGAAGGGAATCATGACGCCGGCGCAGTTCCGCGGATTCTTCAGCGAGACCGTGCCATTGCTGCGTATGCCGCGCTTCGTCTGGACCAACGACCAGACTTTTCGCGCCGTCGCCCAGGTGCGGCATCATGGGCGTGCGCCGCTCGCCTCGGCGCGCGCGACATGGTCGCTGCGCGATGCACAGGGTACGACCGTGGGATCCGGCCACTTCGCCGCACGGACCATCGACTACGATCTCAGCACGCTCGGCACTATCGAAGCGCCGCTCGCGTCGGTGACCAGGGCCACGCGGCTCGACGTATCGGTGGCGATTCCCGGAGTGCAGGCGGAGAACCGGTGGAAGATCTGGGTGTTCCCTCGTGACATCGAGGTGCCAGCTCCGGGAGACGTCATCATCGCCCGCAGCTACGACGCCAGCGTGCGGGACGCGTTGGCCGCGGGGCGACGCGTGCTCCTGCTCTCGGATCCGATGCGGCGACACACCGATGCGATCGCATCGCAATGGCTGCCCGTCTTCTGGTCGCTGAGCTGGTTCGCTGCGCAGCCGGGGACGTCGAGCGTGCTCTGTGATCCCAGGCATCCCGCCCTCGCGTCGTTCCCCACGGACTTTCACAGCGACTACCAGTGGCGTGAGCTGCTCGAGACCTCCAAGGCGTTCGTGCTGAATGACGCGCCCAAGGAATATCGCCCGCTGATCCAGGTGATCGACGACTATCATCGCAATCACAAGCTTGCCGTCCTCTTCGAGACGCGTGTCGGGCCCGGTCGGCTGCTCGCCAGTGGGATGAACCTCACCGACACTGGCGCGAGCCGGCCCGTAGCGCGACAGATGCTGCGCAGTCTCGTCGAGTACGTGCAGTCGGATCGGTTTGCGCCGAGCATCGAGCTGGAGATCGGGCTTGTTGAGCGGATGCTTGGGTGAGCAACGCACCGACTTGCAGCCGGCCCTTCTGTCTCAACGACTGGGACGGCGCCTGCGCGCTTGATCGCATGCAAACGGTCCGCCGAACGTGAAACGCCTGCTCCTGCTGGCCGCCTTCGCGGTCCCGCTCGCGACAGTCCGCCGTGTCGCCGAGGACGTTCTCCCGCGCCTCGCGTACAACAACCCCGGCTTACTCGCTGATCTTGGCGTTGGACTGTGGGCGTGGCCGCTGCCGATGGACTACAACGGGGATGGCTTGATGGACCTCGTGGTCGTCTGCACCGGCAAACCGTCCAACGGCACGTGGTACTTCGAGAACAGCGGCCAGATCGACGTGCAATCGAAGCTGCCCATCTTCAGGCCCGCCGTGCTCATCGGTCCATCCGCGCCGTCGGTGGGGATCTCCTATGTCGACGGAAAGCCAATCGTCACGGCGACAGCCTCGGCCAGACACGGCGACATCTACGATTATCGCGCCAACGTCTTCCCGGATTTCCTGAGCTCGCAATTCAGCAAGCCGTCGCAGGTGGGCGTGCCGGAGAAAGTTCTCACCGAGCCAGGCAGCATCCGGCAGAATCAGTGGAAGTTCGTCGACTATGATGGCGATGGTGCACTCGACGTGACGCTGGGCATCGATTTCTGGGGTGACTTCGGCCCTCTGTCCGGCGGGGAAGGAGCGTTCAACGAAAAGGGTGAATGGACGCGCGGCACGTTGCACGGCTACGTCTACCTGATGCACAACTCCGGGTCGACGGAGAAGCCGGTCTACGCTTCGGCGGTGCGGCTGCAGGCGGGAGGCAAGGACATCGATCCCTACGGTATGCCGTCGCCGAGCTGGGGCGACTTCGATGGTGATGGCGATCTGGACCTGATCTGCGGTGAGTTTCGCGACGGCTTCACCTACTACGCGAATACCGGCACTCGGACGAAGCCTGTCTACGCGGCGGGTCGTGCGCTCACGACGGGCGGCGTGCCGCTGCGGATGGACCTGACGATGATCACGCCGACGTCGGTCGATTTCGACGGTGACGGCGACCTCGACCTCGTGGTCGGTGACGAGGACGGACGCGTGGCGTTCATCGAGAACACCGGCGAGGTGCTCAATGGCATGCCGCAATTCCTGCCGCCGCGCTATTTCCGGCAGCTCGCGGCCGACGTGAAGTTTGGCGCGCTCGCGACGCCGTATGCCTTCGACTGGGACGGCGATGGCGACGAGGATCTCATGAGCGGAAATTCCGCCGGCTACGTCGGATTCATCGAGAACCTCGGCGGAACTCCGATTCGCTGGGCATCTCCGCGATATCTTGCCGCCGGGGGAAAGATCATCCGCGAGCAGGCGGGCCCCAACGGCTCGGTGCAGGGGCCGCCGGAAGCGAAGTGGGGCTATTCGATTCTCAGCGTCGGCGATTGGGATGGTGATGGGTTGCCCGACATCATCACGAACGGCATCTGGGGGAAAATTGTCTGGTACAAGAACGTCGGCACGCGGAACGCGCCGAAGCTCGCCGCTGGCCAGCCGGTCGAAGTTGCGCCAGGCACCAGATCGCCAAAGCCGGCGTGGAACTGGTGGAATCCGCAGGGGCGCGAGCTCGTCACGCAGTGGCGCACCACGCCGCAGATGGTCGACTGGAATGGCGACGGCCTGATGGATCTCGTGATGTCGGACACCGAAGGCTATCTCGCGCTCTACGAGCGGAAGCGCGGCGCCGACGGCGGGCTGACCCTGTCCGCGCCACAGCGCGTGTTCTGGAGCGAGGGAACGAGTGTCTTCAACGGCAACGGCATTCCTTCGAACAAGGAGTCCGGGTTGCTCCGGCTGAACGGCGGGGTTTTCGGAGGGAGTGGACGCCGCACGTTCTGTATCGTGGACTGGGATGGTGATGGCAAGCTGGACATTCTGATGAACAGCGCGCCCAACGTGAATGTCTTCCGCGCGCTGGGACGCGATGCGCAGGGCCGCTGGACCTTTCGGGACGAAGGTCCCGTGAGCCGTCATGTGCTGGCGGGCCACGCGACCAAACCGACCGTGACGGACTGGGACAAGGACGGCGTGCCCGATCTACTCATCGGCGCTGAGGATGGATTTTTCTATCAGGTCAGGAACCCGCGCGCTCTGACACTGGATCGACAGTGAATGAACGCAACGGAATGAACCGCCGCCTCTCGATGGGCATTCGCCGCTTGGCGATCGGCGCGAGCGCGCTCGCGCTGGTGAGTGCGCCGGCCCTCGCGCAGGTGGACGTGTTCACGCAGCACAACGACAATGCGAGGACGAGAGACAACCTGCGCGAGACGCTGTTGACGCCGGCCACGGTGAACCGGGCGCAGTTCGGCATGTCGTTCAAGCGGATCCTGGACGCTCAGCTCAACACGCAGCCGCTCGTCGTCAGTAACGTCGCGGTGGACGGCGGCATGCGCGACGTCGTGTTCGGGACGACCGTTGCGAACAGCGTCTAGGCCTTCGACGCGAACGATCCCGAGGCGACCGCGCCGATCTGAGGCCAGGCGCGATGACGTCGGCGAGAGCTCGTCCCGCGGCGGCACGAAGTTCCTCCACTGTCGGCTTTCGCATACCTGTTGGCAAGTCCATGATGAAGAGCTAATGGTTCTCTCGTCAGAGATTGACCGGTCATCCTCACCCGCCGATCATACATGGCGCCATCGTGGGGCCAACCGCCCCTGTCGCAGGAGTCTCGGGTCGTGCTGTCCAGTTCCAGTCACGTGGTGTCGGTCGCGACTCCGTACCGGCTCGATCTCACTGTCTGCGCGCTGCGCCGGCTGTCGACGAATGTCGTCGATGTGCTCACGCCGCATGGTCAATACGTCCGCGCACACTGCGGTCTGAATGGCCCCGTGATCGCGCGCGTGGCGCAGGCGAGTGCGGACGCTTTGATGGTGACCATCGAGGGCGACGCCGCCGAACACGCTCGGACGCTCGCAACCGTGCGACGGATGCTCGGAGTCGATCGCGACCTCTTCCAGTTCGAGCGCGCAGCAGCGACCATCCCGTGGTTAGCTTCCCTGGTCGAACGGATGCGCGGTGTGAGACCTCCTCGATATCCCAGTCTTTGGGAGGCGTGCGCGAACGCGATCGTGTTCCAACAGGTGAGCCTGCGAGCGGCGAGCACCATCATGCATCGTGTGATCGTCGCCGTCGGACAACCGGTGGAAGTCGAGGGCACGCCGGTGCGGTTGTACACGTTTCCGACCGCGGAACGCGTTCAGGCAACGCCAGACAGTGTCCTTCGCAGCGCCGGGCTCAGCGCCAACAAGATGTGGGCGTTGCGCCGCGTAATCGACGCGCTGGCATCCGGCACGCTCGACGCGACGACTCTGGACGAGTGCGCGAGTCGGGATGCAGCGGCGATGCTCCGCCGAATCAAGGGGATCGGTCCGTGGACGGCGGCCGTCATTCTCTTGCGCGGCCTGGGGCGACTGGATGTGTTTCCTGCGAACGACACGAGCGTCGCGAGCAACATCGCGCTCGTCGCCGGGGCGGCGCCGTTCGATGTGCCGCTCCTGCTGAAGGACCTCGGATCGCAATGTGGAATGCTATACTTCTATCTGTTGCTCGCGCGCCTGGAAGCCCGCGGCGAGATCGGCCGCCCTTCGGCCGAGAGAGCAGAGCCGAGCACACGTCGGGTTTCAGGAGGCGATTGACCATCCCGGCCATGGGCGGGCGTCACGCGTGACTCCAGGCGAGGAACTCGGCGGGCCGATTCCGACAGGTCACAAACACATCCCGATTGCGCGCGACCCGGATCAACCGGGAGGTCGGGAATCCGAGCGCGCTCTCGAAGGCGAACTGTGGGAAGGTATGGAATGCGTCATACGCCGCGGACAAGAGAGCTCGAGCGATGCAGAGCGGTAGCGCCCAGCCCCCCCACACATCCGAGAGGTGATCAGAGCGACTTCAGATATTCCACAAGATCAGCGCGCTGGGCGTCAGTCAACCCAAGCTTGAGTTCTTTCGAGTCGTTGTAACGGTTCACTACGCACGCCAGATCCTGTCTCACCCGATCTGTTGCGCGGGCCAGGCTACCGATCTCAGATCCATCCTTGCACTTGCTCGTAGTGGGATTGAATGCGCCGGAGCCATCATGGAAATAAGGTGGGTGCATCCAGATGCCCTTGAGCGGCGTGACGCGCCACTCCTTCGTCGCCGAGAACTTGATGTAGTTCTTGTCGAGCGCGACGCTGGCGCTGGCCGGGTGCAGGCCAAAGGTGTTCACATCGGTGAATGACGACCCACTGTGACAGCTCGAGCAGTTTGCAGGACCTTCGAAAATGGCCTTGCCGCGAGTGACTGCCTCGGTGTTGAGGTCAGACGCAACGCCCCATTTTGTTCCGTCTACGCGAAGCGCGGGCGCCGCAAGGGACCATTGATAGGCCTCCAGCTGCGGTAAGATGGCGGTGATGAGATCGTCGTTCGAGCGGTGATCCACCTTGAGCGGCTTGCCGTTGATAATGAGCCGTTCGTCAGCGAATGTGCCGTGACCATGCATTTGCACCACCCCGACGTAGCGGTTCCAGTAAGACGTCGGGCCCGCCGGTTCGTGGGCAGTATCGCCATCGCCAGTGAAGATTCCCTTGCTCAAGCCCACCAAACCGAACGCTGGCGGTATGACGACCGGGATTCCGCCGGCCGCCTTGTAAGCCCTGATGTTTGCATCGATATCGGGTCCAACCGCGGGATTGCTGCCCGGGTCGGTGTTCGCGTTGATGCGCGGATCGTAAAAGCCGGGCCCGTGCACCTTTGCCCATGATGCGTATTCGGCCTTCTGTCCTGGCGTGAGTGCCGGAGACAACGCAATAATGGTCCCCGGTTGCAAATCGCGGTTGGGCCAACCGTCCAGGCGCCGACCAATAATTCCCGCGAGGTTGATTGTCTTGCCTCCCGCTCCCGGTGCCGTAACGTTTACATCCCTGGAGACCGTGGAATGACATAGAGCGCACGTGATACCGACGCGAGCCAGGTGCAGCTTACCGTCCGCTCCCTTGCTGACCTGCCCCGTCACGCCGACCACGGCCTTCAGGCTCAGCAACGCAAGCGTCGTCTGCGGATCATTCAGCGGTATGGTGCCGTTTGTGACGCCTTTGACAACCTCCGCCGGTAACGCTGCGACGTCGATTTTCAGACCGACCGATGCAGCGGTGAGCGGATCCACCGCCGACTCGATCACCGTGTTCATCTTCAGCCCGTCGGTCCAGAATGTCTCGTCGCCAAACGTGTCGAAGCGGAAAGTCTGTTGACCCGCGGCCACCACCTGCGGGTCGAGCGGCACGTGTGGCACTCGCGACACTTGGCTGGCTGCGCCCGGTCCTGCCTCGTTGGAGCGAGCGCAACTGGGAACGCTCACGCCGAGCGCGACGGACACCGCCACCGGTAACCATGCTTTGCGCATGCACGTGTTCATCGGATCCCTTTCGTTTGCATGAACGTCTCGCTTCCATATGAACAGTTGCGAATATGCATCGTACCGAAACGAAAGGAGCACCGCTTTCAGCTTCTTTAGGTCGACGTGCCGCCTCACGGTTCAGAGCGGCGAGCCGACTATGCGCAAGTCTTGGCTACTCGAGTAACGCGCCGAGACTTCCCCGATCCGGCCCTGAAGGCGGACGGCGAAACGCCGAAAAGCGACTTGAAGGCGG
>JBDTOD010000103.1:0-15712 GCA_039933415.1 bacterium
CGCCGCGCGACGTGCTCTTTACCTGGATCGGAGTCTCGTCATGGCGCACCTGCAGCTCGGCGACGCCCTCGCGCATCACGGCGACACCGAACGCTCCGCCCTCGCGTTCGACGAGGTACTGCGGCGACTGGCGAACGTCGGCGACGACGAGCTCGTTCCCGCCGCCGACGGGGTCACCGCATCGCGGCTTCGCCAGATCGCGGCGGCGCGCCTGCATGCGCTCTCGACGATGCGTGGCACATGAGCGCCCACGTCGAGCCTTCGCTCGAGCAGCGGCTCGTGGCCGCCGCGCGCACCGCCGCCCAGCGCGACGCCGTCCGCTCGCCAGAGGCCACGCGCGCCGTCCTCGATCGTCGCGCCCGGCAGCTCGCCCGCCCGGTCGCCGCAGAGCACGACGACGGCGGCGACGCGCTCCATCTCCTGCACGTCCAGGTCGGCGACGATCGCCTCGCCATCCCGCTCGCAAGCATCGTGGCCATCGCGCGCTCGACGAGCATCACGCCGCTGCCGCGCGCCGTCGCACCGGTCTACGGCGTCACCGGATGGCGGGGGCGTCCTCTCACCGTCCTCTCACTCGCGCCCACCGCTCCGGTGCCGACGGGCGAGTCCCGGCTCATCGTCCTCGGCACCGGCTCGCGGGCCTCGCTCGCCGTGACCGTGGATGTGGTGGACGACGTCGTCTCGGTGCCGCGCGCCTCGCTCGCGTCGCCGGGCCCCGGGCCGCGACGCAGGTTCGCGCTGGGCATCACCGAAGACGGGGTGCTCGTCGTCGACGGCGACCTGTTGCTGCATCTCGAGGCACTCTCGCAGTGAACATCACATCCGATTGCATGAGGCAGAGATGACCTGGACCATTGGCCGACGCATCGCCGGAGCCATCGCGTTCGAGCTCGCGTTGCTGCTCTTCGTGGCCATCGTTGGGGCCATCGCGCTCGGGCGCACGCGGACCGCCTACGCTGACGCGCTCGTCGTGCGCCGCACGCAGGTCGCGCCGGCGATGCGCGTCGAGTCCGAGATCCGCGGAGCGAACGTGGAGCAGCTCCGCCTGCTCCTCGCGCACGACCAGGACTACTCCCGGACGCGT
This sequence comes from bacterium, assembly GCA_039933415.1. GTDB lineage: Bacteria > Gemmatimonadota > Gemmatimonadetes > Gemmatimonadales > Gemmatimonadaceae > AG11. The sequence continues at coordinate 1,085 of JBDTOD010000103.1, forward strand.
GACAGCATGATCACCATCGCGCGCGGCCTGGTCGGCGGGCTGCGCGAGGCGGCATCCACGGCGGTCGACAGCGCGCAGTGGAGCCGTGCCGAGGCGCTCATGACCCGGTGGCGTAGCGCGATGGTCGCGTTGAACTCGGCGCAGGTCGCCGGCAACGACGCGCAGGCGCTGCGAATCCGTGCCGCCGAGGTCGAGCCGCTGCGCGCCGAGCTCGACTCCGTCATCCGGACCGGTGCAATCGCCGCGCAACAGCGCGGTGATCGCCTCGCCGATGTCGGGGGCACGGCCGCCAGCAGCGCAAAGACCACGATCCTCGTCGCCACGCTCGTCGCACTCCTCGCTGGCATCGCCGTGGGTTTCCTCGTCAGCCGGTCCATCAGCCGTCCGCTCCAGGAGACGGCCAACGTCATCGCCTCGAGCAGCACGCAGATCCTCTCCGCCACCACCCAGCAGGCGGCGGGAACGAACGAATCCATGGCCGCCGTCACCGAGACGGTGGCGACGGTCGACGAGGTCGCCCAGACGGCGGCCCAGTCCGCGCAACGCGCGCGCGCCGTCGCCGACGCCGCGCAGCGCGCGGCCGACGGTGGCCGCGCCGGCCGGAAGGCCGTGGCCGATTCGGTGGCGGCGATGCAGCTCGTGCAGACACAGGTGGAAACCATGGCGCGCGGTATCGTGGCCCTCGCCGAGCAGGCCCAGGCCATCGGAGAGATCACGACGGCCGTGAGCGACATCGCCGAGCAGACCAAGCTGCTCGCGCTCAACGCAGCCGTGGAGAGCACGCGTGCCGGAGAACACGGCCGCGGCTTCGCGCTCGTCGCCGCCGAGATCAAGGCGCTCGCCGGCGAGGCGAAGGAATCGACCACCCAGGTGCGGCGCATCCTGGGCGAGATCCAACGCGCCACCAGCACCGCCGTCATGGCCACCGAGCAGGGCACCAAACAGACCGCCGCCGCCGTTCGGCAGGTCGGCCAGGCGGGAGAGATCATCGCCCAGCTCGGCGAGGTCATCGACGAATCCGCGCAGGCCGCCGCGCAGATCGTCGCGTCCGCGGGCCAGCAGGCCCTCGGCATGGAGCAGATTCGTCAGGCGATCGCCAACATCCACGACGCCACCCAGCAGAGCCTCATGGCTACCCAGCAGTCCGAGGCGGCCGCCCAGAATCTCACGCAGTTCGGCACCCGGCTGGTGGACATGGTCGGCGTGCGGAACGGCCGGTGACGCGTCCCGCGCCTCGCCGTCGTCGTGAACGCATCGAAGCGAGTCGCCATGTCGGATGACGAACTGGCGGCGCGGCTCCTCACCATCTTCGTGGAGGAGTTGGGTGAGCAGGTACAGGAGCTCAACGAGCACCTGCTCACTCTCGAGCGCGCTCCGGGCGACGCGGAGTCGCTCGCCGGCGCATTCCGCGTGATGCACACCCTCAAGGGCGCGGCCCGCGCCGCCGGCGTGCTCGAGTTGGAGAGCCTGTGTCATCTGCTCGAGGGCGATCTCGCCCACGCACGCGACGACGCGAGTCCACTCGGAGGAGCGGCGATCGCACTGTTGTTCGAGGCGGCCGACGCCCTCGACGACGCCAGCCGTCGGCTCGCCGACGGCTCGCCGCTGGCCGGTGGCCCCATCGACGCCGTGCTCCTCCACGCGCGCGGACTCGGTGTCGCGCCCGCGGTCTCGAGGATCGCTGCGGCCACGTCGATCCGCGTGGCGTCACCCATCCTGCGCGCGCCTCCCGCTGCGCCACCCGCCGCGGCGCACCCCGCGCCGGACCCGGTGCTGAGCATCGACCTCACCTCCGCCAGCGCGGCGCCTGCCACAGCAGCGTCGGCGCGCACTGCGCCGGATCAGGAGCGTGACGAGCTCGTTCGCGTCGGCCTGCACCATGTCGACGCGATCTCCAATGCCGCAGGCGAGGTCACCAGCCTGGCCGTCACGCTCGGCGAGCGCGCCGACGACCTCGCGTCGCTGCGGCAGCGCGTGCGTGCCCGGCGATCACGGACCGAGCATCGCGACGACGCGATGCTTCTCGAGATGGATCGAGAGATCACCCGCCTGCTCCGGCGCGCGGGAGACGACGCCCGCACCCTTGGCTCGATCTCGGGCCGGTTGAGCGGTACGGCGCGCCGGCTCCGCCAGCGGTCGATGCGCGAGCTCACCGAGACGCTGCCGCGAGTCGTCCGCGACGTCGCCAACGATGTCGGGAAGCTCGCGAAGCTCGTCGTCACGGGCGAGGAGATCGAGGCCGACCGCGTCGTCGTGGAAGCGCTGCGCGAGCCTCTGCTTCATCTCGTCCGCAACGCGGTGGACCACGGGCTCGAGAGCGCCGCCGACCGGCTGGCCGCCGGCAAGCCGGAAGAGGGGAACATCACCCTCGGGCTCACGCTGCGCGGCGACCGGCTTCGCCTCACCCTCGCCGACGACGGGCGAGGACTCGACCTCGCCGGCATTCGTCGCGCGCTCGCCCAGCGGGGTCGCGCCGTGCCCGCCGATCCGATCGCCCTCCAGCACACCATCTTCGACGACGGCTTCTCCACGCGAGAGGCGGCGACGACGTTGTCGGGGCGCGGGGTGGGGCTCGGCATCGTCCGTGTCTCGGTGGAGCGCGTCGGCGGTACGGTCGAAGTCCGCTCCGTCGCCGGCCAGGGCACGACGTTCGTGCTCGAGGTGCCGCTCAGCATCGCGACGCTCCGCGCGCTCACGGTGCACGTTGGGGGAGCGACGGTCGCCATCCCGAGCGCCTTCGTCGTGCGGGTCGACCGCGTGATTGCACGGCACGTCGTCCGGGTGGACGGACGCGCCATGCTGACCGCGGGCGGTTTTCCCACCCCCGTCACCACCCTCGCGGCGCTGCTCGGCCCTCCGTTCGTTGAACCGGTATTGGGGGAGATGCTCCAGATCGTGACCCTCGAGGTCGGCGCGCGCCGCGTCGCGCTCGTCGTCGACGAGCTGCTCGACGAGCGGGAGCTCGTCCTGCGCCCCCTCGAGCACGCCGGTGCGGCCGCCTCGGAGCTCACCGTCGGCACGGCGCTCCTCGGCGACGGTGAGGTCGTGCTGATCCTCGGCGTGGCTGTGCTGATGGGTGGCGCGGCACCATCGGCCCCCCTCGCATTGCCGACGCCCGATCAGTTCGACCGGTCGACGCGCCGCATCCTCGTCGTCGACGACTCGATCACCTCGCGCACGCTGGAGCAGAGTGTGCTGGCCGCCGCGGGGTACGACGTCGTCACGGCCGTGGACGGGCTCGAGGGGTGGCGCGCCGTGGAGCGCGGTGACATCGCGCTCGTGGTGAGCGACGTGGAGATGCCCCACCTCGACGGCTTCGGGCTCTGCGAGCGCATCCGCGCCTCGACCCGCACGGCGCTCATCCCGGTTATCCTCGTCACATCGCTGGATCGTCCCGAGCAGCGCGCACGTGGTCTGGAAGCGGGCGCAGATGCCTACATCACCAAGTCCGGATTCGACCAGGACACGCTGCTCGAGACGATCCGGCAGCTCCTCGGCGCGCCCCGCGGAGCGGCATCGTGATCCGTGTCGTGATCGCCGAGGACTCGGCCACCGCCCGCGCCCTGCTCGTCAGCCTGCTGTCGGCCGAACCGGACATCACCGTGGTCGGCGAGGCACGGACCGGAGTCGAAGCGGTGGACATGGCCGAACGGCTTCACCCGGATCTCGTCACGATGGACGTACACATGCCGGAGATGGACGGCATCGAGGCCACGAGGCAGATCATGACACGGTCGCCCCGGCCGATCCTCGTCGTCTCCTCCGTGACGTCCAGCGACGTCGAGCTCTCCCTCGACGCCACCCGGGCCGGCGCACTGATGGTGATCGCCAAGCCGACCGGGGTCGGATCACCGGGCTTCGACGGCGACCGGCGGCAGTTGGTGAGCATGGTCCGAGCACTTGCCCAGGTGAAGGTCGTGCGTCGTCATGGCGCCGCGTCGGTGGGGCCGCTCCTAACGCCGGCGGCGCGGCCCGCCGAGAGCCACAGCATGGGCGCGACGTCGCGGCTCGGCTTCGACGTCGTCGCCATCGCGGCCTCCACGGGCGGCCCGGCCGCCCTGCACACGATTCTGTCCCAACTCCCGGCGAGCTTCCCCCTGCCGATCCTGATCGTGCAGCACATCGCGAGGGGGTTCACCGGCGGTCTGGCTCACTGGCTCGCCGCCGACACCGCGCTCCGGATCAAGTTGGCCGAGCTTGGCGAGCCAGTCGCGGCGGGCACGGTGTTCATCGCGCCCGACGACCGTCACCTCGGTGTCCGTCGCGACGTCTCCGGCGGACTCCGCATCCAGCTCGACAACGCGCCCACCATCGGCACCTTCCGTCCCTCTGCCACCTACCTGTTCCGCTCGTGCGCCGAAACACTGCGTGAGGGCGTGCTCGCGCTCATCCTCACCGGCATGGGCGACGACGGCGTGGAAGGCCTCCGTCACGTGCATCGCGCGGGTGGGCGCATCCTCGCGCAGGACGAGTCCTCCTCAGTGATCTACGGCATGCCTCGCGAGGCGAAGCTCGCTGGCGTCGTGGATCAGATCGTGTCGCTCGACTCGGCTGCCCGCCGGCTGCGAGAGCTCGCATCGTGACGACTGCGCCCCTTGTCTCCGATGGCGCATCGCCGACCTCGCCGCGCGTGCTCGTCGTGGAGGACAGCGCGACCCAGGCCGCCGCACTGGCGCTGCTGCTCGAGCGAGCCGGATACGCGACCGTCCTTGCACGCCGCGCCGAGCGGGCCCTCGAGCTCCTCGCCACGGAACACATCGATCTCGTGCTGAGCGACGTCGTGATGCCGACGATGGATGGCTACGAGCTGTGCCGCCGCATCAAGGCGCAAGCGGAGTGGAAAGACATCCCGGTAGTGCTGCTCACCAGCCTCACCGATCCGCTCGCCATCGTGCGCGGGCTCGCATCCGGCGCCGATCACTACGTCACCAAGCCGTATCACACCGAGGGACTGCTCAGCCGCGTGCGGCACGTGCTCCAACATGCGATGGATCCCCATCGCATCTTTCCCGCCCCGGTGGACGTCGAGCTGCTCGGCACCACGTTCACGATTCGCGCGACGAAGGAGCAGATCCTCGAGCTGCTCGTGTCGAGCTACTCGGATCTGGTGCGGACGAGCGAGGTCGTGCGCCACGCCGAGCAGCGCGCGCGGTTCATGTCCGAGGCGACGGAGCTGCTCACCTCCACGCTCGACGCGCGCCACGTGCTGTCGGACCTCGCACGGCTGGCCGTGCCGCGCATCGCCGATCTGTGCGCCACGGATCTCATCGGTCCAGACGGATTCCGGTATCCGGTCGCGGTGGCGCACGCCATTCCTGGCGTCGCACCGCTCATTGCCAGTGAGCGCACCGCGCAGGGCGCCTTCGTCGATCAGGCCAGGGCCGATCTCCAGCCTCGCATCATCACGATCCCTGACGATGCGACCCTCGCGTCGCTGACGATCGATGCCGAGGTGCTGGCGGCCCTCGCGGGGCGAGGGCCGCAGGAGCTCATCGTCGTACCACTGGTGGCCCGCGGCCGGATGCTCGGTATCCTGCAGTTCGTCGCGCTGGCCGCCACCCGGCAGGCGCGGCCTGACGACATGCCGCTCATCCTGGACCTCGCGCGCCGCGCCGCGCTGGCCGTCGACAATGCGCTCCTGTACGAAGAGGCGCAGCGAGCTACGCGCGCCCGCGACGACGTGCTGGCCATCGTGTCGCACGATCTGCGCAATCCGCTGAACACCATCCAGATGAGCACCTCCTTCCTGCTCGACGTCCTGGCCGAGCCCGGAGCAAACGAGGTACCCATCGTGCCGCAGCTCAAGCTGATCCGGCGTGCGACGAGCCGCGCCAATGCCCTCATCCAGGATCTGCTCGACGTCTCCCGCATCGATGCCCACACGCTCACCGTGGCGACGAGCGCGATCAACGGCTCGATGCTCATCCAGGACGCCGTGTTGGAGCTCGAGCCGCTCGTGGTGGGCAAGGCGCTCTCGTTCGAGCACGAGTGGAAAGGGCCGGACCTTCTGGTGGCGGCAGACCGGAGCCGGGTCAGTCAGGTCTTCTCCAACCTCGTGGGCAACGCGATCAAGTTCACCGAGTCCGGGGGCACCGTTCGCGTCGAGGGCAGCAGCACGGCCGATCTCGCCACGTTCGAGGTGAGCGACACGGGCGCCGGCATCCCGACGGATCACGTTCCGCACCTGTTCGACCGCTTCTGGCAGGCCAACTCGGCGACACGAACCGGAGCCGGCCTCGGGCTCTTCATCGTGAAGGGCATCGTGGAGGCGCACGGCGGCACGATCGCCGTCGAGAGCGTCGCGGGCGAGGGGACGCGGTTCCGATTCACCCTGCCGAGCGCTCGACTGCGCTGACGACGCGGCGCGCACCGCCTTCATCTAGTCGTCGGGCGTTGCGGATGACCGCGCGCGCCGCATCCCGTCGTCTGGTTCAGGCTTCGCCGATCAGATACTCGATCACGTCCGCCGCCGAATACCGCGACCGGCCTCGCGCGAATCCCGTGATCGACACAAGGTCGTCGCCACTCGTGAGCAGCGGCCGCTCCGGACCGGCATCGCGCGCCTGCGCCTGCCCGATGTTCGCCGTGAGCCCGTTGCACAGGCAGCGTCGCCCCACGGTCTCGGCCACGTCCCCACCCTTCGCCACGAACTGGTCGACCGGCTCCGCGGCACAGCGATAACCGATGCGCCCCGCTTCGGTGCGATACGCGGTACGCAGGTAGCCGAGGTCGCAGTTGCGCTCACGACGGTCGTCCTGGGACTCGACCCCGTCCACGCAAACGACCTTGAAGGGATAGCCCGTGGGCGACGCGCGCGGATCCGTGCGCACGCGCACTGCGTTCCCCACGATGCCGGAGAGCACCGCGTTCTTCAGCGTTGGTTCGACGCCGGATTCGTCGCAGTACGCGAACAGCGTCCCGACCTGCACGCCCGCCGCGCCCACGCTCAGCGCATTCCGAAACGCCTCGGGAGTCCCCGCGCCTCCGGCAATCCAGAACGGAAGGCCGAGCTCCCGGATCTTGCCCAGGTCCACGACGTCGCGCTCGCCGTAGAGCGGCTCACCGTCGTCGGAGAATCTGGGCTCGCCGCGCGGCGGCGCGTTGTGCCCTCCCGCCGTCGGCCCTTCCACGATGAAACCGTCCACGCGTCCCGTTGCCTTGCGCGCAAGCGTGGTGGCCAACGAGCTCGCCGACACGATCGGCAGGAACTTCGGACGGAGCAGAGGCGCATGCTCGCCGGGTAGATGCACACGCGGATCGAACACGAGCTCGTCGGTCTCGTTCGCCGCGGGACCTTCGACGTCGAACTTCAGGCGCGCCACGCGGTGCTCGCTCAGCGCATCCAGCACGCCGGGGATCTCGCGCGGAATGCCCGCGCCCATCAGCACGTAGTCCACGCCGGCGAGCATCGCCCCGTAGAGCGACGGCAGGTTGGGCATCTGCACCTTCGTGAGCAGGTTGATGCCGACGACGCCGTCGTGTCCTTCCTTGGCCAGCCAGACTTCCACGAAGTTGGCGAGTATGGTGAGTCGTGCACGCTCCGCGCTCACTGTCTTCCTGAACATGGGCAGTGTGACGTACGGCTTGCCCTGGCGGCCATGAGGGCGATGGAACCGCCGCATGACGTGCTCGCACACCTCGGGCGCGGGGAATGCCCGCATCGCGCGCTGCACGTGTCCGCCCTCGTCGCCGTCCTGCAGCCGGCGGATCATGACGGTGTCCACCGCTGTGCCGGAGACCACTCCGAGATGTCCGAGCCGCGACACGGCCCGCGCGAGCTGCCAGCTCGACACGCCGATCCCCATGCCGCCCTGGATGATGCGCGGCGCAGCCGGCATCAGTCTTCCACCTCGAGATGGCCAATCATGCCGAGCAGCGCATGCGGGTCGCACTGGAAGTAGTAGTGCCCCTCGGCGAAGGTGACGTTCACGTCGTACGCCTGATCCGGCAGCTGGAGCATGTCGCTCGCCGGCGGCAGCCCGGTCTTGCCGGGATTCGAATCGGCGAGGAAGTGCACGTTGTGCACACCGGACTTGAGCACGAAGCGCACGACGTCGCCCTTGTGCGCCTCGATCTTGTTCGGCTTGAAGTAGTTGCCGTTCGCGTCGCTGTAGGCTTCCACGAGAATGATCTTGCCGGTGCCAGCAGTCGCGGTCGGCTTCGCCTCCTCGCGCTTCGCCGTCTCGGAGGTGCTCGAAGTGCCTTCTTGCTTCGTCTCCTTGCCGCACGCCACGGCGAACGTTGCTGCGCCGACGAGCAGCACGACGAATGCGCGCAGATCGATGTGTCCCTTCATGATGATGTCCTTGATTTGGTCGTGGTGGGAAGATCAGAAGTCCTTCGTGGCGAACGCCCGCATGCCGAGCCAGGCCGGCGTGACGATCCAGAGCAGGAGGGCGGCGACGGCGGCCAGCGTGCCGACGGCCCCGCCGAGAAACTGCTGGAAGACGGCGCCTGTGTAGCCCATGAGGGCCGAGACGTCGAGCTGCAGCAGCAGCGTGATGCGCGCGAGGTCGATCGGGTTCGCGAGCGTGAGCACGAGCATCGGCCGCTCGAGCGGGTGCCCCTCGAACGCGGCGACGATGGCCATGACGAGGCCGTCGTAGACGATGGCCCCGACCATCCAGACGCCGATGGCCGCGCCGAGGCCGCGGAGACGATCGGTGCAGAGAAGCGCGATGCAGAACGCGATCGCGGTGAAGACGAGCGTCAGCGCGATCGCCGCCCCCACGAGCGACGCGAGCATTGCCGGCTGCGCTTCGGCGACGCCGCCGCGCAGAAGGAACGGCACCCCCACCCCCACCGTGATGGCGAGGCAGAGCGGGCCGGTGAGCCCGGCGTACAGGCCGACGTACAGCGCGCGCCGACCGACGGGCTGGGCGAGCAGCAGCTCGGTGAACTCGCGTGCGTTGTAGAGGTAGACGGTGCCGAAGACGAGCGTGACGAGCGGCACGACGTACAGCACGACGCTCGCGAGGCTGAGGATGGCGCGCGCGTCGCCCCCGGCGAAGCGGAGCAGACCTTCCGTGACGATCCAGAAGAACGCCACGTACGCGGCGAGCCAGCGGCTGCGCACGACGTCGCGCGCCTGGAACTTTGCGACCGTTCCCGCGTGGGCGATCATGCCGCACGCTCCCGGAGCATCAGCTCCGCGATGGCTCGCTCGGTGGTGAGCTGCCCGGTCTGGCGCTTGAGATCGCGCACGTTGCCGACGAATCGCGCCTGTCCCTCGTGCAGGAAGACGACGTCGTCGGCGAGCTCGTCGACGTCGGCCAGGATGTGCGAGGTGAGGATGACGGTGCGCGCGGCGCCCCGCTCCTCGATGATACGCCGCTTGAGGATCCCCGCGGACACGGGGTCGAGCCCCGTGGTTGGTTCGTCGAGCACGTAGAGCGCCGGCTCGAAGAGAAAGGCCGCCACCGCGTTCATCTTCTGTCGCGTGCCCCCGGAGAGCACGCGCAGCTTCCGGCGGAGCGACTCCCGCAGCCCGAAGTCGTCGATGAGGCGCTCGTCGATGGACGTCGCGCCGCGCAGGTCGCGGAGCAGGGCGAAGAAGTCGGCGCCCGTGAGGTTCTCGGGAAACTGCGCGATCTGCGGCATGTAGCCGATGCGCGCCCGATACGCGTGGCTCGCGCCGATCGCGTTGCCCTCGAACGTCAGCAGGCCGGAGTCCGGGCGCACGAGGCCGAGCAGCGACTTGATGAACGTGGTCTTCCCCGCGCCGTTCGGTCCGACGATGGCCGTGACTCGCCCGCGGACGATGTCGAGATCCATGTCGCGCAGCACCGGCGTACCGTCGAAGCTCTTGCACAGCCCGCGTGCCGCGATCATTGCAGCCTCCGCATGGCTGGCCGCGCATCGGCCAGCGTCGTTGGGGTCATGGCCGGCAGGACTCGCTCGGCCGCATCGAGCAGATCGACGAAGGCGCTGCGCAGCAGCAGGAGCGCCGGCTCGTGGCGTTCCACGATCATCGAGAAGAGGCGCACGGGGCGGAACGGCACGTCGCCCACGCCGTTGCGGTCGAGGTCGTAGCCGCGATACGCGTCCCAGAAGTTGCCCGCGACCACGGTGCTCGGCTCGCGACTGTTGGAGGCCACGTCGAAGGTGTTGGCGATGAAGTTGTTGCGCGTCATGCGGCCGTCCACCGTGCTGGCGTCGAGCTTCACGGCCCAGCCGTTCTCGATAAACTCGTTCCGGTCGACGATCATGCGGTTGGCGCCATCGGCCACCAGGCCCGTGGTGTTCCGGAGGAACACGTTGCGCTCGAGCCGCGCGTCGCTGATCTCCTTGAGCAGCAAGCCGTAGGCGGCCGCGCCCCAGTTGTTCTCGAAGTGGTTGGCCGTCATCTGCACTCGGTGCGTGTACATCACCGCGACGCCGGAGCCGTTCTTCCGGAACACGTTATTCAGGTAGCGGCAGTCGTCGGAGTACATGAAGTGCAGCCCGTAGCGCAGGTTGCCCTCGCTCACGTTGTTCCGCACCTCGGTGTCGTGCACGAACTCGAAGTAGATCCCGTCGCGAAAGCCGACTACGCGGTTGTTCGCGATGGTGACGCCGCGAGTCGACCAGAGATGGATGCCGTTGCCGGAGGTGGTCTCCGTCCGGTTGCTCGCGCGCATCGTGTTGCCCTCGATCCGGCAGCCCTCCACGTTGGCGAGGTAGATGCCGAAGAAGGCGTCGTCGATCTCGTTGCCGCTTATGACGCAGTGCTTGGCGTCGTGGACTCGGATCACGGCGCGGTCCTCGATGTAGCTCGTGCCCACATGGCGCAGCCTGAACCCGCGCACCGTGACGTCGGACGCGCCGATGAGCAGGATGCCGTGTGCGCCATCGCCATCGAGCACAGGAGTGCCGATGCCGACCAGCTCCACCGGCCGTGTGATCTCGATCGTCGGCTCGCGGTAAGTGCCCGCGGTGACGACGATGCGTCCGCCCGGCCGAACTCGCGACAGCGCGGCGGTGATGGTGCGTACGGTGCCCGTCGGCGAGACGGTCACCTCGTCGAGCCGGCCGGATTGCGCCTCGATGGTCGCCGGAACGACCAGCAATAGCGCGGCGGAGAGCCGGAGCAGGCTACGCATCGCCGAACCGCTCCCGCAGCGCGCCGCGTACCGCGAGCGCGCGGATGTCGTCCCAGCTCATCGCGGTCACCTCACCGAACTTCGCGCGGAGCGCCGTGGTGTCAGTCGTGGCGGCGACAGCGAGGAGGTTGGCGCCCATCCCCGCCGAGGGCCCGGCGCGGCGGATGAACCGCGCGCGGGACACCGGGAGGAGCGTGCCGGGATGCTCGAAGTCGCTCACCCAGAGCGACCGCGGCGGCGAGCTGCTCGCCGCGGTGTAGTTGGCCAGACACTCGATGGAATCGAACTGATGCACCTTGCCCGTCTGCGACACGAGCTCGCCGCCGAAGCGCTGGTCGGTGATGCGCATGCGGCAGACGTCGCAATCGGCGCGACCGTACGCGATCGGCGCTGGGTCGTTCGTCGTGCAGCCCAACAGCGCCGCCACGAGCATCACCGCCACGACGGGTGCCGCGCCGCGCACGCCGCTGCGCGTCGCGGCCACCCCCGCCGACGATCTCCGTCCCAGCCACAGCGCCAGCGCTCCGAGCACGAACGCCGCGGCGGCGAGCCAGCCCCCGGTCGCCGGCCAGGAGTCCGCCACGAAGTTCAGCAGTGCTTTGCTGCCGATGAGTGGCGGTTGATACGTCATGCCCGGCACTTTGATGATCGCGTCGGGCGCGAGGTTGTGCCCGTAGTCGTACGACCACCGGTAGAACTCGAACATGCCCGCGGCGCCGGCGAGTGCGAACGCCGCCAGCCAGCCGGCCAGCAGCACCCGCACACCGGTGAGCGCCGCGAGCAGTGCAACCAGCGCGAGCCCGCCGGCGACCCACGGCATCACCGTGAGCACTGGAATCGCCGTCGGGTCGATCGTCTTCATCCCGATGTAGTGATTGAGCCCGTTGATGTTGTCGAGATCGGGCGGCTTCATCCCGGTGATGGTGTTCAGTCGGATCAGCATGCCCAGGCCCTCCGGGTACTGTGGCGCATGGAGTTGAATGCGCCACAGCGGCACGAAGAACGTGCCCAGCACGAGCAATGCGGCGAGCGCAGTCAGCACTCGTGACCGCACTGGAAGCCTGTTCATTTTCCCGCGCCCCCAGACGTCGCCTTGGCCATCTGCGCCTGCGCCTTCGGGCTGATGTTCGCGCTCAGCACCACGTTGGAGCCCGCCGCCGACACGCGCAGGTAGCCCTGCATCTCCTGGTGCAGCGCGGAGCAGAAGTCGGTGCAGTAGAACGGATAGACGCCGGCTTTCGTCGGCACCCACTTCATCGTCTTCGTCTCGCCCGGATTGAGGATCAGCTCGGAGGTCGTGGCGCCGAGCACCGCGAAGCCGTGCAGGATGTCCCAGTCCTGTTCGATGTTGGTGACGTGGAAGTAGACCGTGTCGCCGAGCGTGACGCCTTCGATGTTGTCCGGCGCAAAGTGGCTGCGGATGGCGATCATCTTGATGTGCACCTGCTTGCCGGTGCGCGAGATGCCGCCGTCGCTCTCCGCCTTCGTGATGTACGGGTGCGTGCTCTCGGCGAGCTTGAAGTACTTGACCTGCTTGTCCTTGATCAGCGCGGCCGGAATGGCCTGCGCGTAGTGCGGCTCGCCGATCGTCGGGAAGTCGAGCAGCAGCTTCATGCGGTCGCCCGAGATGTCGAAGAGCTGCGCGGACTGCGCCATCTCCGGCCCGGTGGGCAGGTAGCGATCCTTCGTGATCTTGTTCATGGCCACGAGGTACTTGCCGTACGGCTTCTTCGAGTCGCCGCCAGGAATCATGAGGTGGCCGATGGAGTAGTAGGTCGGCACGCGGTCCACGACCTCCCAGGTACCGAGCTTCCACTTCACCACCTCGGACGAGATGAACATCGAGGTGTAGGCATACCCCTTCCCGTCGAACTCCGTGTGGAGCGGGCCGAGGCCGGGCTTCTGCACCTCACCCGCCATCACCGAGCCGTATTTCAGCACGGGAATGCCGTCGATCTCCTTCTCGAACGCCTTGTCCTCGATCGCCTTCTTGAGCTTCGTGAAGGAGTGCACCGGGATCACGGTGGCGAGCTTGCCGCCAGCGACGATGTACTCACCCGTCGGATCGACGTCGACGCCGTGCGGCGACTTCGGCGTGGGCAGGAAGTAGACGACGCCAACGCAGTCGCGCGGGTCGAGCATCTTCACGCTCGTCTTCGTTTCCGACTTCGCGGTCCGGCTCTTCTCGTCCATGTAGTTGTGGACGTACTCGGCCGGCGACGTCTTCGCCTTCCCTTCCGCGATGCACGCCTCGGCGCGCTTCCAGTTCACGGCGGCGATGTAGTCCTTGTCGTTCTGCGACGCGTTCGTCTCGAGCTTGGTGTTGGCCTGCTCGCTGTTGTACGAGGTGAAGAAGAACCACCCGTCGGACGGGCCCTTGCCCGCGTGGCCGAGGTCGTAGTCGTATCCCGGCATCAGGATCTGGAAGGCGATGTCCAGCTTGCCCGGCACGTCGGCGGTGATGAACGACAGCGTCCCCTTGAACGCCTTCTTGTAGTCCGCGATGGGCATGTCGGTGTTCGGGATCGGAACGCTGAATCGCGTGGCCGACACGACGTACTTGCCGTCCGGCGTGGAGAATGGCGACGCGTGGCCGCCGGCCGCGTTCGGGATCTGGATGATCTCGTCCGTCTCGAAGCGTGTGAGGTCGATGCGCGCGATGCGCGGCGTGTTGTTGCCGTTGATGAAGAGCCACCGGCCGTCCGGCACGCCGTCGGTCTGCGAGAGCTCGGTGTGGTGCGTGTCGTCCCAGGGGACGAAGCCGAACGTCGTGTTCAGCATCGGCTTCGACTCTTCGTTGTAGCCCCAGCCGTTCTCCGGGTTCTGCGAGAACACGGGAATGACTTTCAGCAAGCGCCCGGAGGGCAGCCCGTACACCGACACCTGACCGCTGAAGCCGCCCGACATGAAGGCGTAGAGCTCGTCCTTCTCGCCCGGCTTGACGTAGACGCGCGACGCGGCGTCGCCGCCGACGAGATCCCCGGTGGCGACGGTTGCGCGGTTGCAGGCGAACGTGAGTGCGCCGCCGGCGACGACGATCGCACCGAGCCAGAACCTGCGTGTCTTCAGTATTTGCATGGGATCATCCCTTGTTGGAGGCATTGCTGCACTGCTGGGTTCCACAGAGCTCGCCGATCGTCGTGGCCACGAGCGGTTCGCGGGCGATGCGCGTGATCGTCATCCAGCGCCGGTGCGCCGAGCATGGCGCGTCCAGGTTGCACGGCCGGTCCTCGAGCAGGCAGCGCGCGACGACCGGTCTCGTATCGGCGAAGACGTCGATGACCATCGCGACGGTCAGCGTGTCCGGCGGGATCGCGAGCGTGAAGCCGCCGCCAGGTCCCCGCATGCTCGACAGGACGCCATGGCGCACGAGCGCGTTCAGCGTCTTGGACATGTAGTTCCGCGGTGCGCCAAGCATGGACGCGATCTCATCAGCGCTCACCAGTCGCTCGCCGTAATGTCGCGCGAGCAGGACCACGGCCCGCACCGCGTAGTCGGCGGTGCGCGAGAGCATCGTCATGATGCTCGGCGCGGTGAATTCATCATG
>JBDTOD010000104.1:0-15667 GCA_039933415.1 bacterium
TGAGGTCAACTGCCACTCCCTGTAGGTGGTAATGGGTAGCGGTAGAATTGCGACCTGGGGTCAGAGCCCGGGGTCAGAGCCCGGGGTCAGAGCCCGGGGTCAGAGCCCGGGGTCAGAGTCCGGGGTCAGAGTCCGGGGTCAGAGTCGCCGCTCTGACCCCTCGAAGGGAGTGATGGTTCCCCGAGGCGCACCTTCATCGTCGCTTCCTTGTTACCCGTGCGCGGAGCGAGCGGCCATAGAGATCAGGCCGCCGCGCGCGCATCCAACGCCGGACCGACGATAGCGGCTGCCGGGACGCGTCGAGGTCCGCCACGATCATGTCGTCGCCCGCCGCGCGCGAATCGGCGATGATCTCACCGTGCGGGTCGAGGACCATCGTGTTGCCGGTGCGAATCTCGTCATCGTCCGGTCCGACGCCGTCGGCATACAGCAGGGACATCCCGTTGTCATGCGCGCGGCTCGGCATCCATCGCATCAGCCACCCGCAACCCTTCCGCCCGCACAGCTCCACTTCGCACGCGGGGGGATCCGTCTTACGCCGCGCCCAGATCGCCGGGTCGACCTTGTTCACTCCGCGCGGGCTCACCGAGTCGCAGCCTCTCGTCTGATGCGGCGCGAGCAGGTTCTCCGCGCCGAGCAGCGCAGTGGCGCGCGCATTCTCGACGAGGTTGTGGTCGTCGCAGATCAGCACTCCGACCCTGCATGCGTTCGGTGTGTCGAACATCGGGTAGCGATCGCCCGCTGCGATGTTCGGCGTGCTCGAATACGTGCAGCTTGCGATGCACCGCATGCGTGCCGTCGGGCATCGCGACGACGTAGCTCCTATAGACGAGCATGTCGTCGCCCAGCTCGAGCGGCCCCGCCCGGATCGTCAGGCGGTGCTCGCGCGAGAGACGCAGCAGCTCCTGCGAGAGCGGTCCAGCGCGAGCACCGGCTCGGCGAGCGCCTCGAACGCCTCGCGCGAGAGCTTGCCCACGTGCCAGTAGCCGGTGAGACACGTCTCCGGGAAGGCGATGATCTCCACCTTCTCCCGGGCGGCTCCGGACGAGAAGTGGCGGACGCGGTCGAGGTTGTATCGCTTGTCGCCAGGCGCGTGCTGGAACTGGACCGTCGCCACGCGAATGTCGCGCATCGGGAGCCTCGTCGGGGAAGTCGAGCGTCACCGACAAGATGACGGAGGCGCACGCAACGCGCGAGCATAATTGACAGAACCGAAGGGGGCGCGCATCGTATGCTCTATCCACACTCTGGAAGGAGCCATGACCGTTCGCCTCGCCGTCGTGAAGGGAACGCTCGACGTCCTGGTATTGAAGGCTCTGATGTGGGGGCCGATGCACGGATTCGAGGTGGCCGCCTGGCTCGAGGCCCGCTCGGGTGGCGCGCTCGCGCTCGACGACAGCGGATTGTACCAAGCGCTCTACCGTCTCGAGGGGCGACGTCTGATCGCGGCGGAGTGGGGAGTGACGGAGAACAACCGCCGCGCGCGCTACTATCGCGTCAGCAAGACGGGGCGCGCACATCTAGGGAGCGAGACGGCGACCTGGGTCCGCTATGCCGCAACGGTGACGGGTATCCTCACCGAACCGCATTCCCCCACCTGACAAGGACGCGACCCATGCTCGGCATGCTGCGACCGCGGATACGACGCACGTTCCACCTCGCCGTGCGCCGACCGGAATGGACGGAGGCCGACGTCGACGAGGAGCTGCGGCTCCATCTCGATCTGCGCATCGAGCAGCTCGTGCGAAGTGGATGGGCGCGTGGCGACGCCGAGGTCGAAGCGCGCCGACGCTTCGGGCCGTCGTGGCACGACGCGGTGCGACACCTTCACCGATCCGGGCGAGCCCGGGAGGAGCGGTTGGCGATGCGTGAACGGCTCCATTCGACCTGGCGCGACGTGCGGCATTCCGCCCGTGCCCTGCGGCGCTCGCCGCGCTTCACCATCGCGGCTGTGATCACGCTCGCGCTCGGACTCGGGTTCACGACGGTGATCGTCTCGCTCGTCGATCACATCGTGCTGCGACCGCTGCCGTACGACGGCGTGGAGCGACTCGTCGTCGTGCGCGAAGTGTTCGACGGTCCGACGGCCTCTCCCTATTCGTCGATGCCCGCCAACGCGAGCCACTTTATCGAATGGCAGCGCCGCTGCACCGTGTGCGAAGAGATGGGGATGATCAAACGGGCCTGGTACACCGTCACGGACGGCGGCGACCCGCAACGTCTCGGCGCCGCACGCGTGACGGCCAATCTCCTCCCACTGCTCGGCGTGCGGCCGGTGATCGGCCGACCATTTCGCACCGACGAGGAGCAGGAAGGTCGAGATGGAGTCGTGATGATCAGCGACGCGTTCTGGCGAGGACAGTTCGGAGCCGATCCCAAAGTCATCGGTCGCACGATCGTGCTCAACGACGCGCCGGCGGAAATCGTCGGCGTCCTGCCGGCGACGTTCTCGCTTCCAACGGGCGACGAGCTGGGGCAACTCTCCGGTCTTCCGCGCCCGATCGACATATACCGCCCACTCTCACTCACGAAGCGCGAGCGGACCACCTCTGGGGAATTCGACTACGTGGTGCTCGCACGCCTTCGCGCGGGAGCCACACCGGCACAGGTGCGCGCGCAACTCGACCCCGCGGAGGCGGAGTTCGCCACGCGCGACGGGGGTGGATCGACGCTCGAGTCCGCGGTCGTGCCGATGCAGGACCAGGTAGTCGGGAACGCGGGCCGTCCGCTGCTGCTGTTGCTTGCGGCCGTCGGCGCGGTGTTGCTCATCGTCTGCGTCAACCTCGCGAACCTGATGCTCGTGCGGAATGGAGCGCGCGTGCACGAGTCGGCGATCCGCGTCGCGCTCGGCGCCGGACGCGCGCGGCTGGCGCGGATGGCGCTCGCCGAGAGCGTCGTGCTCGCGCTCGCGGGCGGCGCGCTCGGGCTGCTGCTCACGCACTGGGGGCTGCGCGTGCTGATCGCGCTCGCTCCCTGGAACCTGCCGCGCGTGTCGGAGGTGAAGCTCGACGCGCGCGTGATCACGATCGGTGCGTTGCTCACGCTGGTCGTCGCGGTGGTCGTGGGCGCGCTTCCCGCCCTGCGCGCAGGGCAGACCGCCCCGAGCGAGGCGCTCAAGGCGGGAGGCCGCACCGCCACCAACAGTCGCGGCGCCGCGCGGCGACGAGCGCTGTTCATCGGCGTGCAGGTCGCGTTCAGCACGGTGCTGCTCGTGGGCGCCGGACTCTTTCTCACGAGCTTCATGCGCGTGATGCGCGTGAAGCGCGGGTTCGAGACGAGCAACGTGCTCGCCGTCGACGTCGCGCTTCCACGCAGTTCCTATCCGTCGGACAGCAGCCGCTCGCGAGCGTACGAGCGCCTGCTCGCCGAAGTGACCGGTACGCCCGGCGTGGTGGGTGTGGCGGTGGCGAGCGCGCTGCCTCTGGAAGGAGAGACGTGGGTGAACGGCGTGCGTCGCGCGGAGGACGTCGGCACCGAGCGCGACCATCCCACGGCGAACATCCGTTTCGTGAGCCCCGAGTACTTCAAGGTCATCGGCACGCCGCTTCGTGCCGGGCGCACGTTCGAGGCGAGCGACATGACCCATAGCGTTGCCGTGCTGTCGGAGCGCACGGCGCGTGCGCTGTGGCCCAACGAGAATGCGGTCGGCAAGCGTATGCACGCCGCAGGCGACTGCTGCTCCGACGTGATCGGCATCGCGGCGGAAGTGCCCACCTCGACGCTGGAGAAGGAAGGGAGCCTCGTGGTCTACCTTCCCATGTGGGAGTATCCGCCGCCAGTCGGGACGATCGTCGTGCGCACGCGCGGCGAGCCAGGCGTCGTCACGACGGCGGTGCGCTCGGCGATCCGGCGCACGGATGCGTCGATTGCGGTGCCGAGAGTGCGCACGATGAGCGAGGTCGTCTCGAACACCGTCGCGGAACGCCGGTTCCAGCTCGGACTGCTCGCACTGTTCGCCGTGCTCGCGCTCGTGACGGCGAGTGTCGGGATCTATGGCGTGATCGCGCAGTCGCTCGCGAGCCGCACGCGGGAGATCGGCGTCCGCATGGCGCTCGGTGCGCGACCATGGGATGTACAGCGGTTGGTGCTACGCGAAGGGCTCACGCCAGTGGCGTTCGGGCTGATCGTCGGCGTGGCCGGCTCCGTGGCGGCTGGGAAGGGGATCCAGAGTCTGCTGTTCGAGGTTCAACCGGGCGATCCTGGCACCATCCTCGGCGTGGGCCTGCTGCTCGGCATCGTCGCGGTGATCGCGTGCGTGATTCCGGCGCGCCGAGTGACGACGGCTGGTGTCACGACGCTGCTGAGGACGGAGTAGCGTCGCTCGACGATTCATCGAGTGAGCGACCCCTCCTCGCGCGGCCGATGAGGTAGTCGCGTTCCGGTAAGCTCGCTGTCCCCTCCGCCGCGGCGACGTAGTGCGCCCGCGCGCGCTCATGCTCACCGAGCATCTCGAACAGGTGGCCGCGCACCGCGTCCAGGCGATAGTGACCGGCAATGCGTCGATCGTTCTCCAGGGCCTCCACGATCACGAGCCCAGCGTTGGGCCCGTGTACCATCGCCGCCGCGATCGCACCGTTGAGCTTCACCATCGGGTTGTCGGACATGCGATCGAGCAACCCGTACAGCACGAGGATCTGCGCCCAATCGGTGTCCGCGGTACTCGGCGCCTCGTCGTGTACGGCAGCGATCGCCGCCTGAAGCTGATAGCGACCGACTGAACCCCTCGGCAGGACATTCTCGACGAGGGTGATCCCTTCCGCGATCATGGCGCGATCCCACCGCGTACGGTCCTGTTCATCGAGAGGAACGAGCGCTCCCGTCGCCGTCGACCGCGCGGCGCGCCGCGCATCGGTGAGGAGCATCAATGCCAGCAAGCCGATCACCTCGGCGTCGGCCGGTACGAGGCCGCGCAGCATGCGTGTGAGCCCGATCGCCTCGTCGGACAGATCCACGCGATGCAGTCGGTCACCCGTGCTGCTCGTATACCCTTCGCTGAACATCAGATAGAGCACGTGCATCACTGCGCCAAGCCGCTGAATGCGCTCAGCACCTTCGGGCATGGCGAATGGGGCGCCCGAGCTTCGAATGATCTGCTTCGCGCGGCTGATCCGCTGCGCCATCGTCGCCTCCGGCACGAGAAAGGCGCGCGCGATCTCCGCGGTGGTCAGACCACCGACGGCGCGGAGGGTGAGCGCAATGGCCGACGGCGACGTCAGCGCGGGATGACAGCACATGAAGAGCAGCACCAGCGAGTCGTCCGCCTCCGCGTCGAGCTCTGCGTCGGGGGGCGGAACGAACGCCCACTCGGCCCAGAGCTCGCTCGCCGCAGACTCCTCGCGCCGGCGTCTCGCGAGCTCGCTCCGCATCCGGTCGGTGACGCGACGCATCGCGACGTGATAGAGCCAGCCTTTCGGGTTGGTCGGCACACCGTCGACGGGCCACTGCTCTGCCGCGGCGATGAGCGCGTCCTGCACCGCGTCCTCCGCCGCGGCGAAGTCGTCGTGGCGGCGCGCGAGGACGCCGAGCACCTGCGGCGCCAGGTCGCGCAGCAGGTGGCCGACGTTCGTGGAAGCTTCGTCCTCGTTCAGAGGACGGGCGGGGAGCTCTGCATCAGCTGTCGAACCTCGATCAGCATGCGCAGCGGAGCGCCGCCTGGCCCGGGCGCATCGGATGCGTTGCCGGCAATCTCGTACGCACGTTCGGCGCTCTCGACGTCCACCAGCCAATAGCCGGCGAGGAACTCCTTCGTTTCGGGGAAGGGTCCGTCCGTCTCGACGGGCATGCCAGGGCTGCCCGCGCGTACGAGCTTCGCCTGTGCCGGCGGCGTGAGCACGACGATGTCGACCAGCTCGCCCTTCTCCTTCAGATCGGCGTTGAGGCGCCCGAAGTGCGCCAGGTGCGCCTCCCAGTCCTCGGGCTTCCACGCGTGGTACTCGTATTCGCCCGACCCGCGCGGCGTGTGCATCATCAGGACGTACTTCATGCTCGCCCCTCGCGCGGAAGGTAGGTGCACATGATGGCTCCCGTCGTCGTGACCGTGCTTTCGGCGAGGCTCAGGTTGCGGAGCACGCCGTCGTCGGCGAAGAGGCGCTTGCCGCCACCGACGACGACAGGGTCGATCATCAAGCGCAGCTCGTCGACCAGATTGTGCGTCAACAGCGTGCGCACCAGCTCGGGGCTGCCGATTGCAAGAAGGTCCCCTCCGTCCTCGCGCTTGAGCGCGGCTACGGTCTCGGCGACGTCGCCCTCGAGGAGCGTCGAGCCCGTCCACTCGAGCGGCGCGGTGAGCGTGGTGGAGGCGACGTATTTGGGCTTCCTGCTGAATGGCTCTGCGATCACCTGCTCGTCGGACGAGGCATTCGGCCAGTGCGCGGCGAAGATCTCGTACGTCCCGCGCCCGAGGAGGAACCCACCCGCGCCAGTGATCGCCGCGATGAGTACGCGCATGAACGTCTCATCGCGCGAGTGCGGCGCGTGCCATCCGCCATGCTCGAATCTGCCGGAGCGGTCTTCGTCCGGACTGCTTGGCCCCTGTACCACGCCATCCAGCGTCATGAATTCAATCGCGATCACTCTGCGCATCGTCGACTCCTGTTCGTGTCTCGGGTCTCGCGCCGATTCGGGCGCCTTCATGAGGAAGTCGGAGCCGAGTTCGGATTCTCGACAAGGCCGAAAAAAAGGCGGCTCCGGTGAGGGGCCGCCGCGGCGTCCGTCCGATCAAGGGGTCAGAGGGGTCGATCAAGGGGTCAGCATCGTTGAAACCCGCTCATGCCGATGAGCGTTTTTCAACGATGCTGACCCCTTGAAACCCTGAATGACTTGCAATCAGAAGCGGAGGCTCTCCAGATACGTGATGCTCGGCGGAACGTTGTTCACCGGATCGGGCGTCTCATCCTCGAGATAGTAGTACTCGAAGCCGTCCTTCTGCGCCGCCGCCAGCAGCGTCTTCCAATCCACCTGGCCCTGGCCGATCACCGCCTGCTGCTCTGCCGGTAGTCCACCCGAGAGCGAGCCGCGCGCGATCCCCGGCTTCATGTCCTTGATGTGCATCAGCTTGTAGCGGCCCGGATACTTCGCGATCAGCCCCACCGGATCGGCGCCCGGCAGCCAGGTCCACAGTACATCCATCTCGTACTTCACGAGCGACGGATCGGTCTCCTTCATGATGACGTCGAGCAGCGTGCCGTCGCCGAACGGGACGGGCTCGTAGCCGTGGTTATGATAGAAGAAGGTCAGTCCGGCGTCCTTCATCGTCTTGCCGAACGAGTTGAAATCCGCCGCCGCCTTGTGTGCGTCCGCTTCGGTGAACGCGCCGCTGTGCGGATACCACGCGAGCCCGACGTACTTCGCGCCGAGGGCGTTCGCGTTGGCGATGACGGTCTGCGGATTCTTCTTCAGGTCGTCGTAGCCGACGTGCATCGACGTCGCGCGCAGGCCAGCGGTCTTCAACGCGTCGGCGAACTTGTCCACCGTCATTCCGGCGAGGCCGGCCGTCTCGACGTGCGTGATCCCCATGCGGCGCGTCATGTTCAACGCGGCGACGGGATCAGCCTTGGCCTGCTCCCGAAAGGACCAGAGCTGCACGCCGATCGGCGCGCCCTGCGCGCGGATGCGGCGGACGTTGTCGCTGGGGGTCGCACTGGCCGCTGCCGAGCCGACGGACACGCTCGGCGCACAGGCGGCCGCAGTCAGGAGAAGCGCGACGACGGCCGCGAGCGAACGGGATGGGAACCGCTTCATCGTGACTCCAGAGGTGAAGGGCAGGACGGGCGGCGCCGAGCGAGTTCGGCGCCCGCCGAACGCATCGCCATAGCTTACGAACGGGCCTGCGGCGTCGCAATCAGCGCTGGCGCCAGGGAGAGAGGCGGTCCGTTCCCATCGCCTGGCCGGACCCCTGCGTAGTAGCTGGACCGCAGGGCTCCCCAACTCCCGGCCGGCATGTTCATCTCCGATTTCGCGATCAAGCGCCCGATCATCACGATCGTCACGATGCTGGCGCTGGTCGTGTTCGGGCTCGTCTCGCTGTTCAAGCTCGACACCGACGAGTTCCCGGACTTCGAGCAGCCGATCGTCTTCGTCGGCGTCGCGTATCCGGGCGCGTCGCCCGACGTGGTCGAGCGCGAAGTGGTTACGCGCCTCGAGGACAAGCTGTCGGCGATCAGCGGCGTGGAGAAGCTCAATTCCACCTCCACCGACGGCTTCGCACAGATCATCGTCCAGTTCGCTTTCTCCCGCGACGTCGATCAGGCGACGCAGGACGTCCGCGACGCGATCTCGGCCGTGCGCTCGCAGCTGCCGCAGGAGATCCTCGAGCCGATCCTCCAGAAGTTCGATCCGGGCGCGCTGCCGATCGTCTCGTTGGCGTTGACGTCCACCGTGCTCGCGCCGGCGCAGCTCACGCAGCTCGCCGACCAGCAGATCGCCGGCGAGCTCCGTTCCATTCCTGGCGTGGCGCAGGTGAACGTGGTGGGCAGCGACAGCGCGCAGCTCAACGTGGAAGTGCGGCCAGGTGCGCTGGCCGCGTCGGGCGTGGGGATCGATCAGGTCGTCGGCGCGGTGCGCTCGCAGAATATCGCCGCACCGGTCGGACGACTCAACTCGGATCTCGAGCAGCGCACCATCCGGCTCGCGG
The DNA here is from genome assembly GCA_039933415.1 of bacterium. Classification (GTDB taxonomy): domain Bacteria; phylum Gemmatimonadota; class Gemmatimonadetes; order Gemmatimonadales; family Gemmatimonadaceae; genus AG11. Next base: position 8,633 of record JBDTOD010000104.1, read on the forward strand.
GACGCCTCGAGCGACCAGAGGAGTTCGAACAGATCGTCGTCGCGCAGCGCGGCACTCGGCTCGTGCGGCTCGGCGAGCTGGCGAACGTCGAGGTGGGCGTGGCCGAACCGACGTCGGCCGCGCTGTACGACGGGGCACCGGCTATCGGGCTCGACGTGGTGAAGGGGCGTGAGAACAGCACGACCGCGGTGAGCGATGCCGTGCGCGCGCGCGTGACCGAGCTCCAGAAGGCGCTCCCAACGGGCACTCGGCTCGTGTTCGTGCGCGACGCCGGCGTGCGCGTGCGTAATTCGGTGAAGAATGTGGAGGAGACGCTGATCGAAGGCGCGCTGCTCACCGTGCTCGTCGTCTTCCTCTTTCTCAACTCGTGGCGCTCCACCGTGATCACGGGACTCGCGCTTCCGGTGTCGGTGCTCGCCGCGTTCGTGCCGCTGCTGATCTTCGGCTTCACGCTGAACGTGATGTCGCTGATGGGTCTCTCGCTCGCCATCGGGATCCTGATCGACGACGCGATCGTCGTGCGCGAGAACATCGTGCGTCACGTGGAGATGGGGAAAGACCACATGACTGCGTCGCACGAGGGCACCGACGAGATCGGGCTCGCCGTCACCGCGACGACGTTCTCGATCGTGGCCGTGTTCGTGCCGGTCGGGTTCATGCCCGGCATCGCGGGACAGCTGTTCAAGCCGTTCGCGCTCACGATCGCGAGCGCGGTGCTGGTGTCGCTGTTCGTGTCGTTCTCGTTGGACCCGATGCTCTCCGCGTACTGGGCCGATCCGCACGTGCCCGAGGAACGGAAGAAGTGGATCACGCGCGTGCTCGACCGGTTCAACCACTGGTTCGATCGCCAGTCCGAGCGCTACACGCGCGTGGTCGGCTGGGCGCTCGACCATCGCTGGTGGATGATCGGCATGGCGTTCACGACGCTCGTCGTGGCGATCGGGCTGCAGGTCGCGTTCGGCGGCTTCGGCTTCGCGCCGCTGAGCGACAACTCGGAGCTGAACGTGGCGATCGAGGCGCCGGCGGGCTCGAGTCTCCAATACACGATGCTCAAGGCCGAGGAAGTGGGGCGCATCGTGCGCCGGCACCCCGAAGTCCAGTACACGTACACCACTGTCGGCAGCGCGTCGGGCTCCGGCGCGACGGACGCGGCGACCGTCTACGTGCGGCTCGTCTCCAAGCATCAGCGCTCGCTCAGCCAGGATGCGTTCGGACGCGTGGTACGGCGAGAGGTGGCGGTCGTCGCCGGTGCGTCGGCGTACACCTTCGCGGCGGGCGGGTTCGGCGGAAACCAGAAGCAGCTTCAGCTCCAGCTTCAGGGAGCTGACGCGACCGTGCTCACGCGGTTGGCCGAGCAGATCGCCTCAGCGGTGCGATCGGTGCCGGGCGCAGTCGACGTCGGCCTCTCGACGCGAGGACAGAAGCCCGAGCTCGCCGTGAACGTGAACCGTGGACTCGCCGCGTCCGTCGGCGTGAGCCTGTCCCAGCTCGCGACGGCGCTGCGATTCGCCTTCGCCGGTGTGGACGTGGGCACGTGGGTCGATCCGGCCGGTATCTCTCGCTACGTGCATGTCCGACTCGCTCCCGAGTCGCGAGGGAAGGCGACGGACCTGGGCCAGTTGCCCGTCATCGTCGGGCCAGGCACGGGCGACGCCGCCTCGTCGGGTGAGCCGCACTTCGTGCCCCTCGCACAGATCGCGACGATCACGCCGAGCTACGGTCCCGCGCAGATCGACCATTACCAGCGGCAGCGCGTGGTGACGATCGGCGCGAACGTGCTCGGCGCGTCGGTGGGCAACGTGGCGGCGGAAGTGACCCGGAAGGTGAACGGCGTCGCGCTGCCACCAGGCTACAAGATCGACCAGGGCGGGCAGGTGGAGAGCCAGAACGAGATGTTCGCCGCGATCATCATGGCGCTCGCGATCGCCGTGATGCTGATGTACCTGATCCTCGTCGTGCAGTTCGGCTCCTTCCTCGATCCGCTCGCGATCCTCGTGTCGTTGCCGCTGTCGCTGATCGGCGTGGTGCTCGCGCTGCTCCTGCTGCGCGACACGCTCAACATCATGAGCCTGATCGGCGTGATGATGTTGATGGGCATCGTCGCGAAGAACGCGATCCTCCTCATCGACTTCGCCAAGTGGTCGCATCGCGACCGTGGGTTGCCGCTGCGCGAAGCGCTGATCGAAGCGGGGCGTATCCGTTTGCGGCCGATCCTGATGACGACGCTCGCGCTCGTGGCGGGCATGATTCCCGTGGCCATTGGTTACGGGGAGGGTGCGGACTTTCGGGCTCCGCTGGGCCGCGCCGTGATCGGCGGGGTGATCGCGTCGACCGTGCTCACGCTGGTGGTGATCCCGACGGTCTACGAGATCATGGTGGAGTGGCGCGAGCATCTGCTCGCGCGATTCCTCCCAAAGGTCGCGCCATCACATGAGCCGGTGGTGCCTACCGTTGCGCGGGCGCACGGCGACGACTGACGCGCGTGCGAGTGAACTGACGTCGCGCTAAAGGCGCGCGCGCACGGCGGTCGGGCCGCGCAGATGTCCATCCGCCGCGAACCGCTGCCGGCGCCGACGCCACGACAGCAGACGTCGCCAGCTCAACGCGAGCCCGGTGTAGACGAGGAACACCGCGCCGAACGACGCGAGACCGGCGACGGTCTGGCCCACGACTCCCAGCACTTCACCAGTGTGTGCGAAGCGGAAGATCGCGCGCAGCCGACGGCCCGGCGTGAGCGTTGCGAACGATTGCCAACGCACTTCGCGTCCGGTTACGCGGTCGAGCGCGAGCTCCACGCGCTTCTGTGGCTGCCCGCCCGTGCCGCCGTCGATCTGGAATACCATGGGCGCCGACGGTGAGGTCGGGAGTGTCAGGGAGATGCTCCGCCACTCGGGGACGCGCAGTGCCGCGCGCGCGACGAGCGAGTCCATAGAAAGCGCGGCGGCGGAACTGGCGCGCCCGTCTTTCGTGCCAGGCGGCGGTCCCGCCGCCGACGGCTGCTCGCCGACGGAGCGGTACACGAGACGATTCGCCCAGGAGTACGAAAGCACCACCCCGGACGCCACGACGATCACGAGCGGCGCCCACGACCAGAGCCCGATCACGTTGTGCCAGTTGAAGTCGCGCGCCTTGCTCCGCAGTCCTCGGCGAAAGACCGTCGCGTTGCGCAGTGTGCGGCGCGTCCAGTGCCGCGGCCACCAGAGATACAGCCCACTCACGACGATGAAGAGGAAGCCGAGGTTGGCCACGCCGGTGATCGCCTTGCCGCGAGCGCGTGTGGGTCCGGCGGCGCCGAGCACGCGGTGCCAGTCGGTGATCTTCTGGAACAGCATGTGCGCGCCCTGCGATCCGTCGCCGAGCACTTCGCCGGTGTAGGCGTTCACGAACACGGAGCGTTCTCGACCGAAGGCGATCTCCACTGGCGCGTCTGACGCGGCGCGCCAGGTGATCGCGGTCGGCGAGCGCTTCACGGCATCAGTCGCGCGCGTGACGAGCGTCGCGACGTCGAGTCGAGCGGCACCGGCCGTCGGCGACGCCCCGTCGAGGCCGCGGGTGTCGGCCCACTGGAGCATCTGCCGCTCGTACGTGAGGAGCACACCGGTCACGGACATGACGAGCACGACGACACCGACCGTGAGGCCGGTGATGAGATGCAGCCAGAAGACGAGCGTGCGGAACGCTTTCACGGGCGCGAGGAAGGCTTCACGACGCGTCGCACGCTATCGCGTGGATCGAAGACCGACGCCGTCGAATCGATCGCCTTGCGAAGCTTGGCGAGCATGAGCGGGACCTCGGTGAAGGAATCGTAGTCTGTGCGGCTCATACGCAGCGTCTCGATCGGGAGATAGCCGTGGTATCCTGAGCGGCGAACGATCTTCATCACGCGCTCGAGGTCGACGCGCGGCGAGTCGAGCGTGTTATGAGTCGTCTCCTTGATCTGCCAGTTCACGGCGCGCGGCGCGACGAGGGCGATGTCGGCGTACGGGTCGGCGGTCAGATAGTTCCCCGTGTCCACCATCGCGGCGCACCACGGATGACCGACTCGCTCGAGCAGACTGAGATGCTGCGGACCGGAGGCGATGAGATCGCCGTGGTTCTGCGCGGCGACGATCACGCCGAACTTCTCGCCATGCCTGGCGCACTCTCGCAGCGCGTCGGCGACCCATCCTTCTACCGTGGCGCGCGGCGCGTTCCCCGACGCCTGCTGCCAGTTCTTGAACGGCGGCTGCGAGCCGGCGAAGGCGCGCACCGTCGGCGCGCCGAGCTTCGCGGCGACTTCGATCCACGTCTTCACGCGCTGCACTCCCTCGGCGCGAACGTTCGCGTCGGCGGTGGTGAAGTCGTTGCGGACGCCGGTGCCGCTGAGGCCCAGTCCGAGGTCGAACGCGTGCCGCTTGAGCTTCACGAGATACGCGTCGGCCGGTGCGGCGGGATAGCCGGGAAAGAAGTAGCCGGTGACGTCGATGCCGTCGAAGCCGAGCTTCGCGCAGAAGTCGAGCACGCCGAACAAGTCGATGCCCCTTGTCGAATCCTTCGCGTTCTCCTGGAGCAGCTCGACGAAGGAGTAGGCGTTGAGGCCCGTCTTGAGGCGTGGGCCGGGCGCGACGTCTGGTCGTGCTGCGAGCAGCGTCGCGGGCTGCACCAGGTCGAGCGCTGCGGTGAGGCCGCTCGGCAGGAGGGCGGAGGCAGCGAGAAAGCGACGGCGCGTGAATGGATGCATGAGACTGGACTGGTTGGGGTCAGAGCCCGGGGTCAGAGCCCGGGCTCTGACCCCGGGCTCTCATATACGTCGTTCGGGCCGTGTCCGACAGTCGCGCTCGTCGCGCGAGCGCCGCCGGGGGAATAGAATAGCGAGCCCGCGTCGGACTCACTCCCTCGGAGCCGCCCGTGAACACACGTCGCCAGTTTCTCATCAAGGCTCCGCTCGGACTCGCCGGCGCCATCGCCGCGTGCCGCGTCGACGAGCAGACGCCCGCGGGCAAAGCTGCCGAGACGCCGGGTGCGCCGCCGGCGTTCAACACGGCACCACCGGTCGGTCCCGAGGTCACGCCGACCACGTTCGCCGAGTCGGAGAAGCTGATGCAGGTGACGCTGACCGACGCGCAGCGCCAGATGGCGACGAACAGCTGGCGCACGTCGATGGCCGCGCTGTACGAGCGTCGCGTCGGGCCGCGCAAGCTCGCGCTGGAGCCCGAGGTCGCGCCGGCGACACGTTGGACGCCAGGTATGGCCGGCGAGCCGATGGGACCGACAGCCGATCATTTCGCGCGCGCGTCCGTCGATCCGGGTCCGCTGCCGACGTCGGACGACGAGATCGCGTTCGCGCCCGTCTCGCGACTGTCGCGCTGGATCGAGACGAGGAAGCTGACGTCGGACCGGTTGACGCGGATCTACCTCGACCGCATCGCGCGGTTCGATCCCAGGTTGCGCTGCGTGATCACGCTCACGCGCGACGTCGCGCTCGCGCAGGCGAAGCAGGCCGACACGGAGATCGCGACGGGAAAGTATCGTGGTCCGCTGCATGGCATTCCGTACGGCGTGAAGGACCTGCTCGACACCGCCGGCATCGCCACCACGTACGGCGCCGAGCCCTTCCGCGATCGCGTGCCCGCTACCGACTCCGCGGTCGTCGCGCGACTGCATCAGGCGGGCGCGGTGCTCATCGCGAAGCTCAGCATGGGCGCGCTCGCATTGAACGACATCTGGTTCGGTGGCCAGACGATGAATCCGTGGCTGCTCGAGGAGGGCGCGAGCGGCTCGAGCGCCGGACCAGGAGCGGCGACGGCCGCGGCGCTCGTCGGCTTCTCGATCGGCAGCGAGACGGGAGGCAGCATCATCGCACCGGCGATGCGATGCGGCGTCGCGGGACTGCGTCCGACGTACGGTCGAGTGCCGCGCACCGGCGCGATGACGCTGTGCTGGACGCTCGACAAGCTCGGCCCGATGACGCGCGGCGTGGAGGACACGCTGCTCGTGCTGCAGGCGATCTCCGGACCCGACGCGGGCGACCTCGCGAGCGTGCCGAGTCATCTCGACTACGATGCTGGTGCGCGGGTCAACGGACTGAAGATCGGCTACGTGCCCGCATGGATGAACGAGAGTCCCGCGACCGACGTCGATCGTGCGACGCTGGAGATGGCGAAGAAGCTGGGCATGATCGCCACGCCGATCACGTTGCCCAACTGGCCGTACGACTCGATGAACGTCGTGCTCTTCGCCGAAGCGGCCGCGGCGTTCGAGGAGCTGACGTTGTCCGGGAAGGCGGATCAGCTGAAGGTGCAGGTACCCGATGCATGGCCGAACCTCTTTCGCGAGGCGCGCTTCCTCTCGGCGGTGGACTTCGTGCAGGCGGACCGGCTGCGCCGAAAGGTCGCGATGGAGATGGGGCGCGTGATGTCGTCGGTGGATCTGCTGCTCGTGCCGTCGCTGCGCGGCGAGATGCTGACCATCTCGAACAACACCGGTCATCCGTCGCTCACGCTACGCACTGGGTTCGTGAAGGTCGGCGAAGCACGCAGCGACTGGGCGCCCGATCCGAAGCATCCGCTACCCAAGTTCGATCCGCCGAGGCGGGTGCCGCATGGCGTGACGTTGATCGGGCGGTTGTTCGATGAAGGGACCCTGGGACGCGTCGGTATCGCGCTCGAGCGCGCGGCGGGGGTGAGTGCCGAGAAGCCGGCGGGGTTCTGAGCCATGACGGACACACCCGTGCAAGGTCCGCCACCGCGCCCGTGCAGCGCGCCTGGCTGCACCGAGTTGGCAACTCTGGACATGAGCGAGTGGCCGCCGCGAAAGGACAGTGGCGAGGCTATCGTGTACTACGAGTGTCCCGCCGGGCATCGCGTCGCGACGACGGTGTCGCTGTTCATGAAGCCTTCGATTTGAACGGCCACTGAAGTACACGGGTATACTGGTATCGAGTATCCAGATTGGCAGACGGCCCCCAAGAATGCCTGGGGGGCCGTCCGTGGATATAGGCGCTGACCGTCGCAGCGCCAGATCGTAGTTGGGGTCAGAGTCCGGGGTCAGAGTCGC
>JBDTOD010000105.1:0-15525 GCA_039933415.1 bacterium
GCGGGCGCTCGCGCGCCTTCCTGCGCCGCTTCGGGCTCTGCCGCATCTGCTTCCGTGAGCTGGCGCTGTTCGGGATGATCCCGGGCGTGAGAAAGGCCAGCTGGTAGGAGTGCGGTGGGGAGTTGGGGGGTGGGGGGGTCTTACAACGCCCCTCGGGACGCTTTCACTCCCCACCCCCCACTCCCCACCCGACGTTCACATTCAATCCTCCACGTCCCACGGGATACGAGAGGACCAGGGAATCAACTGATGAGCATGACCGACCCGATCGCCGACATGCTGACGCGGATCCGCAACGCCTGCGGATCGAAGCACCGCCGCGTCGACATGCCGGTGTCGAAGATGAAGACCGAGGTTGCGCGCATCCTGAAGGAGAATGACTTCATCCAGGATTACGCCACGGTCGAGAACGAAGAGGGCAAGACGGTCCTCCGCGTGCGGCTCAAGTATGCCGCGGGCGGGCAGCCGATCATCCGCGCGCTGAATCGTGTCTCCACGCCGGGCCTGCGCAAGTACGTCGGGGTCGCCGAGATCCCGCGCGTGCGCAACGGCCTCGGGATCGCGATTCTCTCCACGTCGAAGGGGCTGATGTCCGACCGTGAGGCGCGTCAAGCGCGTACGGGCGGCGAGCTCCTCGCCCTCGTCTGGTAAGGAGAGACAACATGTCGCGTATTGGAAAAGCACCGATTGCCGTGCCGAGCGGCGTCACGATCACGCTGGCGAATGGCAACACGGTGACGGTGAAGGGCCCGAAGGGTGAGCTCACCCGCACGGTGCCCGCTGCGATGCAGCTCAAGCAGGAGGATGGCCAGATCATCGTCACGCGTCCGTCCGACGAGCCGGGTCACAAGTCGCTGCACGGCCTGACGCGCACCCTCATCGCCAACATGGTGGAAGGGGTGACGAAGGGCTTCACGAAGAATCTCGAGTTGGTGGGGGTCGGCTACAAGGCGGAGGTGCGGCCGTACGGCCTGCAGCTCGCATTGGGCTATTCGCACCCGATCGAATACAAGGCGCCCGTGGGGATCAAGTTGAGCGCTCCGGTGCCGACGCAGATCCTCGTCGAGGGGTCGAACAAGGAAGTGGTGGGACAGGTGGCGGCGGAGATTCGCAGCCTGCGTCCGCCCGAGCCGTACAAGGGGAAGGGCGTCAAGTACGCGGGCGAGCAGGTTCGCCGTAAGGCCGGCAAGGCGGGAGGCAAGTAATCATGGGAATCGGAATTCCGAAGAGCCGCGCGGAGAAGCGCGTTCGCCGTCACCTGCGCGTTCGCAAGGGCGTGAAGGGGACTGCGGAACGCCCGCGCCTGGTCGTGTTTCGATCGTTGAAGCACATCACCGCCCAGCTCGTGGACGACGACGCGGCGCGCACGCTCGCGACGGTCACGTCGGTGAAGGTGGGCGAGGGGAAGAAGTCGGAGAAGTCGCTCGAGGTCGGGAAGCAGATCGCCGCGATCGCCAAGGACAAGGGGATCTCGAAGGTCGTTTTCGATCGCGGTGGGTATCAGTATCACGGCCGCGTGAAGGCGGTGGCCGACGGAGCCCGCGAAGGCGGGCTGGAGTTCTAACATGGAATCCAATTCGGGATCGGGGAGCGCGCCGGGCGGTACGGGTGGCGGCGGCGGCGCTCGGAGTGGTGGTGGTGGCGGTGGTGGTGGTGGTGGTGGCGGCTTCGGCGGCGGCAGCGCCCGCAGCGGCGGCGGTAGCGCGCGCAGCGGTGGCGGTGCCGGCGGTCGTGGCGGCCCAGGCGGCGGTCGCGGGCGTGGTGGCCCGGGCGGCGGTGCCGGCGGCGGCGGCGCACGTGGGCGCGGTGGTCCGGGCGGTGGCCCGGGACGTGGCGGCCCCGGCGGCGGCCCCGGTGGCGGCGGCGGCGGATCCGATCGTGGTCGGGGCGGCGGTGGCGGCGGACGTGGCGGCGACAGCCGCGGCGGCCAGGACCGCGAGGGGAGCGACCTGATCGAGAACGTGGTCGCGATCAACCGGGTGGCCAAGGTGGTGAAGGGCGGACGCCGGTTCAGCTTCAACGCGCTCGTCGCCGTCGGCGACGGTCAGGGGAAGGTGGGCTTTGCGTCGGGCAAGGCGAACGAAGTCTCCGAGGCGGTCCGCAAGGCCGTCGAGGCCGCGCGCCGCAATCTGGTCAACGTGCCGCTGACGGGGTCGACGATCCCGCACGAGGTCACGGGCCGGCACGGCGCGGGGAAGGTGTGGATGAAGCCCGCGGCGCCGGGTGCCGGCGTGATCGCCGGCGGCGCGGTTCGCGCGGTGATGGAGTGCGTCGGCATCAACGACATCCTCACCAAGAGCCTCGGCTCGACCAACCCGCACAACATGGTGCGGGCGGCGATGGACGGGCTGGCGCAGCTGACGACGGTGGATCAGATCGCGCGCGAACGCGGCATCGACCCGGCCAAGCTCGGGTACCGCTCGCGCGCCCGGTCGAAGGCGGTGGTCTAAATGCCGCGCACGTTCGTGTGGCACCCGAGCAAGGGGCCGAAGACGACAGGCAAGAACGAGCTGACGACGGGCAAGGTCCGGATCAAGCAGGTCCGGAGCGGCATTGGTCACTCGTGGAGAATGAATCGGACGCTCGAGGCGATCGGCCTCAAGCACCACCAGGACGTGGTGATCAAGCAGGATTCACCCGCCCTTCGTGGACAACTCAAGCAGGTGCGCCACCTCGTTGAGGTGGTGCCCGTCGAGGAGTAAGACAGTGGCGACGGACAAGATCGGCCTCCACAACCTCTCGCCCGCGCCGGGCAGCAACAGGGACCGGAAGCGCCTCGGGCGCGGACCGGGCTCCGGCACGGGCAAGACGTCAGGCAAGGGCCACAAGGGCAGCAAGGCGCGCGCGGGTCATCACGGCCCGGGTGGCGGCAAGCCGCAGTTCGAGGGCGGTCAGATGCCGCTCACGCGCCGGCTGCCGAAGCGCGGCTTCACCAATCCGTTTCGCGAGGAGTCCAACGTCATCCGTCTCGATCAGCTCGCGCTGCTCGAGGGCGAGATCACGCCCGACTCATTGCGTGCGGCGGGTCTGGTGAAGCGAAAGGGACCGGTGAAGGTGCTGGCGAATGGCGAAGTCTCGGCAGCGGTCTCGGTACGCGGCCTCAGGGTCAGCGCCAAGGCCCGCGAGGCGATCGTCGCCGCCGGTGGAAAGGTCGAGGAGTAACGCCGCACCCCCAGGAGCCATCATGGCCCAGAACAATGCCGCCGCACAGGCGGTTTCGAGCGTGTTTCGCACGCCGGAGCTGAAGGACAAGATCGTCTTCACGCTCCTGTGCCTCGTGATCTATCGGGTCGGCGCGCACATCACGTCGCCGGGGGTGGATGTCGTCGCGTTGACGGACTTCTTCCGCAACCAGTCGTCGCAGAACGGGGGCGGTCTCCTCGGTCTCTACGATCTGTTCACCGGCGGGCAGCTTTCCCGGGCGACGGTGTTCGCCCTGGGGATCATGCCGTACATCTCGGCGAGCATCTTCCTCCAGATCGCGGGAGCGGTCGTGCCGCAGGTGGAGAAGATGCAGAAGGACGAGGAGGGCAGAAAGAAGATCAACCAGTGGACGCGCTACGCGACCGTGCTCCTCGCGGCGATCCAGGGGTGGGGCTTCGGACTGTTCACCGAGTCGCTGCAGGGTGCGGTGGCGACGCCGGGCTTCGCGTTCAAGCTGCAGATGGCGTTCTTCCTGACGACGGGCGCGGTGTTCGTGATGTGGCTCGGTGAGCAGATCACGGAGCGGGGGCTCGGCAACGGGGCGTCGCTGATCATCTTCTTCTCGATCGTCGAGCGCATCTGGCCGGGCATCGGCACGACCTTCCGCTTCGTGACCACGGGCGCCATCGGCGCGTTCTCGCTCGTCGTGCTCTCGGCCTTGATGGTCGCGGTCGTCGCTGCTGTGGTCGCGATCACGATGGCGGCGCGGCGCATCCTCATCCAGATCCCGCAGCGCACGATGGCGCGGGGCCGGATGCGCGAGGCAGCACGCAGCTTCATCCCGCTGCGCATCAACACGGCGGGCGTCATGCCGATCGTGTTCGCGCAGTCGATCATCGTGGTGCCGGGGGCGATCGCGCAGTTCTCGCGCAACGCCGCGGCGACGCGCATCTCGGAGCTGTTCTCGCCGGGCAGCGCGCTCTATCTGATCACCTCGGCGGTGCTCATCCTGTTCTTCACCTACTTCTACACGTCGATCATTTTCAACCCGATCGACCTGTCGGAGAATCTGAAGAAGCAGGGCGGCTTCATTCCCGGCGTGAAGCCGGGCGCGAAGACGGCCGAATACATCGATCAGGTGGTCACGCGAATCACGCTGCCGGGCGCGATCTTTCTCACGGCGATCGCGCTCCTTCCCGTGATGATCTCGCGGGCGATCAACGTGCCCTTCCAGTTCGGTGGCACCTCGCTGCTGATCGTGGTCGGTGTTGCGCTGGACACGCTGGCGCAGATGCAGCAGCACCTGCTCCTGCGGAAGTACGATGGCTTCATGAAGAAGGGGCGCCTCAAGATCCGTGGTCGCCAGTCGGCGCCCGGAGGGTTCTAAGCCCCGTACGCACTCTCTCCCCACCCGATGATCATCGTTCTCTTCGGTAAGCCTGGGGCAGGGAAGGGGACGCAGGCGCCGCTGCTCGCAGCGGCGCTTGGCGTTCCAACCCTCGCCACCGGCGACGAGCTGCGCGCCGCGATCCGCAACGGCACGCCGCTCGGACTCGAGGCCAAGGCATACATGGACCGGGGCGATCTCGTCCCGGATTCCGTGATCCTGGGCATCATCAAGCAGGCGCTCGCGGAGCCGCGCAACGCGGGCGGCGTTCTTCTCGACGGCGTGGTCCGCACCGTGCCGCAGGCGGAGGGACTCGCCGTGGCGACGTCGGAGCTCGGCACGAAGGTGGACTCGGTGCTCAGCTTCGATATCGACGACGACGAGATCGTGCGCCGGCTCGCCGACCGTACCGTCTGCGAGACGTGCCAGTCGCCCTACACGGGGCGTGAGCCGGGTTCGGCGTGCGACAAGGACGGCGGCCACCTCGTGCGCCGCATGGACGACGAGCCCGAGGCGATCCGCAACCGGCTCGCCGTGTACGAGCGCCAGACGGCACCGGTGCTCGCATGGTATCGCGACCACGGTACTCGCGTGGACGTCATCGATGCAGTAGGATCGGTGCGGGACGTCACGGCCCGCGCGCTCGGCGCGCTGGCGTCGTAGCAGCACCGCTCGAGGCCCGAATGATCCAGCTCAAGAGCACGCGCGAGATCGACCTGATGGCCGAGGGGGGGAAGATCCTCGCCGCCACCGTGCAGATGCTGCGGCGCGAGGTGCGCGCCGGCATGTCCACGCTCGACCTCGACGCGATCGCCGAAGCGTTCATCCGCGGCCACAAGGGCGCCACGCCGGCGTTCAAGGGGCTGTACGGCTTTCCTGGCACGCTGTGCACGTCGATCAATCACGAGATCGTGCACGGCATCCCGTCGAAGAAGCGCGTGCTCAACGACGGCGACATCATCTCGATCGATGTCGGCGTCGGATTCGAGGGCTACTACACCGATTCGGCGACGACCGTCCCAGTGGGATCGGTGGACGACGAGACGCGACGCCTGCTCGACGTGACGGAGCGCGCGCTCGCCGCTGGAATCGCCGCGGCGGTGCCCGGCAACCATCTGGGCGACATCGGGGCCGCGGTGCAGGGGGTCGTTGAAGCGGCTGGCTTCAGCGTGGTGCGCGACCTGGTGGGCCACGGGATCGGCGTGGAGTTCCACGAGGAGCCGCAGGTGCCGAACTACGGCAAGCCGAAGCGCGGGCTCAAGCTGGTGCCCGGTCTCACCCTGGCGATCGAGCCGATGGTGAACATCGGCGGCCCGACGACGCGCACGCTACCGGACAAGTGGACGATCGTGACGGTGGATGGATCGCGCTCGGCGCACTTCGAGCACACGGTGGCCATAACGGAGTCTGGGCATCGGGTCCTTACCGCTGCGTAGCGATGAGTTGGTGAGTTGGATAGTTGGATAGTTGGTCGGTTGACTGGTGAGTTGAACGGCTCGGGGTCTTTCCATCACGGAGGGGCCTCTTTTCGTCTTTGGGATGGTTGGGCGCGTAGATAGGCGGTTAGGCGATTCAGCATGCGTTGAATACGGTTCAGCTCACCGTCTGCTGCTCTGCGATTCTCATCCGTGCCGAGGTCGAGGTCAGCCGCGAGCTGAAGTTGAAAAGAAAGCTCACTGGCCGAGCCGAAAGCCATGTACAGGAAGTTCAGTAGCTCGCGCTTGCCTCTTCGTCCGCACCCTTCGGCGATGTTCGAACCGATCGAGACGGCAGCGCGACGCATCTGCTGCGCGAGACCGAAACGTTCCTCCGCGGGAAAGGAGGAAGTCAGGTGATATACCGTGACCGCCAGCCGGCGGGCATGTTCCGCGACCACCAGATTCTTCGTATTCTGCATGGCAGAATGGTGACAACCAGCGTGGAGAACCGCCGCACCATTTCGACGCAGCGTGGAGTGATTCGGCCGTCAACTCACCAATCAACCGACGAACTAGCCAACTATCCAACTCACCAACTATCCTCGATGAAACGGGACCTCTGGCTCCGCCTCAAGCACTACCATTTCGAGGATCTCGTCCCCGCGCACCTGGCCGATCACGTGCTGTCGGTGTTCGGCGGCGCGGACGCGGCGACGCGGGCGTTCGCCAGCAAGATCTCGAAGAAGCACAGGTGGACGCAGCCGTTCGCGCTCCGGGCGATCGGGGAGTACCGGAAGTTCCTCTACCTCGGCATGGTGAGCGAGACGCCGGTCACGCCTTCCAAAATCATCGACATGGTGTGGCACGAGCACCTGTTGTTCACGCGCGCCTACGACGAGTTCTGTCGCGAGGTGCTCGGCCGACCGTTCGATCACCACCCCGAACTGATCGGCATGGAGGAGCAGACGGAGGTGTTCGAGTCGCAATTCGAGGCGACGGTCGATCTCTATGAGAGCGAGTTCAACACCGCTCCGCCGGCCGACATCTGGGGCGTTCCCAAGTTCGCACCTGGGCTCGCGCGCACGAAGCGCTCGCTGACGAAGCGGAACGCGAGCAGCCAGACGACGACCTCGGATGATGATGCGCCGCTCTACACCTACTTCTCCCTCGAGAACCATCCAGGCACGGACTCGATGCCCGAGTTCAGCGGTGGCGGTGGATTCTCCGGGGCGGGGGGCGAGTCGTCGTGGGTGGACTCGGTGACGTCTGGGCTCCACGACGGACACTCGGACTCGCACGGCACGGATGGCGCGAGCGGTCACGGCACGAGCGACTCGACAGGCGGCGACGGCGGCTCGGACGGCGGCGGCTCCGACGGCGGGGGCTCGGGATGCTCGTCGGGCTGTGGCGGCGGAGGCTGCGGTGGCGGCGGAGACTGACGCTCGCGCGCCGGCTCAGGACGCCGGCGCGCGCACGAGTCCCTCGCGTGTAGCGGGGGACATCGCGTCGACGAAGTGCTCGTCGGCGATCGCCGAGGTGCTTAAAGCGAGGTGGATATCGAGGTGCTGTTTGATGCGCTCCGACATCGACTCGTCGAAGATGCGAAGGATGAGCCGCAGGTCGGGCGCGAACGACCGGGCGTTGAGGCCGATCTCGAGGTTCACGTAGTCGTCACCGACCACGGAGTAGAGCGCTTTGGCGCGTCGCACGCCGATGTCGGCCAGCACGCGGGGCAGGCGGGCGTCGCCGATGTAGACGTCCACGCCGCGTGAGCGGAAATGCTCGATCGCCGGCGCCTCCTCGTCGCGCTCGACGACGAGCACGGACTCGCCCTTCTCCAGCAGACCCTCGGCGACGAAGTACCCCAACCGTCCCAGGCCGCAGAGGATGACGTGTCCGCTCTGCGAGTAGCGCTTCCGGCCGAGCGCGAGCTGCACGCGTCGCTTGACGATGCGGTCGATCGTGAGCGAGAAGATCATCCAGATGAAGCAGGTCGAGCCGAGGATGAGCGCGATCCCCACGACCTTGCTCACAACGCCCGAGTGCAGCAGGGCGACGTCGCCGTAGCCAACCGTTGCCACCGTCACGATGACGAAGTACAGCGCGTCGATCCACGCGAGCCGCTCGGCGGCGTGGAAGTACGCGGTCGCAGCGCCGATGAGCGCGACGAACCCGCCACCGAGTGCCCAGAGCAGCACGTCGCGCCCGGCGCGCGCTGGCTCCTCGTCGATCATCGCCGGCACGTAGCGGAGCGTGTGCGACAGCGGCGTGTCGAGCGCGGCGACGAACGCGGGCGCGGCGATGCGCGCGGGGTTCATCACGCGGATCTCGGGATGCGCCGCCCGAAGATGCGGTGCGACGCGCTCGTTGAACAGCGCCACGACGATCGGCACCGCGTCCTCGAGCGAGAGGAGCGCGATGAGCACCTCGAGGTTGCGCTCGTCGCGGTCGTCGACGACGTAGACCATCGCGACCGATCCGAAGTCCACAGCGTGGAGCGCGCGGCCGATCGAGTCGAAGGTGGAGTCGTCGACGTCACCCGAGGGACGCAGCGCGGCGTGGGAGAACTCGAGCACCGAGTGGCCGCGCGCGGCAACCAGCTTCCTGATCCGGTAGGCGAGATGTCCCGATCCGATGACCGCGATGCGCGTGGAGGTCATGCGCCGCTGCACACCGGTCAGGCGCCGAGCGCGCGCTCGACGATGGCCGCCGTGCGCGCGACGAGGTCGCGCGTGCGGGCCACGAGCTCGCGCGCCTCTTTCCCGAGCGATGCGCCGCGTGGTTTGTCGGCGAGCGACGCGACGTTGATGCGCACGTTGTAGCTCGCGCCGACGCAGCCCGCTTCGGCGAGCAGAGCGGCGACTCCCGCGTCGGTGACGGCGTTCGCGTTGCCGCGATCGGCCACGGCGAGCGCCAGCTCGGCCACCTGCGCGCAGGCGCGCGCCGTCTCGAGCGGCACGACAGCGGCGCCGAGCAGCGCGTCGTCCACCGCTGAGGCCTTGGCGCGCTGCTGCGCCTCATCGTCAGCCGGGAGCCTGTAGGCCGCGGTGACGGCGGCGAACGAGGCGGCGTCGCGCGCGACGAGCGCCGCGAGCGTGTTGCCGATGCCGGCGGCGTGCACGGCCAGCTCGCGCATCTCGGCGTCGACGACGGCGTACTTCTTCTTGCCGACCGTGAGGCCGGCGACCATCTGTGCGAGCGCGGCGCCGAGCGCGCCGGCGTGTGCGGCGATGCTTCCACCGCCGGGCGTCGGCGTGGGCGCGGCGACGGACCCGACGAAGCCGCTGAGCGACTCGCCACCGGCGATGGCGCTCCGCACCTTGCGCTCGAGCACCATGTCGGGAGAGAAGTTGCGGAGTCTCACGTGCCGCGCCGCTGCTTCGAACAGCACCTTCTCCGGCACGAGTCCCACCAGCTCGCTCCAGGTGGGCGTCACGCCGCGCGCCTCGGCCTCCATGCGCACCATGTCGTACGCTTGATGGAGCGGCGTCTTCTCCGTGTCGACGAGGTTCATCGATACCTGCGCTTGACCATCGACCTCGAAGCCGAGCCCCTTCACGTAGCGCAGCCCACCAGTCGAGCCGCGCACCGCCTTGGCGACCTCCTTGGCCACGGGCATGTTCGACGCGGGGCCGAGGTAGACGTTGTAGGCAACGAGGAAGGGCCGCGCGCCGATCGCCGTGGCGCCGGCGGTGGTGTGCACGGCGGAGGGACCGTAGTCGGGCGTGCGTTGCGGCGTCTTGCCGATCTCGTCGCGCAGACCCTCGAACTCGCCGCGTCGCACGTCGGCGAGATTCTCGCGATCGAGGCGCGTGGCGGCGCGCTCGTAGAGGAACACCGGGATGGACAGCTCACGTCCCACGCGCTCGCCAAGCTGGCGGGCGAGGGCGATGCAGTCCTCCATCGTCGCTCCGTCGAGCGGGATGAAGGGGACGACGTCGGTGGCACCCATGCGCGGGTGCTCGCCGGTGTGGGTCGTGAGATCGATCTGGCGTAGCGCTTCGCGAATGCCGGCAAACGCCGCGTCGGCGACCGTCTCGATCGGCGCGACGAAGGTGACGACGGAGCGATTGTGGCTCGCGTCGGCGCTGACGTCGAGTACGTGGGCGCCGTTGACGGACGCAATGGCGTTGCGGATGGCGTCGATCACCTCGGGGCGTCGCCCCTCGGAGAAGTTGGGGACGCACTCGATGAGCTTCATGATTGGTGGAGCATGTCGAGGAGCCAGGCGTGCGCGGCGGGATTGCCGGCGATGATCGAGGTCTCGGCGACCGGGCACGGCGCGCCGTCCATCGTGGTGACGATGCCGCCCGCCTCGCGGACGAGGAGCGAGCCGGCGGCCATGTCCCAGGCGTTGAGCCTGGGCTCCCAGAATGCCTCGTAGCGACCGCACGCCACATCGGCGAGATCGAGTGCGGCGGCGCCGCAGCGGCGGATGCCCGCCGACGCCGACATGATCGCGGGAAGTGCCGGCACGTAGCGAGCGATCATCTCGGCGTCCTGCCATGGAAATCCGGTGCCGATCAGCGATCGGCCCGGCTCCGTGATGTCACTGACACGAATCGTCTCTCCGGCGCGTCGAGCGCCGCCGCCGAGCGTGGCAGTGAACAGCTCGCGCGACGCGACGTTGATCGTCGCACCGGCGATCACGTCGCCGTCGATGAGCGCGGCGACGGAGACGGCGTACCAGGGCAGGCCATGGAGGAAGTTCGTCGTGCCGTCGAGCGGGTCGGCGATGAACACGAGACCGCGCGAGTGGCTCAGGTTGGGTGAGCCTTCTTCCGCGACGAGCGTGGCGTCGGGATGTCGATCGCGAATCGTCTCGGCGATCGCCGCTTCGCTGGCGCGATCCACCTCGCTGACGAAGTCATTGCGGCCCTTCGTCTCCCACACGAGCGTCGCGCGTCGCTCCGCGCCCGTGCGCACGACGTCGGCGCCACGGGCGGCCGCGGCGACGCACGTGGTGAGCAGCGCGCGAGTGTCGGCGCGGCTGAGCGAAGCAGTGCTCTCCGTTCCTTGCGATGCGTCTGACGCGCTCATTACGTTCTGGGCATGGGACGTATCTTCAGCGGGATCCAGCCATCGGGCGAACTGCACATCGGCAACTATCTCGGCGCCGTGAAGAACTGGGTCGTGCTGCAGCATACGGCGGAATCGATCTTCTGCATCGTGGATTACCACGCGATCATCGCCGCGTACGAGCCGGCGCAGCTCCGGCTTCGCCGGCGCGAGCTCGCGCTCGGCCTGCTCGCTGCGGGGCTGGACCCGAACGTGTGCTCCCTGTTCGTGCAGTCGGACGTGCCGGAACATACCGAGCTGGCGTGGATCTTCAACACCGTCACTCCGGTCGGTGAGCTCGAGCGGCAGACGCAGTTCAAGGACAAGTCGCAGCGGATGCAGAGCGTGACCGCGGGGCTGCTCAACTATCCCATCCTGCAGGCGGCGGACATCATGCTGTATCGCGCCGATCTCGTGCCGGTGGGCGAAGACCAGCTGCAGCATCTCGAGCTGTCGCGCGTGATCGCGCGGCGGTGGAACGCCGAGTTCGCTCCCGACGCGGACTACTTTCCCGAGCCCCAGCCGTTGCTCGCGCCCACGCGTCGCATCATGGGCTTGGACGGTCAGTCGAAGATGTCGAAGTCGATGGGAAACACGATCGGCATCCTGGAATCCCGCGACGAGATCTGGACCAAGCTCCGTCCCGCCGTGACCGACCCCAAGCGGATCAAGAAAACCGATCCGGGCACGCCGGAGGTCTGCAACATCTATCATCTCCACAAGGCGTTCAGCGCCGCGCCGACGGTGGAGCATGTGGCGCTCCAGTGCAGCACTGCGGGGTGGGGATGCATCGACTGCAAGAAGGTGCTGCTCGACTCGATAGATGCCGAGCTCGTGCCCATCCGCAGGCGGGCGGAGGAGCTCCGGGCTGAGCCGGCACTCGTGGATGCCGCTCTGGCAACGGGCGCGGAGCGGTGCCGAGCGATCGCGCGCGAGACGATGCGGAGCGTTCGCGACCGGATGGGGTTCGATTGACCGCGATCCCCCTCTAGCGACTCGATCTCTGCAAGCATATCTCTTGCTCACACAGCGAGAGGAACCATCCGCGGAGGGGCGGGCGAGTTCCGGCACCCGAGTCGAGCGAGCCACCCATGCAGTCCCTTCGTGAGCTGATCCGCCGAGTGCGATCCTGGCAGGGATGGCGCGTGCTGCGCCGCACTCCGGTCGCGCCCGCGCCGTCGGCGCTGCCCTTCCTGGTGACGATGACGCAACGGCCGATCTACCGCGAGGTTTCGTCGCAGGGCGTCAGGGTGTACTCGCTCTGTGGAAGCTGCGGCGCCCAGCTCGCCGCCAGCGCGACGCTCTGCGATAGCTGCGCGAAGCGTCGAAGCCGCTCGGCCCCGAACGCCTGAGTGCCCGATCTCGAGCAGCTGATCAAGCTCATCACCGCGCAGTATCGATGGGGGCTTCACCCCATCAAGGTGGTCATCGCGCTGGTGCTTCCGGTAGCGATCCTCTGGACGGCCGACTGGCGCATCCGTCGCCTGTCGAAGGAGCTCGCGCGCCGAGACTCGGCGACGCGCGACGCAGAGCCGATGGGCTCAGGACTGGGCGGCTGACGTGTACGTCGGACATGCCGCCGTCGCCCTCGTGCTCAAGTCACGCGAGCCCCGGCTTCCACTCATCCCGTTGACGCTCGCCTGCTTCGGTCCGGACTGGATCGAGGTATCGCTGATGTTCCCGAAGCGGGAGGGGATGGCGATCTATACGCACTCCATTCCCGCGGTGATGCTGGGCGCCGCGGCGGCGGGCCTTCTGTACGCGGCATTTCGACGGCCCGGCGCCAGAATGATCGTGCTCGCGTGGCTACTCCACTGGCCCGCCGATCTGCTGACCGGTCGAAAGCCGATCTTCGCCAGCACCCCGCTGGTTGGCCTGGATCTCTACAGCCTCCCGTTCGCGGACTTCCTGATCGAGAGCGTCGCGGTCGTCGTGGCGTGCGCCGTCTACGCCCGTCTGTTCGCCGCGCGTGGCGAGCTGCGCCGGGTGGTCGTCATGCTGGGCGCGACGCTCATCGTGCTACAGGGCGCGGTGGACGCGACGCTGTCGGTGATCAGGGGCACGGAGTGGACGCCATCGCTGGCGCTCTTCGGTCGGAAAACTCAAGTTGAGGGGCCGGCTGCCGGGCCAGGCGGGCCGGTGCGACGGACCTGAGGATCGCATGCGTTTTGCGATTGAGAGCTCGCACTCCCAAAGCGAGGACTCGATGGCGACGGACGGCCCCCGGGGCATTGTGACGCTGGTCTGCCTGACCTGCGGCAAGGAAAAATTCTTCACGAGAGAAGTACCCGCGGCGGTGACCTGCGCGCAGTGTGGCAGCACCGTCTTCCGGACATTCGCGACACCTACCGAGCCCGACGAAGCGGCGATCGACGCGCTCGAGGCACAAGCACGCAGCATGGCGTACGGCGACAGCTCGCCAGACACCACGCGGACCGACGTGCGAGACCTCGACGCGAGATAGCCGACGGCGGGCGGGAGCCCGCCATCTTCATCCCTCCAGCGCAAGGCGCCGACGCACAGAGCATGTTGGAGGTCGCGCGCGTCCTGCGCCTCGACCTCCTCATCAAGCTGACGCTCGCCGCCTTCCTCGGCGGCATCATCGGGTTCGAGCGCGAGCTGGCGGCGAAGCCAGCCGGTCTCCGCACCAATATCCTCATCTGCGTCGGCGCCGCGCTGCTGATGGACATCTCCACGCGCATCGGACTGGTGGACGGGCATCGCATCGGCGATCCCGGACGCATCGCGGCGCAGGTGGTGAGCGGCGTCGGCTTCATCGGTGCCGGCACGATCATGCAGGCGCAGGGGATGGTCACCGGTCTCACGTCGGCCGCGACGATCTGGGTGGTGGCGGCGATCGGACTCACCGTCGGCGGCGGCTACTATGTGGAAGCGCTCGGTGCCGGACTGCTCGTGACGTTCGTGCTCGCCGGCATCGGCCGACTGGAGATTCAGGTTCGACGTTTGCGGCGTGTGGTGACCGCGACGATCCGTACGCGGATCGGCACTCCGATCGACGACGTGTCCGCGGCGCTGCGCGCGCACGGCATCGTCATCGAGAGCCAGCGCATCTTCGATCACGCCGAAGACCGTACGTTCGAGCTCAAGCTCGCGGGTCCGGCACGCCAGTTCGAGATCGCCACGACGGCGCTCATGGCGAGAGACTTCGTGTACGGAGTGCACATTGACTGAACGAATGCGGCGACTGGTTCTCGACCTCGCCGCGACGTCGAAGAACTGGGCGCTGACGGCGGCGGGCGAAGAGAGGATCCGCGCCGAGACGCCGGCGGGGTGGGAAGTGGCGGTCGTGCGGGCACCGACCAGCTCCGACGGCGACGGGCCGCAGGGGGCCAGCCGCGAGTCGCTCGCGGTGATCACGGAGGCGGAAGCGTACTTCGGCTTCGGCATCACCGCCGACCTGCTCGCGGCGGCTCGCCGCCTGCGCTGGGTGCACTCGGCGGCCGCGGGCGTTGGCAACGTGCTCACGTCGGGGATCGCCGACCGTGACATCGCGCTGACCAACTCGGCCGGCATCCATTCGATCCCGATGGCCGAATTCGTCATTGCGGGCCTGCTGCATTTCATGCGCGGGCTCGACGTCGCGGTGGATCAGCAGCGGAAGGGCGAATGGAGCAAGGCGTTCTTCGTCGCCGACGAGTCGCCGCTGCGGGAGCTGGGGGAATGCCGGGTGCTGATCGTGGGTACGGGAGGCATCGGCCAGGCGACGGCGACCCGGCTGGCCTGCTTCGGCGCGACCTGCATCGGCGTCAGGCGCCGCCCCGAGCTGGGTGCGCCGCCGGGGTTCTCCGCGGTCGTCGGGGCGGCGGAGCTGGACGACGAGCTCCCGAAGGCGAACGTGCTCGTGTTGGCGGCTCCCCTCACCGGTGAGACGGCCCGGCTGATGGACCGCGACCGGCTGGAGCGGCTTCCACGGGGGTCGATCGTGGTGAACGTGGCGCGTGGCGCCCTCATGGATGAGGAGGCAGTTGCCGATCTTCTGGAAGAGGGCTGGTTACGCGGGGCGGTACTCGACGTCTTCACGGAGGAGCCATTGCCGGCGGCGAGCCGCTTGTGGCAACTCCGGACGGCGCTCGTCGTGCCACACGTCTCACCTGTGTCGCCCGGCCGCTTCTGGCCTCGTCAGCTGGACCTCTTCCTCGACAACTGGCACCGCTACTCGGACGGCCGGTCGTTGCGCAACCTCGTCGACAAGCACGCAGGATACTGATCTCATGGAGCGAATCATCAAGGCCGCAGTCGATCGCGGCGCGAGCGATCTGCACATCAAGGCCGGCGACGTGTTTCGCGCCCGCATCCACGGCAAGCTGGTCCCGCTGACAAAGCAGGCGCTGACGCCGGACCAGACGCGGACGATCGCGCTCCATCTCATGTCGAATGAAGACGACAAGGCGCGGCTCGATACGCTCACCGACTACGATTGCTCGTGGGCGGCGCCGGGCGTGGGCCGCTTCCGCGTCAATATCCTGAAGCAGCGCTCGAGCTTCATGATCGTGATGC
>JBDTOD010000106.1:0-15350 GCA_039933415.1 bacterium
CGTCGCGCATCTCCACCGTCGCGATCTGGCGCACCTCCGCGCTCACCTTGCCGCGGAGCCACGGGAGAATCTCGACGAGCACGCGCTTGCGCTCCGCTTCCGGCAGCGACTGCACGCGCGCGCCGCCGAAGTCGGCCCTCGCCGCGCGAGCGTCGAGAAACTCCTGCGCGCGGCGGATCAGGTCGAGCGTGAGCTCGTAGCACTCCTTGTCATCGTTCGCCCAGTTGATCAGGCCGTGCTGGCCCATGATCGCGCCCTTCGCGTTCGGATGCTCGCGCGCCACGCGCTCGAGCTCGAGCCCGAGCTCGAAGCCGGGGCGCAGCCAGTTCGTCCAGATCACGTCGTCGCCATACACCTCACGCGTCAATGCCGGGCCATCCTTCGCCGTGGCCAGCGCGATCACCGCCACCGGATGCATGTGGTCCACGTGTGCGTACGGGATGAACGCGTGCAACGGAGTGTCGATGCTCGACGCGGTCGGGTTCCGGTCGAATGTCGTGTACGGATACATCCCCACCATCGCGTCCTCGGCCGGCGTCTTGGGCCCGCGCTCGGGATACTTCTCGTAGAGTTGCCCCAGTTTGAGCACCTGATCGAGATAGAGCGACGCGAAGTTCGCCTTTGTCGCCGTGCGCAGGTCGCCGCCCGAGCCCTTCACCCACAGCACGCGCGTCGTCTCGCCCGTGAGCGGATCCTTCACGTCGAGCTTGGCCGACGTGTTACCGCCGCCAGTGTTCGTGATGCGTGCGTCGGCGCCAAGGATGTTGGACCGATAGATGAGCCGCTCCACCGGATCCATCTTCGAGGCGAGCGCGTCGTCCCAGCGGCTACGCAGATAGTCGTTGCCCGCGGTGCCGGCGGCGCGGGTCGTGTCCTTGGGGGCGGCAGAGATCGAAGTGGCAGTCATCGGATACCGAATCCAGGTCAATGTGCAATGGGCGCCGAGCCCTGCGGTGGCGCGACGTACCGTGGTGAGAATTCTCTGATGCGCGACGAGCGGCGCGCGGCGTCGCGCACGGTCACGCCGTCGGGCAGGTCGCCCAGCGTACGCGCCTGCACGAGCAGATTGCCGAGAACAGTGGCTTCGTCAGGGCCCGCCAGCACCCGTCGCCCGCAGCCGTCCGCGGTGAGCTGATTGAGAAAGTCGTTGAGCGCTCCACCGCCGACGATGTGCACGTCGTCGATGCGGCGGCCGCTCACCGCTTCGAGCTGCGCGAGCGCATCCGCATGGCTCGCGGCGAGCGACTCGAGGATGAGTCGCACCGTCGCGCCGCGCGACGTGGGCGGCAGCGCGCCGCGCTCGCGGCACGCCGCCTCGATCTTCTGCACCATGCCGCCGCGTCCCGCGAACTCCGTCGCGTTCAGGTCGATCGTCATGCCGAGCGACGACGCCGCCGTCGCCTCAGCGAAGATCTCGGCGTGCGAGCGGCGCTCGCCGTCGGCGTCCCATTCGCGACGACATTCCTCGAGGACCCACATTCCCGCGCGGTTCTTGAGGAAGCGCACCGTGCCGTCGAGCCCTGCCTCATTCGTGAAGCCCGCGACGCGCGCACTCGCGCTGAGCACCGGCGCGTCGAGCTCCGCGCCGATGAGCGACCAGGTTCCCGAGCTGATGAACGCCCATCCGCGATCGCTGCTCGCCGGGACCGCCGCAACGGCGGCAGCGGTGTCGTGCGCACAGGTGGCGATGATGACCGGCGCACTCGCCACGTCATTCGGAACGAGCTCCGGCAACAACGGGCCGAGGGCAGTTCCCGGCGGAACGATCGGCGGCCAGCGCCGCTCTGAATCGCCGATTGCGTTCATCAGGCCGGCGGCCCATCCGCCAGTCCGCACGTCGACGAGCTGCGTCGTGCTCGCGTTCGTCGCCTCCGCGACCTTCGCCCCGCTCAGCCGATACAGGAAGTACTCGGCGATGAGCAGCCGTGTTGCCGTCTCCCACACCAGGCCAGGCTCGTCGCGAATGTCGGCGACGACCTGCGGCAGTGTGTTGAGCGCGAGAAACTGGATTCCCGTGAGGTCGTACAGCGCCTCCGCGCCGCCGGCGAGCTCGATCGCGATCTCCATCCGTCCCGCCGTGCGAGCATCTCGATACGAGTACGGCCGACGCACCGCAGCGCCGTGCAGGTCGAGCGGCACGTAGTCGACCGCCCACGAGTCGACGGAGATGGAGCGTAAAGGTGTGCCCGATTCGAGCGCCGTCGCCACGCCGAACTGGATCTCCGCCCACATCGCCTCGATGTCCCAGTACAGATGTCCGTTCCGCTCGAGCATCGGCGTGGGAAAGCGATGGAGCTCGTGCATCTGCATCACCGCGCCATCCAGCGTGCCGACCACGACGCGCCCGCTCGACGCACCAAGGTCGATCGCCAGATAGCTCGCGGCATGCTTGGTCACGGCCGAGTCGCTTCCGTCGCGTTCATAGATGTGTCGGCGTCGCCGACGCCGGCGCCGCGGGTCGTTCGATCGACTTCTGCGCGCGATAGCCGGACGCGCGGAACGCCGCGATCGGATCGAGCGCGCCGCCGCGCCGGCGGCGCGCCTCCGCGACGAGGGGCCGCACGTCCGTCTCATACGCGCGCTTGAGGGTGCGCTCCGCCATCATCACGTCGCCCGACGCCTGGTGCTCCTCGAGCGCGTCGTGCTCGACCAGACAGGCCTTGGCGTAGGCTTGCTGAAGCTGATCCACCGTCTGCAGCAACGACTCGATCGGGTCCTTGAGATTGTGACTCTGGTCGATCATGTACGCCGGATCGAAGCCAGGCAGCTGGTCGCGCCCCGCGAGCACGAGCTCGTGAAAGATCAGGAAGAGCGCGTACGGCTTGATCGAGCCCGCCGTGAGGTCGTCGTCGCCGTACTTGGAGTCGTTGAAATGAAAGCCACCAAGCTTACCCACGCCGAGCAGCCGAGCCACGACGAGCTCGATGTTCGTGTTCGGCAGATGATGGCCGAGGTCCACCAGGCATTGCGCTCGGGGACCGAGCGCGTTGGCGAGCACCAGCGATGAGCCCCAGTCCTGCACGACGGTGGCGTAGAACGCCGGCTCGTAGGGCTTGTGCTCGGTGAACAGGCGCCAGTCGTCCGGCGTCGCGGCATAGACCTCTTGCAGGCAGTCGCGCACGCGCTCGAAGCTGCCGCGCAGCGACATCTGTCCCGGATAGTTCGAACCGTCGGCAAGCCACACGGTGAGGGCGCGCGAGCCGAGCGCCTTGCCGATTTCGATCACGCGCAGATGATGCTCGATCGCCTGTCGCCGCACCGCCGCGCTCGGGTTGCTGAACGATCCGAGCTTGTAGCTGAGCGCCTGTCCCGGCTGGTCCTGAAAGGTGTTGGAGTTCACCGCGTCGAAGCCGAGGCCAAGCCGCTTCGCGTCGGCCAGGACTTCGCTCACGTCGTTCGGCTCGTCCCACGGGATGTGCAGCGAGATGCGCGGCGCCGCACCGGTGAGCCGCTGCACGAGCGACGCGTCCTCCATCTTCTCGCGCAGCGTTCGCGGCTCGCCTGAGCCGGGGAACCGCCCGAACCGCGTGCCGCCGGTCGCGAACGCCCACGAAGGGAGCGCGACCTCGAACTGCTGCACCGCGGCGACCAGCTCGTCCGCCGACCAGCCGTCACGCTCGAGCCGCTCGGCCAGCTCTGAGAAATCGCGAAGGTGATGACGCTCGTCCTCGGCGTTTCGATCGACCACTGCGCGGGCGATGTTCGGTGCGGACATGTTGGACGATTCGGATGTGGCCATCAAGAGCGACTTAGACGCTGCGGGTGGTAAACGACGCGAAAGGTTCGCATCGTCATTGCCGCCGGCAGGCGAATGTTAGGGCACATATGTACGCTAACGTATTTTCTGTTCACTAACCCCTGTGAACACTACGGCTGAAACGCCCCCATGACAAGGCGGCTCCTCGGCGCAGCGAGAATGACACCGCGACGCGCCGTTGGATACCCCGTCATTCCAGCGCTCGCGCTCGCTCAGCTCAGCCCGGACCCGCGCGTAGTGCGTCGGCGCGCCGATCGAGCAAGCGGCGCTGCGGTCCCTGCATCGCCAGACCGCGCGCGGCATCGTAGGCCGTCGCCGCGTCGGACCGACGCCCGAGCTGCTCCAGGAGGTAGCCGCGCGCGGCGTGCGCCGGCGCGTACTCCAGGAGCTCGCCCTCGCCGAGCAGCTCGTCGATCAACGACAGCGCGGACACGGCGTCGCGCGCCATCCCGATCGCCACCGCGCGGTTCAGTCGCACGACTGGCGACGGCTGCACGCGCAGCAACAGATCATACAGACCCGCGATCTGAGTCCAGTCCGTGCGCGCAGCGCTTTCGGCTTCAGCATGCACCGCGGCGATCGTCGCCTGCAGAGTGAACGCTCCAAACCGTCGCGACGCGATCGCCCGCTCGGTGAGCCGAACGCCTTCTTCGATCAACTGTCGGTCCCAGAGGGCGCGGTCCTGCTCGGCGAGCAGCTGCGTCTCGCCCAGCGCGTCGGTCCGCGCGCGACGACGGGAGTCGTGCAGCAGCATGAGCGCGAGCAATCCGTCCACTTCGGGATCCGGCAACAATTCGTCCAGCAATCGCGTGAGGCGGATCGCCTCCGCGCACAGGTCCGCGCGCACGACGTCGTCACCGGCCGTTGCGGAGTAGCCCTCATTGAACACCAGATACAGTACCGACAGGACCGAGTCCAACCGGTCGGGCAGTGCGTCGCTGTCGGGCACGTCGTACGGGATTCGCGCATCGCGGATCTTTCCCTTCGCGCGCACGATGCGCTGCGCGAGCGTCGGCGCGGGGAGAAGGAAGGCGCGCGCGATCTCCTCCGTCGTCAGGCCGCCCACCGTGCGCAGCGTGAGTGCCACCTGCGCGTCGACCGACAGCGCGGGATGACAGCAGGTGAAGATCAGCCGCAGTCGATCGTCCATGCGCTCCGACTCGTCGACCGGATCGCGCGACTGCGCAAGCAACAGCGCCTCTTCCTCGAGCGCCGGTCGCGATCGCTCCAGCACCGCGCGGCGGCGGCGCTGATCGATCGCTCTGAATCGACCGGCGCTCACCAGCCATGCGCGCGGATTGGCGGGAACGCCGGCGTTCGGCCACTGCTCCATCGCGCACACGAATGCGTCGTGCAGTGCCTCCTCGGCGGCGTCCAGATCGCCGAGCAGGCGTACGAGCGTCGCCAGGACGCGACGCGAGTCCGACCGATACAACGTGTCGATCAGATCACGCGTGCGCGCCGAGGCATCCGTCACCTGATACTCAGTCGCCGCTTCGGCTCAACCACCGCGCTCGACGAGCGGCCGCACTTCGATCGCTCCATGCCTGGACGACGGGATGCGAGACGCGATCGCGATCGCGTCGTTGAGATCGCGCGCCTCGACGAGGTAGTAGCCCGCGAGCTGCTCCTTCGTCTCGATGAACGGTCCGTCGGTGCTGAGCATCTTGGCGTTCCGCACGCGCACCGTTGTCGCCGTATTGCTCGTCTGGAGCTGTGCCCCACCGACGTAGTGCCCCGACTTCTTGAGGTCCTCCGTCAGCGCGCCGTATTCGCTCATCATCTGGTTCGCGGTGTCCTGTGGCAGGGCGGGCCAGAGGGACTCGTCTTCATAGATGAGGCAGAGGTACTTCATGGGATGCTCCGGGTTCGGGAGAGAGGAATCGTTCGCGGCAAATAGTCGAACGGAGCTCCTCGAAATCGACAGCGCCGTCGAAATCCTCGATCCGTCTGCTCTTTCCCGTGCCGACGTAGGCGCCGTTCAACGATGCTGACCCCGCTGACCACTTGAAAAATGGTCATGCGCGAAGAAAATCCTCTCGGGCCGGCGTGAATGCGTCGATCAGCGTTCCCGCTTCGCGGGCCAGCACGCCGTGCACCTGGTTCGCGGCGATGAAAAAGCAGTCGCCAACACCGAGCTCCGAGCGCACGCCGTCCACGGTGACCTCGAACCGCCCCGCCGCCACGTAGGCCGCCTGGCGATGTGGGTGATGATGAAGCGCGCCGACCGCGCCCGACTCGAAATCGACGCGCACCATCATGAGGTCCGGGCCGTGACCGAGAACCTGGCGGCGTACACCTGGCTCCGCGGATTGCCACGGCCTTTCGGCGCTCTGAACGAAGGTCTCGTGCATGGGATCGATGGTCTCAGTGAGTGGCCAGCAGCACGGTCGCCGAGTCTTCGATCGGCCGCGGCGAGCAATATATGAAGCCGCTCGACCCCTGCACTTCGCATCGCACACGCAGCGATCGCCCGGCGTCATCTTCATGACGCCGGGCGATCGAAGTCCGAGGGTCGCGCGTTGCTCGCGCTTTCTCGGAGCGAGCCTTACGGTGCAGGCTTGGTCTGCTTGTCGACGTTGTTCCCGACCACGCCGCCGAGGATGCCGCCGGCCGCGGCGCCGATCAGTCCACCCTTCACCTTGTCGCGACTCGTCGTCGCGCCGATGATCGCGCCGGCCGCCGCGCCGATCGCCGCATCGCGTCCACCGTGCTTCACCTCGACGGTCCGCGGAGTGGCGCTCGCCGACGTGCCCGTGCTCGATGAGGCGCCGCTCGTTGCCCGACGCGGCGCGGAGGAGCTGCGCACTGGCGCCTGGGCCGCCGCGGCAGGCGCGGAGGCCGCTTGTGCCCGCGAACGCTCGACCGCCGAGATCGAATCCATCCGCGCCGCGTTCTGCGAGGCGAGTGCGAGGTCAGCGTTGAGCTTGTCGCTCGACTTGTCGGACGAGCACGCGGAAAGAACGAGCGCTGGCACAATGAAGAATAGCGCGTGAAGACGCATGGAATGCTCCTGGGAAGGCCGACCGCGATGCGGTCCGCGATGTTGCAAGGATGACGTCTCTGCACCGTGGCCAAGTTGGCCAGTCTGGTGAGAGGAGAGGGCAGTGGCTCCGGCGATTCGTCGAGGAGCGAGGCCCGCCGGCGCTGCCTGCACGTGCAGAGCATCCGGCCCGCCGCGGCGGTCTCGTCACTTGGATGACGACGCGGCGCACTGCCTGCAACCGAATTCATGGTAAGCGGACCGACGAGTCGAGAAAAGCTGGCGCCCGTCCTTATATTGTCTCGCCTGGGCAGGTGGCAGAGCGGTTGAATGCACCGGTCTTGAAAACCGGCGGACCCTCACGGGTCTCGTGAGTTCGAATCTCACCCTGCCCGTTCCACAGCTTGCTCCGGCTCCGCGCGAGCGGTTACATTCCGCGCTGGCCGCACCTCGCGTGTTGCCTCAGGAGAGATGGCCGAGAGGCTGAAGGCACCGGTTTGCTAAACCGGCATAGGGGGTCAACCTCTATCGAGGGTTCGAATCCCTCTCTCTCCGTGTCGAAGGCCCGCCGCAGCCGTGGCGGGCCTTCGTGCTTCACCTACTTCGCATCGTCGGCTCGTCATGTCCGCTCCAGCCCATCGACTTCGCTTCGCGCCCTCTCCGACCGGATACCTCCACGTCGGCGGCGCGCGCACGGCGCTCTACAACTGGCTCTTCGTCCGCAGGTTCGGCGGCCTGCTGCTGCTGCGGATCGAGGACACCGACAAGGCACGCAGTACCGACGAGAGCACCCGCGCCATCTTCGAAGGGCTCGAGTGGCTCGGCCTCGACTGGGATAGCGAGGTCGTGTACCAGGGCGCCAATCTCGAGCGGCACCGCGCCGACGCACTCCGTATGCTCGACAATGGCACCGCCTACCGCTGCTTCTGCACCCAGGCGGAGCTGGCCGACCGTCGCGCCGCCGCGGAGGCCGCCGGGGACGCGTTCCGCTACGACCGTCGCTGCGACCGGCTCGACCCCGCCGAGATCGCGCGCCGCGTCGCCGACGGCGTGCCGTTCACCGTGCGCTTCCGCGTGCCGGACGGCATCACGTCGTGGACCGATTTGGTCCACGACGACATCGCCTTCCCCAACAAGGACATCGAGGACTTCATCGTCCTGCGCACCGACGGCACGCCGATCTACAATCTCGCCGTCGTGAGCGACGACATCGCCATGCGCATCACCCTCGTGATGCGCGGCGACGACCACATCTCGAACACGCCGAAGCAGATCATGCTCTATCGCGCCCTCGGTGCCGAGCTGCCGCAGTTCGCCCATCTCCCGATGATTCACGGGCTCGATGGCAAGAAGCTGAGCAAGCGTCACGGCGCCACCGCCGTCGGCGACTACCAGCACCTCGGCATTCTTCCGGGCGCGATGCTCAACTTCCTCGCGCTCCTCGGCTGGGCGCCCGGGAACGACATCGAGGTCATGACCTTGGAGCGCATGATCGAGCTGTTCGACCCCTCCGGCCTCCACAAGAAGGCGGCGATCTTCGATCCGAAGAAGCTCGAGTGGATGAACGGGCAGCACCTGAGCCTCGTCACGTCGGACGAGCTCTTCCCGCGCGTCGTGCCCGGGATGGAGGCGGCCGGCCTCGCGACCGCCGCCGAGCTCGAGGCTCGGCGCGATTGGTTCGTCGCGCTGCTGGACCTGCTCAAGGTGCGCGCGAGAACGATCGACGACATCGTGCGGCAGGCGGGCCCCTACTTCCACGGCGCGATCTCGTACGACGCGGACGCCGAGGCGAAGCAGTGGAAGGACCGACCCGCCACGGCCGAGCTCCTGCTTCGGATTCGGGACGCGCTCGCCGCGCTCGGCACCTGGGAGCCCGCAGCGATGGAGGAAGGGCTGCGCTCGCTGGCGGAGCAGCTCGGCTTCGGCGAGAAGGCCGGCAAGCTCTTCCAGCCGCTCCGCGTCGCGCTCACCGGGCTCGGCGCGAGCCCCGGTATCTTCGACGTCCTGATGATGCTCGGACGCGATCGCTCGCTCGTGAGACTCGACGACGCGGTCGCGCACCTGAAGGCGCCAGTCGCAGAGACCGGACGCTGACGACGAAACAAGAGTTGCGCCCGTTGAACGGAATTGTACATTGGCGGTGAGTCGCCGGTGAAGGCTCGCGCACCAATCACGTCCGGCAGTCAGCTTTGTGATGCCGGTGAGGGCCCATGACGGAGCCGCTGACACCGCTGGAGCGACGGGTCTACCACTACCTGATCGACTTCCTCGCGGAGAACACCTATCAGCCCAGCATCCGCGAGATCGCGAAGAAATTTCGCATCAAGTCGACGAAGACGGTCTCCGACCTGCTCGCGGCGCTCTCGCAGAAGGGCTTCATCCAGCGCGATCAATCGCGCTCGCGTGGCGTGCGCATCGTCGGCTTCTCTGGTATCGCGGCCACGCAGCCGGTGCCGTACTACGGGAAGGTCCACGCGGGCGAGCCCGCGCTCATCCCCGATCATCGTGAAGGATTCATCACGATGGACCGGCGCTTCCTCCCCAGCGACGACGTCTTCTTTCTTCGCATCAAGGGCGAATCGATGATCGGCCGCGGTATCTTCGAGGGCGACTACGTGATGGTGTCGCCGTCGACGCGCGCCAAGGATGGCGACATCGTCGCCGCGCGGCTTGGCAACGAGGCGACGATCAAGACGCTCACGCATCGCGGCGGCACGATCGTCCTCGAGCCGGCCAACGAGGCCGACCGCGCAATCGAAGTTGGTCCGCGCGATGACTTCGCGGTGCTCGGCGTGGTGTGCGGCGTGTTCCGGCCGTTCATGGAGCAGGCGCTGCAGCCGACGCTTCCGACATCGGGCGACATCGAGCTGCACTGACGTCGGAATCGCGGCGCGTCGCCGCGCGCACCCGAGAGGCTCGCTAGCGAGTCCCTTCCGACGACGACTGCGCCACGCCGCGTGGGTCGCTCTGCTTCTGCTTCTCGCGCCGCTCGCGCTCCTTCCGCTCGCGGATGCGCTTCACCGCCGACTTGAACTCGTCGTCGTGGAACTGCGACTGGGCGTGCAGCATGAGATCGCCGCGACGGGTCGTCACCAGCCGATCGGCGATCGTCTCGCCAGGATTGCCCTGGATGCGAATCGGGAGCGCGGCGAGCACCGCGCTGGGAATGGCGAACTTGCCCAGGTAGATCTTGTTGCCGTCGATTCCCCACTTCTTCCCGTTGTTCTCGAACGTCCAGTCGCCCGGACGCCTTCCAGCGTTCGCCGCGGCGCCGGCCACGGAATCGTTGAACGCGAGGATCGTCGCTTTCACGGCGCTGTCGACGCGCTCGCCGTGCGTCTTGGGTGCGGGGTAGAAGAACTTCGAGTCGGCGGCGAGCCGCGGATCCGGATCACCCGGCACGATGCCCGTCGTCGGGCCCACGCCGCCTCCGGCGCCCGTGCCGCCCTGGACTCCACCTGGCGTTCCACCGCTCGCTGGCGCTTGCGGAGCCAGTGGGATCCCCGTCGGCACGCGTGACGGCGCGACGAGCCGCCTGGACGGCTCCGTCGCGCGCGCCGCGGGCGCGGCCGTCGCGCCGCCCACGGCACCCGCCGGCGGCGACAGCGTCGCGTACGTCACACGCTCGGCCACCGGCACCGGCCGCTGCGGCGGTGGCGCGAACACGAGATCGTAGTGCAGCACGACATTCGCGAGCACAATCAGGAGCGCCGAGTGAACGGCGACCGAGAAGAGGAGCGAGCCGGACGGCCGACGTCGCATCAGCCCACGCCCACCGGAGTCATCGTCGCCAGCAGTGCGCCCGCGCGTTGCGCCGCCTCGGCAATACGCTCGGGTGCCTGAATGAACGAGATGCGGAAGAATCCCTCGCCTCCCGCGCCGAACGACGACCCGGACATCACGACCACGCCGTGCTCCTCGAGCAGCCGCTCGGCGAATGTCGCCGATGCGATGCCGTCGGGAAGCTTGATCCAGAGATACATCGTCGCGCGCGGCACGTCGCACTCGAAGCCGGCGGCGCGAAACGACGCGACACCCGCATCGCGGCGCGCGCGGAAAATCTCGACGTTGCGCGGCACGAACTCGCTCCAGCTCGCGAGCGCGGCGACGCCGGCCGCCTGGATCGCCATGAACTGTCCCGTGTCGACGAACGACTTGACCTTGAGGAGCGTGCTGGCGATCTCGGGCCGCGCGACGGCCCAGCCGCACCGCCATCCCGTCATGTTGTACGTCTTGCTCAGCGAGTGGAACTCGATCGCGACGTCACGCGCTCCGTCGATCTCGAAGATGCTCGGCGGCACGTAGCCGTCGAAGGCGATCTCCGAGTAGGCGTTGTCGTAGCAGAGCAGGATGTCGCGCTCGCGGCACACGGCGACGACGCGCTCGAGATAGTCGAGCGGCGCGATCGCCGCGGTCGGGTTGTTCGGATAGTTGAGATACAGGATGCGCGTGCGATCCAGCACGTCGCTCGGGATCTCGTCGAGATCGAGCAGGAAGTCGGTGCGCGGCCGCAGCGGATACCGATACGGCTCGCCGCTCGAGAGCAGCGTGCCTCCCTGATACGGGTTGTAGCCCGGCTCGGGGATGATCGCCACCGCGCCAGGCTCCATGTAGGCGAAGGCGAGATGCGAGATCCCCTCCTTCGATCCGAGGAGCGGAACGACCTCGGTCATCGGATCGAAGTGGACGCCGAACCGCTTGTTCATCCAGGCGCTCACTGCCTCGCGATACGGCACATGACCGAGCCCGAAACCGTAGCGGCTCAGCGCGGGCTCGAGCACCGCCTCGCGCATGCGCTCCAGTGCGGCCGCGGGCGGAGCGAGATCGGCGTCGCCGGCACCGAGATCGATCACGTCGACACCGCGCGCCACCAGCTCCCGCTTCTTCTGCGGAATGGTGGCGAGCGGGTAGTCTGGAAGCGTGCCGAAACGGGTGGCCGGACTGGGCACTAGACGTCGTTGGTGACAGGGTTGCTGACGCGGCTCACTCCCGCGATCTCTACTTCTACCACGTCGCCGGAGGTGAGGGTCCCTACTCCGGCGGGCGTTCCCGTCAGAACGAGGTCACCTGCCTCGAGCGTCATCACGCCCGAGATGAAAGAGATGAGTGTCGGGATGTCGAACACCATGTCCGACGATTGCCCATCCTGCCGGACTTGGCCGTTCACGAGTGTCCGGATGCGAAGCGCGGCGAGGTCTTCCGGCACGTCGGCGAGCTCTCCTACGGCGCAGAATGTGTCGAACCCCTTGGCGCGCGTGAACTGCACATCGGACTTCTGCAAATCACGCGCGGTCACGTCATTCGCGGCGCACACGCTCGCGATCGCTCCGCGAGCTTCGTCGGGCGACACCTTTCGCAGCCGCCGGCCAATGACGACGCCGATCTCTCCTTCGTACTCCACCTGATTGGACACCGTTGGCAGCCGGATGGATTCCCCCGAGCGGATGAGGCTGGACGGCGGCTTGAGGAAGAGGAGCGGCTCCTTGGGAACGGAATTGCCGAGCTCCTTCGCGTGGGCCGCATAGTTCCGGCCGACGCAGACGATCTTGGTCGGTGCGAGGGTAGGCATACACGAAAGATAACGCTCGGCTCCAGGTGACGTCTGGATCGCGTCCCGGGAGCCGAACTGCATTGGAGCTGCTTCGGAAGTCCATCGGATCGGTCCGAGGGCATCTGACCCTCCAATTGGCCCTCCACGCTGCCTGCGGTGGGGCCGGCATCGTCCCTTTAGTGTTACGACCTCGCATCGGGCCGGCACCGCTTTTTTGTTGCTGCCGCCCTGGCATCCCAGCGCGAGTGGCACATCGATGCCGGGCCAGCACTTTCAAAGAATCACGCGGCTCGACCGAGATCACCATTCGGTGCCGAACGCCGCCAGTCCATTCGACACCGCGTGGAGTGCCGTTTGGCGTCGTACGCGTCCACGGAGCGATCCGCGTGGACGTGTGGAGCAGTTCAATGCCGTTCAGCCGCCGCGCGAAGCGTCCCGGCCGCTCGCCGAATAGAACTCCCGCACCCGCTCGACGATGACACTCCACTTCCCGATCACCCTCGTCGCTGACGGGAGCGCGTCGAGCAATCCTCGCCCGTATCGCTTCGTCACGATGCGAGGATCGGCGATCACGACGACGCCACGATCGGTGCCGGTTCTGATCAGCCGCCCGAATCCCTGCTTCAGCCGCAGTGCGGCGTGCGGGAGCATGTACTCGGCAAACGCATCGCCGCCGCGCGCCTGGATTGCCTCGCACTGGGCGGCCGTCACTGGCTCAGTGGGCACCCGAAACGGAAGCTTCGCGATCACGAGACCGCGCAGCGCGTCGCCCGGCACGTCGACTCCCTCCCAGAACGACGCGGTGCCGAGCAGGATCGCTCGGCCCGCGTCGCGAAAGCGCGCGAGCAGCGCGTCGCGATTCTCGTCGCCGTGCACGAGCAGCGGCCAGCGTCGCTCGACGCCGCGCGAGCGCAGCTCCGCGGCGAGCTGTTTCACCTCACGGTGGCTCGTGAACAGCACGAACATCCCACCGTCGGCATGCTCGGCGACATCGAGCACGATGCGCGTGACGGCGCGACGATGGCCGTCGGCGTCCACGTTGGGCGCCGGCACGTCGCTCGGGATGGCGAGCAACGATTGCGACGCGTAGCGGAATGGCGAGTCGAACACCGCCGTCGTCGGCAGGAGATCCGGCTCGGTGAGACCGAGCCGCGCCGTGAGGAAATCGAAGCGGTGTGCGTCCGACGCGACGGCGCTCGACGAGGCGGTGAGCGTGGCGCTCGTGACGATCGCGCTATCCAGACGGCGGAACAGATCCTCACGCAGAATCGGCGCGAGGTCCAGCGGCACTGATGCCACCACGACCGAGCGCTCGCGACCACGTACCTCGACCCAGCGCACGCTGTCGTCTTCCGGCGGTGGTGCAAGGCCGCGGCGAAGTCCGTCGCCCGACGCCTGAAGCCGACGCGTGACCGATCGCATCTCGTTGAGCAGAGGCGAGAGCGCTTCATCCAGCTTCGTGCTTCCCTCGATGCGCTCGCGCACGAGGCTCAGGCCCTGCTGCAACAGCTCGATCTCCCCGAGCGTGTCCTCGAGCGCGAGGGAAAGTCCCGCGCTCCAGATCTCGTGCGTGGCGAACGCCTGCGTGAGTCGCACCACGGATTGGCCGGACTCCTGGATGAACGTGTCGAGCACGTCGAACAGCAGGCCGCTCTTGTCACGCAGCGCGTGCACCGCGGGCGCGAGCCGTTGCTCAACGAGATCGAGGCTGGCGGTGCTCAGCAGATCCTTGCTCGCGCTCAGCTTCGCCGCGAGCAGCGGCAACAGTCCCTTGCCACCGCGACGGTCGAGGCGACTCACCAGTCGCTGCAGCGAGCGGCGCGTCACGGTGCTGCCGAGATGCGACGCCGCCGCGTCCTCCAGATGATGGCCTTCGTCGACGACCAACCGGCCATACGAAGGAAGCACGGCCGCGTCGTCCCAGTTCTGCGAAACGCGGCGCACCGCCAGATCGGAGAGGAGCAGATGGTGGTTGACGACGATGACGTCCGCCTGCGCCGCGACGCGGCGCGCGGTGAACACGAAGCACTTCTCGAAGTGCGGGCATTTCATGCGGGTGCACACGTCGGGCTCGGCGGAGACCTCGTCCCACACCTCGGGCCGAGGCGGCGTCGGCAGATCCGACAGCGAGCCGTCGCTCGTGCGCTCCGCCCACGCCGAGATCGCCGCCAACTCGGCGCCCATCCCGTCGTCGAAGAGCTGCGCCGCGCCGCCCGTCGCCGTCTCGAGCCGCGCCTTGCACAGATAGTTGCGCCATCCCTTGAGCAGCGCGAACCGAACTTTCTGATCGGTCAGCGCCTTGGCGAGAAACGGCAGATCCTTTCGCACGAGCTGCTCCTGCAGGTTGATCGTGTTCGTCGACACGATCGTCCGCTCGCCGTTCGCCGCCGCCCAGCGCAGCGCTGGCACGAGGTAGCCGAGCGACTTTCCGACGCCGGTGCCCGCTTCGAGGAGTCCGACGCCGCCCTCGTTGTAGACGCGCGCGATCGTGGCGGCCATCGCGCGCTGGCTCGCACGATCCTCGTACCGAAGATGCTCTCGTGCGATCGCGCCGTCCGGGCCGAGATCGTGCGCGACAGCCTCGGGATCGAGAAGGGTCAGCTCCTCGTCTCGCGGCACCTCCACGACGACGTAGAGCTTCGCGGCCAGATTGTCGATGATGCCGAAGCCGATCCCGTCATCATGGATTCTGGCGGCGACGTCGTAGTCCGGTCCCGACGGCTCGAGCAGTCCGGAGGGATGATTGTGCACGAGCATCTCACCGCGCCGCGCGAAGCCGGGCAGCGCGAGCACGCTCTGCACATCGCCGCGCGCGACGACGCGCGCCGTCTGGATCACCCCATCGTCGTCGATCGTGCAGACGAAGCACACCTCGCGCCCGCCGGCCAGCGCGATCGCCGCCCGCATGGCCGCGGCGGCGGACACGAGGATTCTGCCCTTGGAAGGCGGCTTGGGGGCGGGACGGGTCGGCATCGACCCTGAAGATAAGCCGAAGGGCGCGGAATGCGGGGTGCGGGGTGCGGGGTGCGGGGTGCGGGGTGCGGGGTGCGGGGTGCGGG
>JBDTOD010000107.1:0-15190 GCA_039933415.1 bacterium
CTCGAGGCTCGGCCTCGGCGGGAGTGGGCGCAATGCGGACATGACTCCTCCTTTCATGATGGCCCGTGTCCGCGTGGTGGGCCTGAAAAGAGGGCGATGAACGATCAGGTCGAGCGAAACGCATCGGATGGGACCATCCCTTCCCGCGGACCGGAGGCGCTCCGAAGCGCCTCCGTACACTCGCGGAAAAGTCCTCAGCCGTCAAGCCATTCGTCGTCGGCCCGCCGACTCACGCGGCCCGCACCGCGCTCACTTCCGACGTGCAATGCGGGCATCGCGTCGCCGCGTTCGCGATCGTCATCGTGCAGAACGGGCATGGCCGCGTGTCCGGCGTCGGCTCTGCGGGCGTCGCCTGCATCTTGTTCACGAGGCGGACGATCACGAAGATCGCCAGCGCGACGATCAGAAACGTGATCACCGTGTTGACGAACATGCCGTAGTTGAGCGTCACCGCTCCGGCGTCCTTCGCCGCGGCGAGCGACGCATACGGGGGCGGCGCCTTCGCGCCTTCCTTCAACAACGCGTACTTGTCGGCGAAGTCCACGCCGCCCGTCGCGATGCCGATCGGCGGCATGATGACGTCGTCCACGAGCGACTTCACCACGGCGCCGAACGCCGCGCCGATGATCACGCCGACCGCGAGATCCATCACGTTGCCGCGCATGACGAATGCCTTGAACTCTTTCCACATGGGAGCACTCCGGGTGAGAGACACAGTCGCGCGAATCATACGATGAGGAGCAAGCAGGGCAAGCAATCATCGTTGTCGCGTGCGGGGTGGGGAGTGGGGAGTGGGGGGGTGAAAACAAGAACGACGTCGGGACGAGGAGACATCCCGAAGCAGTGACACTCACCACCCCCCACCCCCCACCCCTCAAGCCCGCACCTCCCCCGCCCCCGCCCGAACCGACTCCAGATCCAGCTCCTGCTCCAACGCCCGCAGCACCTCGTCCGATATCGCGTCCTCGTTGCGCAACCGCACCAGCATCCGACGCTCCGCGTCGATCATCCCGAGCCGCAGCCGGCGGCGCCCCTCGAAACTTCCGCCGTGCTGCTCGCTCATCAGCGCCCGGTCCCGCACCTCCGATCGCAGCGCGTCCACGTCTCGCTGGTCGACCCAGTCCTCGCGCGACAAGTCTTCCAGGGCCTCCGCGCCGCGCCGCGTCGCCTCGCGCCGCGCGAGACGTTCTTCCTCGTGATGCTGCTGCTCCGGCTCGAAGCGGAACGCGCGGATGATCGGCGCCAGCGACAGCCCCTGCAACAGCAGCGTCAGCACGATCACGCACATCGTCGTGAGGATGATTTCCGCGCGATGCGGAAAGGGCGCCCCGCTCCCGAGCACGCGCGGCAGCGCCAGCGCCGTCGCGAGCGACACCACACCGCGCATGCTCGTCCACGACACGAGGAAAAGCGCTCGCCACCTTGGCGGCGGCGTGCGGCGACGACTCTCAGCGCTCAGCCGACCACCGAGCGTCACGAGCGGAACCCAGATGAGGCGCACGACGATCGCGACCATCGTGATCACCACGCCGCCGCGCGCCACCGCGCCGAGCGCGCCGGCGGGGACGAGCTCCAGCATCGGCCCGACCTGCGCGCCGAGCAGCAGGAAGATCATCGCGTTGAGCAGGAAGAGCACGAGGTCCCACACGGTGCGCGTCTGCAATCGCGACGTTGGCCCCACCGCGGTGGAGAGGTGCTGCTGCAAGTACACGCCGCCGGCAACACACGCCAACACGGCCGACACGTGCAGAGATTCCGCCGCGACCCACGCCACGTACGGACCGGCGAGCGTGACCAGCGACTCGGCCAGGGCATCCTTCGTCGACCGGATCGCGAGGACGATGAGCCAGGCGACGAGCAGGCCCACCAGTGTGCCCACTCCGGCGTCGATGAAGAACCGCACGATCGACTCACCCCAGCTGAAGCTCCCCGTCACCGCCGCCGCGACCGCCGTGCGATAGAGCACGAGCGCGGAGGCGTCGTTGAGGAGGCTCTCACCCTCGAGCACCGTGATCACGCGACGCGGCACCGGCAGACGCGAGACGATCGCCGTCGCCGCCACGGCGTCAGGGGGCGAGACGATTGCCCCGAGCGCGATCGCCACCGGCCATGGAATGCCGGGGAAGAGAGCGCGCGCGGCGAAGGCGACCGCCGCCGCCGTCGCGAGCACGAGCCCGATCGCCAGCGTGCCGATGGGCCCGAGGTTGCGCTTGAAGTCGCGCACCGAGGTGAACATCGCCGCGCCCCAGAGAATCGGCGGCAGGAAGACGAAGAAGACGAGATCGGGATCCAGATCCGGGATCGCCACGCCCGGTACGAGCCCCACGATGAGGCCGGCGATGACCTGGAGGATCGGTGTCGGAATGGGCAGTCGTCGCGCCAGCGCAGAGAGCGCGACGACGAGCGCAGCCACGGCGAGCGCGACGAGGACAGGTTGAAATTGGGGCATGCGGGGGCACGCACAGCGCGCCGCTGTCGGTGATCGGTGATCGGTTTACTGCTGGCTTCGGGAAGCTATTGCGTCCCGCGGCCGGCCGTAAACCGATCACCAATCACCGATCACCGATCACCGATGACGGCCTGCT
Source organism: bacterium (assembly GCA_039933415.1). Taxonomy (GTDB): domain Bacteria; phylum Gemmatimonadota; class Gemmatimonadetes; order Gemmatimonadales; family Gemmatimonadaceae; genus AG11. The sequence continues at coordinate 2,586 of JBDTOD010000107.1, forward strand.
CGGGCCGGAGACTACCGCGTCGCCGCCGCGAGATCGCGGACCGCGCCGGCGAGCATCCGCACCTTGCGCCCATCGCTGGCGGATCCAGCGTCGCCGTCGAGCTGCGCGGCGAGCGACGTGAGCGCGTTGCGCCGCGGCGTCCCCGCCGCACTCTCCGCGCCGGAGAGCGCCTGCCGCACCGCAGCCAGTCGCGCCGGCGCGAGCCCGTCATTACGCGCGAGCTGATCGGCGTACGCCCGCGCCAGCGCGAACGTCGCCGGCCATACGATCTTCGGCTGGCCCTGCGTGTTCAGATAGTCGAGGTGCACCGAGTTCGCCGCGTCGATCTCGTTCTGCGAGATGAATGCGCTCGGCGTCAGCTCGAAGATGTCGAGCCCGCGCTGGATCTCCGAGCTGACGATGACGCCGTTGTACCAGTACACCGACCACGAGCCGCCGAGCGACAGCCTGGCCGCGTCCATCGGTCCGCGGTCGTGATAGGCGATCTCCTTCGGATGCGCGGCGTCCGTCCAGTCGAACATCGAGATGCCGCCCTGATACCACGACTGCACCATCACGTCCCGACCAGGGATCGGGATCAGCGATCCGTTGTGGGCCACGCAGTTCTCCGACGACGTCTGCGCCGCGGGGAGCTTGTAGTAGCTCTGGAACTCCATCTTGCCGTTGACGAGCGTGAAGATTGCGTCGGCGCCCCACTCGGGCTTGTCCGTCGCGCGGCACTTCGGCTGCATTCCGCCGCCCCACTCGTCGGAGAAGAGAATCTTCGAGCCGTCGTTGTTGAACGTGGCCGAGTGCCAGTAGGAGAAGTTCGAGTCGGCCGCTGCACCGATGCGCGTCGGGTGCGCCGGATCGCGAATGTCGAGCAGCAGGCCGTAGCCTCCACACGCGCCGCCGGCGAGCCCGATCGCCGGATAGACGGTAATGTCGTGGCACTGCGTCGGGCCGGGCTGTGGCGCGCCAGGTGTCGGGTCCGGGCCCACCAGCGAGGCGATGATCGACGGAAGCGCCGCGCGCAACGTCGCGCTGTCCGCGGCGGTTGGCGTGCTGCCTCCACGTGCCTTGACGATGCTGTCGATGTGCGTCTTCACGAAGCCCGTGCCGAGCACGACTTCCTCGCCCTGGATCTTCGCGGTGAAGCCACCCGCCGCACGCGCCGCCGCCGCCTCGCGCGCCGCCTTGGCGACGTCGTCCGGCGACTCACCGTGCCGCACCGGCGCGACGAGGTCGTTGAAGATGCGCGGCGAGCTCACGATCGCCGCCTGCTCCGGATGCGCGACCGGCACCTTGATCACCTCGATGCGGAACAGCGCCGAGTTGGGATCCTTGTCCGGCGTCGCCGCGACGCAGCCCGGCATCTCCTGGTCGGACCGCACCTGCGACGAGCCCGAGATGTAGACGTACACGTTCGCCGTGTCCTTCGGATCGACCACGACCGTGTGCGTGTGCGAGCCGCGGCATGTCTGCACGTTGCCGACGTTGCGCGGATGCCCGATGTCGGTGATGTCGAAGATGCGGATGCCGCGCAGACGCTCCTTGCTCACCGCCTCGGGAACCCCCTGCGCACCACAATCGAGACGGGCGGTGAGGTCCTCCCCCGACACGAACAACAGATTCTTGTAAACGGAGACGTCGCTCTGCGACGCGGGGCAGTAGTACGCCGTCCGCAGGGTCGGCGAGCGCGGGTTGGCGATGTCCCACACCTGGTAGCCGTTGAAGCTCCCCTGAATGACGTAGCTCTTGGTGAACGCGATGTCCGAATTGATGCCGCCGACGAACTTCTCGGACGGCGGCGTCGCGGACAGCAGCCGAAGATTCCAGATCGCCTCACCAGCATTCGTCGCACCGGCGCGCAGTCCGACGCGCGGATCGGGACTCGGCGCTTGCGCCGACATTGCCGCGGCGCTGGATGACGGTCCGCGTGGAGCGGCGGCGGTCGACTGCGCGCACGCGGACACGACGGAGAGCGCGGCGAGACTCAACGGCGCCGCGCGTGAGGCGAAGAGGTTCAGGAGCATGATGGACGTCGTCCTGGTGAAAGAGTGCTGGCGAACGGAGCAGGGCGTGTCGGCCCGTCAGGGCGCGCGGCCAGCCTGGAGATACGGGGCGAGCATTCGCTGCATGCGAGCGATCTCGGTCGTCTGATCGGCGCTGACGTCCGAAGCGAGCTTGAACACCGATTGTTCCTGCGCGGCGCCATTGGTGTCGAACAGCGCCTGCACCATCGCCACGGCGCCGCGGTGATGCTGGATCATGAAGGTGAGAAAGAGCCGGTCGAACACCGCGCCGTGCGCCGCGTCGAGCTCCTTCATCTGCTCATCGCTGAGCATTCCCGGCATCATCATCGCGTGAGTCATGCCGCCCATCGTCATCATCATCGGGCCTGGCTTCGCGTCGGGCACGGGAAGCCCGTGATCGCGGAGCCAGCTCTGCATCGTCACGATCTCGTCGCGCTGTCCGCCTACGATGCGCTCGGCCAGCGTCGACACCGACGCACCGGCGCCATGGCTCGGTGCCCATCCGGCCATCACGAGCGCCTGGGCGTGATGGGAGATCATCCCGGTCATGAACTGGACGTCGGCGACGTTGGCCGGCACGCTCACTCGGCTGACACGCGCGGCGTCTCCTGCGGCGGATGCGCCAGTCGTGGAGGGCGACGCGGTGCCCTGCGCGGCCGCGCGAGGGCCGCCCCCGCAGGCGGCTGTCGCCATTGCCGCGATCAACGCAGCCAACCGGACACGAGTGATCGATGACCTCATCCGGCGCGTTCTCCCGGAACGAAGGGTTCGCGGTCCATTGAATTCATCTCGCATGATATCACCGCGACCACGCTGCCGGGAATGGAGGTCGGCTCCCGCGATTGTATGCCAAATTGCGAACGCGCAGACCAGATGCATATCGGGGTCAGAGTCGCAGACTCTGACCCCTTGCGACCGGATCCGTCGCCCTGGTTGCACTCCGGGGTCAGAGTCGCAGACTCTGCCCCCGTGCGACGGGATCCGCCGTGAACCGCTCCGCATCAACCGCCTCGCCTTCGAGCATCCGCCGCAGCGTATCCGCCATGTCCAGCACCTCCTCTTCCGCCGCCGTCGCATTCACCATCACCAGCTCAGCGATTCGCTCCAGCTCATCGGCGATCGACTCGGGCGGCAGCTTGAGCTCCATCGCGTCCCAGCGCGCGCGCGCGAGCTCCGCCTCGAGGCGGCGCGTCGCCGTCTGCCGCTCGTCGAACCAACGGCCGACCTGGTTCGCGTGCGTCCACGCGACGAGCAGCGAGTAGATCGCGAAGTTCACCACCGCCTGATTGAGCACGTTGTTCACCGGCAACTCGCCGAGCCCGTACACGGCGGAGATCACGGCGATGTTCGCCGCCGAGCTCGCGAGCGCCGCCACCACGTGCAGCAGCAGCGATCGCTTCCAGCGTGGTCCGTTCACCGGGAAGCGCTGGCCCAGCGCGAGGGCGATCGGCGTCAACGCCATCCACGACACCGCCGACACGAGATCGACGAGCCCCGACGCGAAGATCGGCTTTCCGGTCACGCCGAGCGCGCGCCGATAGAAGTGCATCTGGAGAGCCCAGAACATCCAGGCGAGTAGCCAGAATCCCCCGATCAGCACGATGACGGGGATCGGCGCGAGCCAGCGGCGTCGCACGGTGGAGATCGGACCAGGCGCGGTGACGATCGCGAACTCGCCGGTGGGTAGCCGCACCGTCGTCACGTTCTCGCCCCGATCGTTCGGCATCGGTACGAATGGGACGTCGAGCGTCGCGACGGCGACGTCGGCAACGACGTCGAGCGCGAGTGCGAAATCCTTGCCGAACAGGTGCCCCAACCGCTCGCGCGTGTTGCGGAGGCCGATGCCGAGCCCCGGCGTGCGACGGTCGCGACCTCCGTGGCTGTTCGTCACGCTCACGCGGAGCCGTCCGGCCTCCACCACGGCGCGGAGCGCCACCGTGCGCGCCGCCCCGTCCGACATCAACGCGTACTGGATCGCGTTCTCCACCAACGGTTGCAGCGAGAGCGGAGGAATCGAGGCGGCGAGCGCCTCCTCGCTGATCTCTCGCGACACGACGAGGGTGTCGGTGTGCCTCGCGCGCGCGACCCCGATGAACGCGTCCACCACCTCGAGCTCGTCCGCGAGCGTCACGGCGGCCTGCGACGACCGCTGAGTCGTCGCGAGAAAGAGCGTGCGCAGGTTGCGCAGCACGCGCGCCCCGTCGGCCGGAGCCTCGCGCACGAGGTCGACGACCGAGTTCAGCGCGTTGAACAGGAAGTGCGGCTGAAGCTGCAGGGTGAGCAGGTCGTGGCGCACCTCGAGCAGTCGGGCCTCGAGCGCGAGATGCCGCCGCGCGTTCATCGCGAGCGCGAGCCGACTTCCATACAGCTCGATCGCCACCGCGGCGAGCACGAGCACGGCGACGTTGAGATCCAGATAGTAGAACGCGGAGGCCGCCGGCGAGACCGCCATGCGCAGTCCCATCGCGATCGCGGCGCCGCCCTGCAACATGCCGAACGCCGGCGCGCACACCGCCGCGAGCGCCACCTGCCACGCGATCGCGCGCACGCCGCTCGAACCGCCGAGCGAGCGGCCCAACAGCATCGCCGCGGGCGCCGCCAAAAACCAGAGCACGGCGTTGGTGCCGGCGAACGCCAGCGCCCGCATCCACGCCACGTCCTTGCCGATGCTGATGAGCGACGCGTGTGCCAGCGCGAACATGCAGCCTGCCGCCACCACGCCGGGCAGCGTCCGGACGAACCAGCGGGCTGACGTCTGGGAGCGCATGAAGAGCCTCTCGTCCCGCGATGCTAGCGGTTCGTCACACCGCTCTAGGCTGCCGGGATTCGTGCAGGATACTTGACTCGTGCGCGCGGGCGTGTGCCCCGGATGCACCCCTTGCCACCCAGGTGCCCCACGATGAAACAGGAACAGGAGTCGGCGCGGCTGACGGTCGTACGCTGGGACACGCCGTTCGAGATTCTGCAGGGAACCTACACGCGGCAACGTTTCGCGCCACACCTGCACGAGACGTTCTCGCTCGGTGCGATCGAGTCCGGCGCGAGCGTGATCAGGTACCACGGCCGCGACGTCACCCAGCATGCCGGCGATGTCGTCGTGATCCCCGCGCGCGAGGTGCACACCGGCGAGGCGGCATCTCCCGCAGGCTGGTCGTATCGCATGCTCTACCTGCCGCTCGATCTCATCGACGACTACGTCGCGCTCGACCGATTCGTCTTCGAGGGCCCGTCCGTCACCGATCGGGATCTCGCCACGCGCGTCCTGGCGCTGCACCGCGCGCTGGAGGCTGGCGTCGAACCGCTCCGCGGACAGACCATGATGGCCGACGTGCTCCAGTTGCTCGGCGAGCGACATGCGTCCAACATCGTGCGCCGGGTGCCGGTGCCGCGCCGTGCTGCGCCGGTGCGCTGCGTTCGCGACTATCTGGAAGAGCATTTCGCCAAGGCGATCACCCTCACGGAGCTCGCCGCGCTCAGTGGCGTGAGCCCATTCCATCTGAGCCGGCAGTTCCGCGCACGCTATGGGCTTCCGCCGTACATGTATCTCGAGCTCGTCCGCGTGAATCGCGCGCGGGAGATGCTGCGCCGAGGCGAATCGATCTCGCGCATCGCGTTCGCGACTGGCTTCAGCGACCAGAGCCATCTCACGCGGCGCTTCAAGCGCGTGGTCGGCGTCCCGCCCGGCCAGTACGCCAAGACGTACGGCACGCATCGCGTTGGCATGCCGCGCGTGGCGTAACGTTCGATCTACACCGCGTTCAGCCGCTGCTTGAGCTGAGCGCGGTACGTGCGAGACACCTTGAGCTCGTGGCCATCGTGCAGCACGAGCACGGCATCGCCACCGTACCAGGGGCGTAGCTCCTTCACCTGAGCCACGTTTACGAGATAGGAGCGATGAATGCGCACGAAGCGCCGTGCGTCGAGCGACGCTTCGAGGCGCACGAGCGTGTCCCGGATCTCGAACGTGCCTCGGCTCGTATGCAGCCGAACGTGCGCGCCCTGCGCCTCCGCCCACGCCACGTCCGAGGCGTCGACATAGCGCACTCGCTCGCCGTCGCGCACCTCGATCCGCTCCGGTGCCACGAGCCCGCCGACGCTCCCGATCGGCGCTGCGCTCGCATCCTGGTCGAGCTGCGCGATGACGCTCCGCAACTGGTGCGCGTACGCGGCGGAGCGTCGTGACGACAGAGCTTCGCGCGCCCGCGCCAGCGTTGCCGCGAGCCGTTCCGGACGCACCGGCTTCATCAGATAATCCAGCGCCCTCGTCTCGAACGCGCGGATCGCGTGGCTGTCGTGGGCCGTCACGAACACGATCAGCGGGGCATCCGGCCCAGCCAGCGCATCGGCGACGACGAATCCATCCACGCCGGGCATCTGGATGTCGAGGAAGACGAGCTCCACGCGATGCATGCGCAGCGCCTCCAGCGCGCTCGCGCCCGAGCCACACTCCGCGACCACGGTCACGTCATCCGCGTCGCCGAGCAGCCGGCGCATGCGTCGCCGCGCCGGCGGCTCGTCGTCCACGAGCAACACGTTCATCGGCGTCGGCTCGACGGATGGCGATTCATCGCGGCACGGGAGAGCACAGACGTTCAAGTATGGCGTAGCGCGGGCGAATACTCTTCGTCTTGCTCATGCGCGGCGCCGATGGGGAGTGCGACCAATCTCCCGCCCGAGCACGAGCCTCACAACCCTCCCGACACATCGATGTTTCCGCTCAGCCTCGTCCGGTCGGCGCTCCTGCTCGGTGCGCTCGTCCATCCACCTGTCGACGCGAGCGCGCCAGGCGACATCCTCAACGGCCGACAGAACCAGCTCGCCGTCAAGCCGCCTCGCCTGGAGGAGCTGGGCATGCGCATGGACGGCACGCTCGACGAGGCGCAGTGGACGCAGGCTGCTCTCCTCACCGGCTTCTCGCAGTTCTCTCCGCGCGATGGCGTCGCCGCCGAGGACTCGACCGAGGTGTTGGTGTGGTACTCTCCGACCGCGATTCACTTCGGCGTGCGCGCCTACGAGCCGCACGACGCCGTTCGCTCCGCGCTCGGCGACCGGGACAAGATCTTCAGCGACGACCGCATCGAGCTCCTGCTCGGCACCTTCCACGATGGGCGGCAGGCCGTCGTGCTCGGCGTCAATCCGCTCGGCGTGCAGATGGATGGCACCCTCGTGGAGAACAACCAGGCGCGCGGCGGCGGATCGGGCAATGCCACCAACGGCCGCGAGTTCCCCGACCTGAGTCCGGACTTCGTCTTCCAGTCGAAGGGCCGGCTCACGCCGTATGGCTATGAGATCGAGATCCGCGTTCCCTTCAAGAGCCTCAAGTATCAGAACGCCGACGTGCAGACGTGGGGCTTCAACGTCGTGCGCGTCGTGCAGCACTCGGCACGCGAGGACAGCTGGGCCCCGGCGCGCCGCGACAACGCGTCGTTCCTCGCACAGTCCGGCACGATTGAGGGACTGACCGAGCTGCGCAGCGGTCTCGTGCTCGACGTCAGTCCCGAGGTCACCCAGCGCACCACTGGCGTGCCGGGCGATGTGGGCCAGCAACCGTGGAGCTACGCCGCCGAACGACCGAAGGTGGGCGGCAACGTACGATGGGGCATCACGAACAACTTCACCCTCAACGGAACGGTCAACCCGGATTTCTCACAGATCGAGTCCGACGAGGGACAGCTCCAGTTCGATCCGCGGCAAACGCTCTTCTTTGCCGAGAAGCGCCCGTTCTTCCTCGACGGCACCGAGTACTTCGCCACGTCGAAGAACCTCGTGTACACGCGTCGCATCGTGCAGCCCGTCGCGGCGGGGAAGCTCACCGGCAAGGTGAACGGCTTCAGCCTCGGCGTGCTCAACGCAGTCGACGGACTCGCCGGCTCCTCCGACGGCGAGCATCATCCCGTGTACACGATCGCTCGCGCGGCGCGCGACTTCGGGGCACGCGCGAAGATGGGAGTGACGCTCACCGATCGCACCGAGGGCTCGCGCTACAATCGTGTCGCCTCGTTCGACGCACGGCGCCTGTTCGCCGACGTGTATAGCGCGCAGGCGCAGTACGCGCAGAGCTGGACCCGTCTCGCGCCCGGCGCGGAGGGTACGACCGCGCCGCTCTGGAACACGGTGCTCAGTCGCAATGGCAGGTCATTCAAGTTCCGCTACGCACTCGATGCGGTGGACGAGCGGTTCCGCACGCAGAGCGGGTTCATCGGACGTGGTGGAATCACCCAGGGCCTGATGGACCAGTGGTACACCCACTACCTCACGCCAGGGCGCTTCATCGAATCGATCACCTTCAATCCCACGCTGTACTACACGTGGCGCTACAGCGCCTTCGTCCATCAGGGCGAAGCGCAGGACAAGAAGTTCCACACGCGCCTTGCCGTGACGGCGGCCGGCGGCTGGAACGCTGACGCGACGGTGATGTCCGAGACATTCGGCTTCGACCCGGCGCTCTACGCGCGCTATCGCGTGCTGGTGGGGCCGGGCGACACCGCCGCATTCACGGGCTCGCCGCGCATCGGCAACCGGGACATCGCTTTCTCGCTGGGCACGCCGCGCTGGCAGCATGTCTCCGCGTCGGCGTACTACCTGTGGGGCACCGACGAGAACTTCTTCGAGTGGGCGCCGGCGGACATCGTCTTTGCGAACGTCGACGTCGAGGTGCGGCCCACCGACCGGCTGCGCCTCAACGCTACCTACGCCAAGCAGCGCTATGTGCGCCAGACCGACCATAGTGAGGTCGGTGAGTCGCGCATCCCGCGGCTCAAGATGGAATACCAGATCGCGCGCCCGCTGTTCGTGCGCCTGGTGGGTGAGTACGTGAGCAACTCGCAGGACGCGTTGCGGGACGACGGGCGAACCGACAAGCCATTGATCGTGAATGGCGCGCTCAGCCCGGCGTTCACCGAGGGCAGCTTCCGCTCGGACTTCCTCGTCTCGTATCGTCCGGTCCCGGGCACGGTGTTCTTCGTTGGCTACGGCGCGGGCTACGAGGACCAGCGCGACCAGCCTCGCTCCTTCCGTTTTCCCGGCTCGCTCGGTCTCGACGGCCTGTCACGCACGGACAACGTGTTCTACGTGAAGGCGAGCTATCTGTACCGGATGTAGGATGGTTGCAGCGTGTTTCTTCGCGCCGCGGGTCGAACGGCGGAACGCGGATCTTGGCGGATGACGCGGGAACGGCCGGATCACCGCAACTGCAAATGATATTGGGGGTGCGGCGGAGAGATCTCTCCGCCACACCCCCAATGTCATTTGCTGTTGACCGCCTCTGACGCACTCGATCCGCGTCATTCGCGCCATCCGCCGTTTCCGCGTTCCGTCGTTGGTTCGCCCTGTCTACCGCGGCGCGAACGACCATCCGCTACTGCATCACCCTCGCCCGCGGATACTTCTTCAGTACCGCCTCGTCACGCGGCGGAGCGCTCGCTCTCAGCTTCTTCACCCGCGCCTCCACGTCGGCGATCTCCCGTGGCCACACGGTCACGAGCGTCGGCCCCGACGGCGTGGTGAAATACTCGTCCTCCATCCGCACGCCGTAACCGGCGAACTTCGCGCGCGCCGCGGCCGTCTTCGAGAGAAACGCCGCGTTCTTCGGGGTCGACGCGACGATCGACTCCATGTTGCGTCGCACATACGCCGCCATCTCGATCATGAACACCGTGCCAGGCTCCAGCGTCGGAAGCATCGGATCGTGCACGTCCAGTCCGACGCCGTGACCCACGGAGTGCATGTAGTACAGGAAGTACTGGAGGCAGCCGCCGTCGGCGCCCTTGGGACACCGCTCGCCCGGCGCCGGATCGTACGTCGCGCCGGGCGCCTCGATCAGGCCCAATGTCGTGAGACCGCGAGAGAGCGCCGCGCGTGCGGAGTCGCTCACCGTGGCGAACGGCGCACGGGTCTTCGCGACGGCCTCCGCCTTCCTCTGCGCGTCGAGCACCACCTGATAGAACACGCGCTGATCCGCGCTGAAGTGCCCGTTCACGGGGATCGTGCGGGTGAAGTCCGCCACGTAGTCGTGATAGGCGGCGCCGACGTCCATCAGCACCATGCCGTTCGGAGGCAGCAACGCATCGTTGGCTTCGTAGTGCAGCGTCGTCGCGTTGTCTCCCGACGCGATGATCGGCGGGAAGCCGTCGGCGCCGTCCGCGCCGGCGCGACGATACGCGCTCTTGAGCGCCGCCTCCAGCTCGAACTCGTACCGGCCGGGCGCCGTCGCCGCCACCGCCGCGTCGAATCCGATCAGCGTCAGCTCCGCCGCCTTCCGGATCAGCGCCAGCTCGGCGTCGCTCTTGTGCGCCCGCAGCCGCCGGATCAGCGGCGCGGCGTCGCGCGCCTTCAGCGACTCGCTCGCGCCGCGCAGCTCGCGGAGCAATTGGCCAATCGGTTGGCCGCTCGATGTGTCGCCGGCGACGAGCAGCGTGTCGGTGGGCTTGATCGACTGCCGGAGCGCCGCGACCAGCCCACCGCGCGAGCTGGCGGAAATGCCCGTCGCGGTGCGAGCCGCATCCGTACCGAGACGGTTGCCCGTCCAGACCTCCTCGGCTGGCACCTTGTCCGCGACGAAGAGCTGAGCCTCGGCCACACCGCCTCGCGCGCGGAGCACGAGTGCGCCGCCGGGCTCGGCCAGGCCGGTCAGATACAGGTAGTTCTGATCGGGGACGTATCCGTTCCGGCTGATCTCCGCCTCGGGAGCAGCCATGACGACGAGCGTTCCCTCGCCAATGGCGCGTGCGAGCGCCGCTCTCCGTTCGGCGAACTCCGCACGGCTCACCTGCGCGGAGGCGGCGGCGGTGCCGAGCAGCACGGCGACGGTGGCTGATAGAGCCTGAAGGAGACGATGACGGAGCACGAGATCGATGGGCGGAGGTGGATTGCGGCGCGTGAGCGCGTGCCGTACGGGAGCACGGAAAGCTCGCGCGCCGGCGGTTGGACAGGCTTGCATGATACTGCCCGACATTGAGCGCGCGCCATCCGCTGGGTATCCTATGCGATGCCAGAGCCCAGCCCAGCCATCCGCGTCGAGCACCTCGTCAAGCAATTCGGCGACGTGAAAGCTGTCGACGACGTCTCCTTCGAGGTGCGACGCGGCGAGATCTTCGCCTTCCTCGGCCCCAACGGTGCCGGCAAGACGACGACCATCCGCATGCTCACCACGCTCCTCAAGCCGACCAGCGGCTCGCTCCAGCTCGACGGCCTCGATCCCGTCACCCAGCGCGAGGAGGTGCGGCGCCGGATCGGCGTCGTGTTCCAGGATCCGAGCCTCGATCAGGACCTCACGGCGTGGGAGAACATGGAGATTCACGGCGTGCTCTACGGCGTGCCGAAAAGCGTGCGCCGAGAGGGGACTGAACGGCTGCTCGCACTCTTTGAGCTCGCCGACCGCCGCAACGAGAAGGTCAAGAACTTCTCGGGCGGCATGCGTCGCCGTCTCGAGATCGCGCGCGGACTGCTGCACACTCCGCGCGTGCTCTTTCTCGACGAGCCGACCCTCGGTCTCGACCCGCAGAGCCGCAACCAGATGTGGTCGCACGTGCAAAAGCTCAATGCATCGGATGGAGTGACGGTGTTCCTCACGACGCACTACATGGACGAGGCCGACCGCGTGGCGAACCGCATCGCTGTGATCGACCACGGACGCATCGTCGCGATCGGATCGCCGGCGGAGCTGAAGGAGCGCACCGGCACCGAATCGCTCGAGGCGGCCTTTCTCGCGCTCACGGGCACGGCGATCCGCGAGGAGAGCGTCGGCGCCACCGATCGGATGCGTGCCGCTGGCCGCATGTGGAGGCGCGACCGATGAAGGTCATCTACGTCCTGTGGCTGCGCGAGGTGAAGAAATATTTCCGCTCGCCGGCGCAGATGATCGGCACGCTCGGCTCGCCGATCATGTACCTCGGCGTGCTCGGCTTCGGGCTCGGCTCGATCTTCCAGCGCGCAGGCGAGGGCAGCTACATGCAGTTCATGGCGCCCGGGATCATGTGCATGACGATCCTGTTCACGTCGACGTTCTCGGGGATGGCGCTGCTGTGGGATCGGCAGTTCGGCTTCCTCAAGGAGACGCTCGTCGCGCCGGTGCCGCGCCTCACCGTGATGATCGGACGCACGGTGGGTGGCGCGACCGTCGCGCTCTGTCAGGGACTGCTGATCTTCGCGGTGAGCCTCATCGCCGGCTTCCGGCCCGCGGGACTGTTCGTCGTGCCGCTCGCCGTGCTGTTCATGGCGCTCGTCGCGCTCGTGTTCTCAGCGATGGGGACGATCATCGGTTCGACGCTGAAGGAGATGCAGGGCTTTCAGCTGATCATGAACTTTCTCGTCATGCCGATCTTCTTCCTTTCGGGCGCGTTGTATCCGCTGCGCGATCTGCCGGGCCCGCTCGTCGTGCTCACGCATCTCGATCCACTCACGTACGGGGTGGATGGTCTGCGCGGCGTGCTCACCGGCGTGACGCACTTCGGTCTCGTCCTGGACGTTCTTGCGCTCGTCGGCATCGCCATCGCGCTGTTCGCGCTCGGTGCGTGGCGCTTCTCGAAGATCGAGGTATGACGTCGCGCACGCTGGGGTCAGAGCCCGGGGTCAGAGCCCGGACTCAATTGG
>JBDTOD010000108.1:0-15089 GCA_039933415.1 bacterium
ACCGTGCTCTCGCGCACCGCCGCGAGCTCGTCGACCAGGCTCGCCATCGACCGCGCGTCCGAACCGGCGGTCTTTACATAGTCGTTCTGCTCGAAGCCCGGCAGCGGCGTCGCGTCACCGCGGGCGATGCGCAGCGCGCGGTAGGTGAAGATGCGCTCCGCGTCGAGCATGTGGCCGATCACCTCGCGGATGCTCCACTTCCCCTCGCCGTAGCGAAAGGCGCCGCGCTCTTCGGGCACCGCCCTGAGCGCCGCGATCAGCTCCTTCCCGCCATCGCGAAGGAGCGTGACGATGTCGCCCTGCGGTACGGCCGAGACGTAGCCGTGATAGAACGACGCGTACTCAGAGGCGTCGGGACGGGCGCGCAAAGAACTGGTCATCGCCGGTCGGATGGAGTGAGGGTCATCGCACGACGGTGAGCGGCGACGCCGGTGCGCGTCGCGTCGTGAGCAGGACGACGCCCGCCGCCGTGACGACCAGCGCAACGATCTGCGCCGACGTGAGCGGACCGACCATGTCACTCTTGGCGCGGAAGAACTCCACGATGAACCGCTCCACACCGGCCATCAGGCAGTACATCCCGAACAGCCAGCCCGCACCGTGCGTGTGGCGACGCAACCGCCACAGCACGACGAACATCACGAAGCCGAGCGCCACCTCGAGCAGCTGCGTCGGATAGACGCTCACCACTGTGTCGAGAGGGATCGATGCCGGCAGATTCGCGTGGAACTCCTGGTTGAGAATCCCCGCGGTCGACGGCGGCGCGCCCTCGGGAAACGCGACGGCGAGAAAGCCGTTCCACGGACGACCGTAGTCGTCTCCCACCGCCCAACACCCCGTCCGTCCGATGGAATAGCCCGCGGCGATCCCGACCGCCGCGCCGTCGGCGACGCGCAGGAACGGCTGCTTGCGCCACCGGATCACGAGCCATGCGAGCAACACCGAGCCGATGAAGCCGCCCCAGTACACGAACCCCGCGCGACTGAACAGTGCGGAGATCCGCTGCTCGTTGATCGCGAAGTAGACCTTGCCGCCGATGATCGTGCCGATCAGCGCCGCGAAGGTGACGTCGTTCATGATCTCGACGTCGTCGCCGCGCTCCTCGAGCACCATCTGCGACACCCAATGCGCGACGCCGAACGCCGCCATCATCGCGATGCCAAAGCCCGTGATCGGGCCGAACCTGCCAAGGAAGAACTCGAACTTGTGATGCTCGATCGGTGAGATCATCTATTTTTTCCGGAATCTCCGTTCGACGTTGAGCTTCGTCCACACGACAACCGACGTGCAGTCCTGTCCGCCGGCGGTGAACTCCACGGGGGTCGTCCCGCCCGCCTGATACACCTCGACCGCCGCCACCTCGTCGGGCTTGATGAATGCGTCGAGGTCGCCCGCCTCCATCTGCTGCCACTTGGAGCCGTCCACCACGATGTTCACGCAGCCGGCGCGGCCCGCGAGCCGCGTCGACGAAATGGACATCTTTCCCATCGTGCCCTGCACGCGGAGGCCCGGTACCGCCGTCATGAGGTCGGTGAACTGGATCGCCTTCCGCGCTTCGATCTGCTCGGGCGTCATGAAGTAGCCCGACGCGCCGGTCCGCTTGCGCGTGAGAAACCCGACGCGCTCCAATCCCTGATCGCGCTGCGACACGACCTCCACCGCCGCGAGCTCGACCCGCTTCTCACCGAGTTGCACGTCGGCGCGGAAGGGTGCCCGCGCCGAGAGCTCCACGGGAACCTCGGCGGGCGAATAGCCGAGCTGTCGCACGGTGAGCGCCTGGGTTCCGGCGGGCAGCGAATCCAGGATGAACTCGCCGTTCGCTCTCGTGCGCGTCGTCGTTCCGCCACCGAGCAGGCTCACGAGCGCGCCAACGACCGGAGCGCCCGCCTTGTTCGTCACCCGCCCGGTCACCCGTGCCGCGCCCTTCGGCTGCGCCGCACCGCCGCTGTCCGTCGACGCGACGACCTTGGGCGCGACGCTCATGCTGCGCAGCGAGAGCATCCCTTCTTCCTGCGAGATCGACACCTCGGCCGTGATGCCGCCGTCCTTCCGCTGCGCCTGGAGCTTGCCCTCGTACTTCTCGGGGAGCCCGCACAAGCGGTACGTGCCGTCTTCACCAACGGTCGCTTCACGGACGCGCGGCGCCTTGTTCACCTTGACCGTGACGCCCGCCACCTGCGGCGGATCGGGATCGTACCACACGAGCGATACACGCGCACCCACGGCTGCGTTCTCGCTGTCCGGCTCGCGAATGCGACCGACCAGCACGGCCGGTCCGAGGTTTCGCCGCGCCGGCGTGCAGAATCGCCCGGCGAGGAACTCGCCGCTCGGCACCGCGATCACCATGCGCGTGACCTCGTTCGCCACGAACGTCATCGGCTGCGTGCTCAGCATGATGCCGAGCGTGTCGAGGATCGGATGGTCGATCGCGACTCTGTGCTCGCCAGGCGGCACGCTGTCCACGAGGAAGCGGCCGAGCGAGTCGGTGATCGCGGCGCGGGCGGTGCCGTCGATCTGGACGAGCGCGTTGACCAACGGCGCGCCATGAATGCTGTCCACGGCGACGCCCTGGAGAAACCCGGTGGTGCCTGCCGGCGGCGTGGGAACGAGCTTGGGGATCGCCGCCTCTTTCGGAGTCGGCGCCTTGACGGTCGGTCGGCTGGTCGGGCGCTGCGCCAGAACGGGGCTGGCGAACAGCACGGCACCGAGCAGCGAGGCGGTGAGCGATGGCAGACGCATGGAAGGAATATAGGGCGGAAGCGGTCGCTTGACCTGCGCTCTACCCTCGAATCCAGATCCAGGGTCCCTGCGTAACCAACGCGCGGCGCGGCACGCTTCCTGACAGTTCAGTGCTCGACTTTCACGAGGGAGCACGACATGGGTGGCAAGCCGAGCAACGCGATGGGACGGGATCGACCCGAATCAGGGGGCGCCGACAAGGACATGGCGCGCGAGAAGTCGGGCATCCTCGAGCAGGATAAGCAGAAGTTCGCGCAGGAAGAGAGTGAGGAGCGCCGATCGGCGCAGACGGACGCCGAACAGACCGGTTCGCCCGCGCCCTTCTCGATCGACAGCCCGCCCAACTCCGACCCTCGCAAATAGCGGCAGTCCGATAGCGTCAACCGCCCCCCTCGAGCAACCCTCGATCGGCGGGGCGGTCGAATGCGGGCGCGACGACCGCGGTCGCTGAGACGTGCTCGACGAGGCGCGACATCAGCTCCTGAAGCGCCTCGCCGCGCCCGCGCGCGATGCGACCGTAGATCGTACGCGCGAGCAGATAGGAACCGCTCACCACCGAGGCGAGCAGCGCGACGACGACCGAACCCGAGTGGAATGCGCCGATGCCGATCCCCACTGCGGGTGCGCCCAGTGCGATGCCCAGAGGGCCCATCAGCCCGCCGAACAATCCGGCGGCCAAGCCTCCTAGCGGCTCCTCGATGCTGATCGTCGTGCGCCCGTTGCGCGGCGTCACGGTCACCAGCACGCTGCGCGTGGACTCTCGCCGCCGATCCGCACCGCTTGCGGTCCACTGGAGGCTACGGCCCAGCGTCGTCGCGGTTCCGATCAGGCCCAGCGCGCGGTGTATCTCGTGCACCATCGGCTCGAACTCGTCGGCCGGAAGCTCTCCCTCGATCGTACGCTCGAGGTTCAGCATGGTGGGCGCTCCGATGAACGCCGAGGGCTTCCGGTCCGTGATGCGCGTGTCGAGATCGGTCGCGGCGCGCCGCACGAGCGCCGGATCGAGCCCGGCCTCGCGCGCGACCTGCTCCAGCTCGGCGAGCGACATCCCGTTTGTCGACTCGGCCGGCGCTTCCTCCTGCTGCAGCTCGGACGCGCGCTTGATGATGTGCGCGACTTCCTTCTCGCTGAAGCGTCGGCTCGTGGGTGGAGTGGGATCCGCCATGCGGCGATCGTCGCGCCTCAGCGCTTCTTGCTGGTGTCGGAGGGTGGAGGCCGGGGAGGGGCGAAACCGGTGAAGTGCCCCGTGTGCCGGAACGTCTGCGTGAAACTGCTCATCTCGTCGTCGAGCGGTGCGTCCTCCACTTCGCTCAGTCGCGACACGTCGATGGTGATCGTGCCATCGGCCGCGACGGGATTGTAGATGTTCGCGAACTTCTTCCCGAACACGATCTCTCCCGGCTTGTAGCTCGAGCGCGCGTGCACCGTCTGCGAGAAGGTCTCGTCGATGCCGCTCATCAGGATGAGAAACTCCGCGTCGCGCTCCACGAGATCGTCGTGTGATGCGCCCCACAGCGGGCTCGACTCGACGATCGGGTGCACGATCGTCCAGCTCATCGGAAAGAAGACCACGCGCGTGCGCTCCAGCTTGAGCTGATCGTAGCGACGCCCCGCGCCGTCGATGCGGCTGTAGAGCACCTTGGCCTCGAGCTCCATCAGCTGGTTGCTCCGCGCGTTGCTGATGCGGAACATGAAGCCGGTCGTCCCTTGATACGGACCGACGACGGCAATGTCGCTGAACATCACCGCCGCGGTCGGACGCGAGAACCGCGCGAACACGATCCCCGTCATCAGCGCGACGGAGAGCAGGCTCACGAGCGACTCGAACGTCACCACCCAGTTCGCCGCCGCCCCGACGGGAAAGACATGGCCGTAGCCGATCGTCGCGAACGTCTCCACGCTGAAGAAGAACGCGCGCTGCCAATGACCGCCCATTCCATTGTCGCCGAGTCCGCCCAGACTCACCGCGCCGCAGAGCAGGTACGCGCCAGCGAACACGGCGTTGAGGACGATGTACGCCGCCGCGACGATGCCGAGAAAGCGCGGCCACGTCATCGTCAGCAGCGCGTGGTAGCCGTTCAGGTACGAGAGCGGCGAGAAGCCGACGCGTCTCGACGTGAAGCTTCCGTCGCGGTTGAGCAGGCGCTTCTCGTGCGCACCCCCGACGACGGATCCGAATCCGAGGTCCTGGTGCGCGTCCTGATCGGGCTCCGTGAAGGCGGCGCCGAGCGTCGACGGGCGCGGCGCGTTCGGGTCGGTATCGGGCATCCAGGCAGAAGCTACTGCACCACGCGCTTGCGTCAAACGTCCTGACGGCCGCACCTTAGGAGCCGGGCCGGCCAGCGGTCCTCAGCACAATGATCACCCCTCCTGCCTTTCGCGCCCTTCCGGCGCCCGCACACCGGCCGCAGCTCATCGCGGCCGCATTCTCCCTCGGCTCCGCCGTCGCCTACCTCCTCTGGCTCCGGCTCAGCGGCGGCAGTCCGGCCGCGCGAAACGTCGTGGTGAGCGTGCTCTTCATCGCGCTCGATGTCGTGCTCGTCGTGCTGTTCCGTCGCGCCGCGGCCAACCCGGTGCTCAGCGCGGGCACCGCGCGCGCGCTCCGCTACCTGGCCGTCGCCGCCGGACTCGCACTCGTCGGCCGATCGATCGGCCTCTACGCGCTCATCGCGCTCGGCGCGCGACCGACCGTCTCGCCCGCCGATCTGTTTCTCGTGGCAAGCTATCCGCTCACGCTCGCCGCGTTTCTCGCCATTCCGCGGGTGCCGCGGCCCGGCGAGCGGTGGAAGCTCGCCTTCGATTCGGGGATGGTGCTCTCCGGCGGCGGCGCGGCACTCTGGTATTTCGTGCTTCGCGACACGGCGGTCAGCGGCGCCGCACCGCCGCTCGGCGTCGCACTCGCGCTCGTCTATCCGCTCGCCGACCTGCTCATCCTCGTCGCCATCGTCAGCGTGCTGCTGCGACACCCGGCCGACGGGAACGGGCGCGCGGTCGGTTGGCTCGCTACGAGCGCGGCGCTCGGCGTGGCCGACGATCTTTTTCGCAGCCTGCTGCTCGCGCGCGGCGGCCTGTTCGGTACCGTCTGGGCCGACGCACTGCACCTGGCGGCGGCGATCGCGCTGATCATCAGCGCAGAGCTGTTCCTGCGTGATCCGCAACCAGCTGATCCAACACGCGGCGCGGCGGCGCGTGGGCGCTTCGTCTCCGCCCTCCCCTTCATCGCCGCCGGCGTCACCTACGCGCTGCTGCTCGTCGTCGCGATGCGGCAATGGGTCGCGCCGCTCAGCGGGTTGGCGATCGGCGCGATCGTGGTGTCGCTCTTCCTCGGCGCGCGCCAGGTGCTGTCGCTGCGCGAGAACGCCGTCGTCGTCACCGAGCACGCGATGCACGTCAGCGAGGTACGCTTTCGTTCCCTCGTCCAGCACTCGTCCGACCTGATCTTCGTGCTCGACGCGCGCGGCACGATCAAGTTCGCGAGCTCGTCGGCCTCGCGCGTGATCGGCTACGCTTCCGAGTCGCTCATCGGCGTCGCGCTCTCGGCGCTCAGCGATCCGGAGGACGCTGGTCGCGTGAGCGCGTTCATCGAGATGACGGCGCAGCTCCCGGGCGTCTCACCGCTGGCCGAGTGGCGGCTCAGGCGGCCCGACGGACACACCGTGCAGGTCGAGGCGATCGCGAGCAACCTCCTCGCCGACGAGGCAGTCAGCGGCATCGTCCTCAACGCTCGCGACGTCGGCGAGCGGAAGGCGCTCCTCGACCAGCTCGCGCACCAGGCCTTCCACGATCCGCTCACCGGGCTCGCCAATCGCGCGCTGTTTCGCGATCGCGTCATGCATGCGATCACCCTCGCGCGCCGGCAGGACCGCGCGGTGACCGTGCTGTATCTCGATCTCGATGACTTCAAGCACGTCAACGACTCGCTCGGCCACGCCGAGGGCGACCGGTTGCTGGCGATGATCGCCGCGCGTCTGCGTGCCTGCGCGCGCTCCACCGACACCGTGGCGCGCCTGGGCGGCGACGAGTTCGCCGTGCTGGTCGAGGACACCAACTCGACGGCGAGCGCCGAGCGGCTGGTGGAGCGCATCAGCGAGCAGATGCACTTCCCGTTCGCCCTTTCGAACGGCGACGTGACGATCTCGGCGAGCATCGGCAGCGCCTCCGCACTTGGCGGCGGCATGGACGAGATCATGCGCTACGCCGACGTGGCGATGTACGCGGCGAAGCGAAGTGGTCGTGGACAGCATCGGGTGTTCGACGCGGCGATGCTGGGGTGACGGTGGGGAGTGGGGAGTTGGAGGCAGACGGCCTCGGGAGGCAACGCTTCCCGGGGCCGTGTAGTAGTCACTCCCCACCCCCCACTCCCCACCGGAGTTAGGGCACTGCCCCCGCCCGCGCCTCGACCTTCACGATCCACAAGCCGTTATTGAAATCATTCACGTACGCCAGCCCGTCTTTCGGGTTGACGACGACGCCCCACGTGAATGCGGCGTTCTTCGTGTTCCCGTCCATGTCGGCGGTGTTGAGGTGGCCGATCTCGCGGCCCTGCGCGCGGAGGTCGCCGCGCAGCTCGCCAGAGATGTCGAACACATGGAATCCGCCGTCGTACGCGCCCATGTAGAGCGTGTCGCCAGCGACCCAGACGTTGTGGACGCCGCCGTATTCCGGTGTGTACGACGCCACCGACTTCGGGTGTTCGATGTCGCTCACGTCGATCACCTGCAGCGTGCCGTACATGCGGCTCGCCGCCGCGTCCTTCGCGCCGGCCACGGTACCGTTGCGATACACCTCGTCGGCGATGAAGACGTAGTTCTTGTGGCGCCACGCCGTGTGCGTACCGCGCGTGAAGCCCGGACCCGACACGGCCTCCACATCGCGATAGAGCTTGTCGAGGTCGTACTTGTACTGCGAGATCAGCTTCGGCTCGGACGGAGACCCACCCTTGATGCCGTTGCCGACGTCGAGCATCACCAGCCCGTCGTTCCACCATGATCCGTACAGGATCCCGTCGCGCACGTCGATGTCGTGCAGGTACCGGCCACTGTTGTCGGAGCCCGGCGTCTTCCAGATGCCGACCTGCTTCGGATGCAGCGGATCGTTGATGTCGATCACCTGCAGCGCGCCAGTCGCGTCGTTCGTGATATAGACGTGCGTGCCGAACTTTGCCTGCCGATAGACGAACGCCGAATGCACGCCGCCGGTGACGCCGTCGGTGAACTCGCTGATCGCCTTCGGGTGGAGCGGATCGCGCGTATCGGCGATGACGATACCGTTCTTGCGATCGGCGGCGCCCTCGCGCGTGAACACCATGTAGTTGCCGTCCGGCGTGGTCATCATGTCGTTCACCAGCCGCGTGTTCGCCTGAATCGAGTCCACGATCGTCGGGCTGGCCGGATTCGAGATGTCGATGGCGTACAGTCGATCACCGCCGCCATGGGTGCCGAGATATGCCACGGTGCCGTTCGGGTGGATCCACACCTCGCTCGTCGGAAATGCCAGGCGCGGCAGCCGGCCGACCACTCGTATAGGGCGCCGCACGTCGCGCGCGTCCACCTTCACCACGGCGTCGACGGAGCGTATCCCGTAGCTCGCCGTCACGAGGTACGTGCCCGCCTCGTAGGCGACGAACGCACCGTCGGGCTCGATCAGTCCTCGGCCCGGCGAGAAGCTCCACGATGCCGTGAGCCCCGCAATCGGTCGCCCTGCAGCGTCGCGCGGCGTGGCGGCGAAGCGAATCACGTCGCCCGTGCGAGCCGTGGGAGCGCGCGGCGTGAGCGATACGTCGACGATCGTCGTGCCGATCACGGTGACGGTCGCGGTCGCGGTCGCGGGAGCATCCGACGCCGTGATCATCGCGGTACCCGCCTTGACCGCGGTGACGATGCCGGACGCATCCACGCGAACCACGCCGGGCGCGCTCGAGCTCCACGTCACCACGTCGGACTCGCGCCGGTCATCGGCACGAGTGAACACCTCCGAGGTGGCGCGCACATGCTGGCCGACCACGAGGCGCAATGGCATCGCGCCGATGCTGACGCGCGCCGGCGCATCGGGCACCATCACGACCTCGAAGCGGCGCACGACGGGCTTGTAGCCCGGCATGAGCGAGATCACGGCGCCCGTCACCTTGCCGGTGCCGCGCGCATACACCCACCCTGTGGTGTCGATGAGGCCGGCGTTCGCCGCCGCGCCGGAGAAACGGAGCCGAGCGTCGGGGATCTGCTTGCCCGCCGCATCGTACGCTGTCGCGCTCAAGTGCATCGAGTCGCTCGCGCCGAGCACCAGTCGCGCTGGTGCGATGGCGATTCGCGCGACGGGCGAGTTGGGAAGCGTGACAGCGACTGTCTGCGCCTGGTCCTGCTGCAGCAGCGTGAGTGCGGCGATGATGAGGATCATGAGGTCCGGTGGGCGCGCCAGTACACGGCGCCCCCGAGGAGGATGAATGCGAGCGCGCCGCCGACGACCTTGCCCTCGAAGAGGACGACGTTCGTCTCTCCACCGGGCGGGACCATCGCGACGATCATGGCGAACAACGCCACGGAGAATCCGCTCGCGCCCACCAGCCACGCGACGGCGGGCCCGCCTGGCACGCGTACGGTGTCGGCCGGCGCCGGAGTGCGCCGGTGAACGAGGAAAGCCGCGAACAGATACAGGTACGGAATGAAGTAGATCAGGAGCTGCGTATCGAGGATGATCAGATACGCCTTCTCCACCGTGGTCCCTCTCCCGAGCACGGAGATGAGCAGGAAGACCGTGGCGAGCGACGCCTGCACGAGGATCGCGACGTAGGGCGTCTTCCACTTGGGATGCACTCGGCCGAACGCCGGCGGAAAATAGCGATCGAGCCCGATCGCGAACGCCACCCGCGCCGGCCCGGTCAGCCACGCGCCCACGCCGCCGATGTTGCCGAGCGTGTACGCCGCCGCGGCGAGCGGCGCGAGCCACCACAGCGATGGACTGATCTGCTTCGCGCCGGCGGCGGTGGCCTGGAGGAATCCCGATACGACATTTATTTCGTCGCGCGGCACGAGCCAGAGCAGCGCGCCGGTGCCGAGCAGATACGCCGCCGCGATGAGCGGCGCCGAGATGAGGATCGCGCGCGGCAGCGTGCGTCTCGGCTCGCGCACCTCACCTCCCAGCGCGCTCGAGAGCTCGAGCCCCGCGAACGCGAACGCGATCGACGCCCACATGTTGAGCCCTTCGAGGCTCCGCAGGTTGGGCACGACGTTCGCCCGCGTGATCGGATTGGCCGACGGATGGCCCGTAAATGCGAGCACTGCGCCGAGCACGATGAGGAGCACGCCAGGGATGTACGTCCCTACGCCGCCGGCGTTCTGAAGCCACTTGCCCGTGCCCATGCCGACGATGTTCAGCCCCACGGCGAGCCAGAGGCTCAGCAGCGTGGCCGTGAGGACGTACGTCCAGTTGTTGGAGAGGCCGCTCTCACCCTTGCCGATCACGTAGGTCGCGATCACGGCGGTGGAGATGAGCAGGTTCGGGTAGTACAGGACGTTGTTGATCCAGTAGCACCAGCCGCAGAGATAGCCATGCTTCTCTCCGAACGCGCGCTTCGTCCACTGATAGATCCCGCCCTCTTCCGGAAACCGCGACGAGAGCTCGGTGACGACGAGCCCCTGTGGCACGAAGAAGAAGAGTGCCGCGAGCACCCAGAGCGCGAGCGCGCTCGGTCCGGCCTTCGCCCCCGTCGCGAGCCATCGCAGCCCGAGCACGGCGACGAGGTTGAACAAGACGAGATCGCGCGTTCCAAGCTCGCGACGGAGGGTCACTCCATCGGGTTGCTCGGAACGCGCGATCTCGTCGTACTGCTCTGTCGGCATCAGGCGTCGATGCCGCGACGCGTTACTTCTTCGGCGTGACGGTGAAGTCGCCGATGTGCACGTCGAGGTTGTGGTTCACGCGCAGTCCAACGATGCCGTCCGCCGATAGTTTGAGCGCGGTCACCTGCGTCCCGTTCACGAGCAGGCGGACCGAGTCCGGCTTCGAGGCATCCACGGTGAGCGTGTTCGTCGCCTTGCCCGCCGCGTCCTGCTTCTTGATGGCCGCGTTCTCGGTCCATGGCATGATCTTGTGGACCTCGGCACCCGCGCGATGGTTGACGAGGAACTTCCCGTCGCCGCGCACGAGGAAGTACGCGTAGTTCTGCTCGGGACCGTCGAGCTGCTTGCCTTGGAAGAAGATGCCATACGCCTCGGGATGCGTCGGCGCCTTGGTCTGCGTGATCGTGGTGCTGGCGGTGAACGGACCCTTCACCGACTGGGAGGCGCTCCAGTAGATCGCCGCCGGGCCCGACGTCACATGGAAGCCCGTTCCCATCTTCACGAACTTCGCGTCGGTGAGCTTGTCGTTGGGACGATCAGTCCGGCCCGACCAGCCGGCCGGAAGCGGGGTGGAGCCTTCGACCTTCTTGGTCGGGTCACTGGCGCCCTGCGCGGCGAGAGGCGCCGCAGCGAGAGCGAGCAGCGAGAGTGTTGTCAGCGAACGACGAAGCATGTGCGGGTTTCTCCGAGGAGGTGAGTCGAACGAGAGGAACGACGACGAAAAGTCAGGTGGATGGAGCGAAGCTCGCCGCGGTTTCTGCGGCCTGTTCGGCGTGACGGCGCTCGTGCTCCGCGACGAACAGGATCCACTCGTACAGATTCAGCTCGCCGAACCTTGGATGTGTGTGACGGATATCACCGAGCGCGAGCCCATCCCCGCTCTCGATCGCCGCGAGCAGCGCGGCACGCGACTCGGCCAGTCGGCGTTCCACCGTCTCCCGATCCGGCGCGTCTCCCGGATCGACCGTCTCCGGCGCAACGAGCTTGCGGCCGCGATCGGACACCGAGAACCGGTCGAGAGTTCCGAGCACGGAGCTCGTTTCGGTCTCCGCCGGGTGTCCCGCGTCACGCGCCTTGGCGATCCGCTTCGCCAGCAGCGCGGCCGTCCCCTTCTCCACCCGATGCAGATGCTCGAGAATGTGCGAGATCGACCAGCGGTCGGGCGCGGGCCGCTCGATCCACTGCTCGGAGGGAACGGTGGCAGCGGCAGCGAGCACGGCGCGTCGCTGCTGCGCGAGGTACTCGGTGAGCTCGGCAAGGCGCGGATGCATCGGCGGGATTGAGAGACTCCACGAAGCTGCCGAGAGGTAGCGCCCGCCGCAAGCCGCTGCAGCTCCATCTGTTTGGGAATTCCCTCGACGCCCGCTGGACCCGTCGCTAGCCTTTGTGCATGGATCTGACGGACCCCTGCCCCCTCGCGTTCGCCCTCGCCGATCGGCTGCGCCAGGAGCAGGAGCCGCTGACGAGGCGGTGGCTCGAGCGCATCAGCGAACGCGTCGCCATCGATCCGAACCGGATCTTTCCCACCGACGACCTACTCGACCACGTGCCGCTCCTCATCATGGGGATCGCCGCCTACGTCGAGGATCCCGCGCAGTCGATCGGTGCCGACGCGCCGGTGATCGCCAAGGCGATGGAGCTTGGGGCGATACGCCATGCGCAGGGCTTCGACGAGTACGAGCTGCTCAAGGAATACGAGATCTTCGGCGGCATCCTCTTCGCCTTTCTCGCCACAGCGGTGGACGAGATCGACATGCCCTGCTCGCGCGCCGAGCTGATCCTCTGCGCACACCGCGTGTATCACGCCATCTCCCTCATCCAGCAGGCCACGACCACGCAGTTCCTCGCGCTGATGAAGGATCGCATCCGCGAGCGCGAGGAACGGTTGCGCGCCTTCAACCGCACGCTCACGCACGAGCTGCGCAATCGAATCGGCGCGACGATGGGTGCCGGCCAGCTGCTCCAGATGCCCGAGATCCCGGACACGGAGCGCGGACGGCTCGTCGGGATCGTCGTGCGCAACATGGAGAGCATGCGCGTCGCGCTCGACAACCTGCTCGAGCTCACGCACCTCTCCGGCAACGCCCGGCAGCAGCGTCATGTCGTGCTCCCCGCCGCCGCAGCGGAAGTTGTACGCCAGCTCCGCGAGCTCGCGCGCTCGCGCCGCGTTCGCGTCCGCGTCGACGAGTCGCTTCCCACGGTAGAGGTCAACGCCGCGGCCGTGGAGCTGTGCCTGATGAACTACGTCTCCAATGCGCTCAAGTACGCCGACGACTCCAAGCCCGACCCGTGGGTCGAGATCACCGGACGCATCGTGCCGGCGTCCGAAGATTCTTCCGCCTTCGTCGTGGTCGAGGTACGCGACAACGGGCTCGGAGTGCCCGAGTCGCAGCGGGAACGGCTGTTCGAGCGCTTCTTCCGCGCCGGCGTCGAGACGGTGACAGGCGTGGAAGGCACCGGGCTCGGCCTCAGCATCGTTCGCGAGACGGTCGAGTCGCTCAAGGGGCATGCGTGGGCCGACTTTCCGCACGGCATGAGCATCTTCGCCTTCTCGCTGCCAATACGCCGCGCGGAAGATCTCACTCCGGCGGAAGGCGTCGTCGCCATCGCGGCGCCGGAGTCTCGCTAGCGCCGCTCCCGCGCTCCGCGCGCGATCTCCAGCGCCACGACATCGAGCGCTTCGCGGGTATCGACGTCGATCGGTTGCGCGCCCATCACGTCCACCAGGGCCAGATCCTCGCCGAGGCCATCGAGCAGCGCGCGCGCGCCGCGGTCGCCCTCGAGCGCATCGAGCGCAGGAAACAGGGTCGCGCCGAACAGCACCGGATGTCCGCGCCCGTCCTCGTAGCACGCCGCGACGGCACTCACACCGCCCTCGCACCATCGCGCGATCACTCGCGCGGTCACCGCGCGATCGAGCAACGGCTGGTCGCCGAGCGTCAGCACCACCGCCTCGGCGCTTGGCGGCAGCGCGGCGACGCCGGCGCGGATGGAGCTGGCAAGCCCCGTGGGTTCGCGCTCGTTCACGACGAATCGCGCGGCAAGCCCCGCGAGCGCATCGCGAATCTCGCGCGCCGCGTCCGGCACCACGACGAATAGCTCGTCCACCTCGTGAACGAGTGCGTCGGCAGACCATCGCACTACCGCGCGGTCGCCGAGTGGCTCGGCAAGCTTGTTCGACCCGAACCGATGCGACGCGCCGCTCGCCAGCAGCAGACCGGCGATCACTCCGACGCGGCGTCGAGCGCGGCGCGCCACACGCGGCGGATCTCGCTCGCGCCCAGCGCGTTCGGCTCGACGAGCGATCGACGCCAGTACCAACGGTCCGCGTCGGGCACGCTCGCGCCGTGACCGAGGAAGTGCGCGTGGACGTCGGCGAGCGCGGCACCGGGGGTGCCGAACGCCAGGGCGCGGATTCGATCGTTCAACCCGTCGAGCACGTCGATCGGCAGCTTGCCGGCTTCCTGAAGCACGCCGGGGATCGTGCCGAGTCTGTCCGACGGATCGTAGACCGTCGTGAGCAGGAGCAGGGCGTTCGGTCGCTCGCGGCGCACCGCGTCGACGAGAAATTCGTACGCGTCGCCGACGTCGCGCGCGATCGCCTCCAGCAACGAGCGTCGCGGCCGATTGGCGAACGCACTGAGCAGGTCGTTCCCGCCGACGGTGATCGTCACGAGCGTGCTCGCGTCGCTCGCGTCGAGCTGCGTCATCTGCTCGCCGAACACGTCGCCGATCGTCGCGCCGTCCGACGCGAGGTTCTGCTGCTCGATCCCTGGATAGTAGGACACGAGGTCCGCGCCCTGCTCTTCAGGCCAGCGCACGTCGTCGTTGCGATAGAGCAGCGAGGCGGCGCCGAGCGGTGCCACGGCGCCAGCATGCGTCACGCGCTCGAGCGCCACCGCGACGTCCACTTCACCGGCGTCGAGCGCCGGATAGAGATCGATCGACATCGAGTCGCCAAGCGCGACGTAGGACGTGAAGGAGTCCACGTGCGAGCTCAGACCGACTGCAGCACCAGGCCGCGCGTCGCGAGGATGCGAGCCACCGTCTCGCCGATCTTGTTGTTCGGCGTGCTCGCGCCCGCGGTGACGCCGACGCGAACCGGGCCGGAGGCCGCGAGCCATCCCGCGTCCGTCGTCTCCACATGCTGGATGCCGGCGCGCCGGTAGTGCACCGTGCCCGCGTCCGGATCGATCCCCGATGCGTCCTCGATGTGGTACGTCGGCACCTTCTCGGCGCAGATCGCCGCGAGCGAGATCGTGTTGCTCGAGTTGAAGCCGCCGATGACGACCATCGCCGTGAGCGGCTCCTCGAGCAGCGCCATCACCGCGTCCTGCCGCTCCTGGGTGGCGCTGCAGATCGTGTCGAACGTGCGGAAGTCGGTTGCCCGCGCCTCGTCACCGCGTGCGCGCGCCATCGCCTGCCCCACCTCCTCGCCGATCGCCAGCGACTCCTTCGCCAGCATCGTCGTCTGGTTGGCGACGCCGATCCGGCGCAGGTGCACGTCCGGATCGA
>JBDTOD010000109.1:0-14681 GCA_039933415.1 bacterium
GCGTGCGTGCGTGCGTGCGTGCGTGCGTGCGTGCGTGCGTGCGTGCGTGCGTGCGGGAAACTACGGCTTCAATTGCGCGTCGACCATCTCGGGTCTAGACTACGCGCCGAGTTTGTTCGCCGGAAGAACATTCTCGACGGCGTTACGGTTGAGTGGGCGTTCCGCCCCGCCGGCGTCCGCCATCCGGCGCGGACGATCACCCGCAGCTTCTCTCCCGAGGGAATTTCTTCCATGGCCGCGAAGGATAGGCTGTCGGTCCTGCTGGCGATGATGGAGCAGGGCGTCATCCCGGTGTTCTACGATCCGGACGTCGACGTCTGCAAAAACGTCATCCAGGCATGCGCGAACGGCGGCGCCAAGTGCATCGAGTTCACCAACCGCGGTGAGTTCGCGTCGCACGTCTTCCTCGAGGTGACGCGCCACTTCGCCAAGGCCGATCCCTCGGTGATCATGGGTGTCGGCTCGGTGGTGGACGCTCCGACGGCCGGCATCTTCATCGCCAACGGCGCACGGTTCGTCGTCGGACCGCTGCTCAACGCCGATGTCGCCAGGGTGTGCAACCGGCGCGGCGTGCCATACAGCCCGGGCTGTGGCACGGCGAGCGAGATCGGCGACGCGCAGGAGCTCGGGTGCGAGATCGTGAAAGTGTTCCCCGGCTCCTCGGTCGGCGGACCCGATTTCGTGAAGAGCGTGATGGCGCCGATGCCGTGGACGCGCATCATGCCCACCGGCGGCGTGGAAGCCACGGAACAATCGCTCCGCGCCTGGTTCGGCGCGGGCATCGTCGCGTGCGGCATCGGCAGCAACCTGATCACGAAGACGCTGCTCGACGCGAAGGACTACGCGGGAATCGAGAACAACGTCCGCACCACCGTGCAGCTCGTGAAGACCATCAAGGCCGATCTGGCCGCGAAGCGCTAGAGGACATCACATGGCCACGCTCGAGATCAGGTCCGCCGCCGAGACGAAGTGGGATTGCGTGTCGTTCGGCGAAGTCATGCTGCGCTTCGATCCCGGCTTCGGCCGCGTGCGCAACGCCCGCTCGTTCCAGGTGTGGGAGGGCGGCGGCGAGTACAACGTCGCGCGCGCGATGCGGAAGTGCTGGCAAAAGCGCGCCGCCGTCGTGACCGCGCTGCCGAAGAACGATCTCGGCTGGCTCGTCGAGGACTTCATCATGCAGGCCGGCGTGGACATGTCGCACGTCATCTGGCGCGACTTCGACGGGCTGGGCAAGAACACGCGCGTCGGCCTCAACTTCACCGAGAAGGGCTTCGGCATCCGCCCCGCGCTCGGCTGCTCCGACCGCGGACACTCGGCCGCGTCGCAGATCAAGCCGGGCGAAGTGAACTGGGAGAAGCTGTTCGGCGAGGAGGGCGTCCGCTGGTTCCACACCGGCGGCATCTTCGCCGCGCTGGCGTCGAACACGTCCGAAGCGGTGCTCGAGGCGGTCGAGGTGGCGAAGAAATACGGGACGGTGGTCGCCTACGATCTCAACTACCGCGCGTCACTCTGGAAGAGCCAGGGTGGCAAGCAGGGCGCACAGACGGTGAACCGCAACATCGCGAAGTACGTCGACGTGATGATCGGGAACGAGGAAGACTTCACCGCCTGTCTCGGCTTCGAGGTCGAGGGTGCCGACGAGCACCTCACGAACATCGAGACCGAGAGCTTCAAGAAGATGATCCAGACGGCGGTCGCGGCGTTTCCCAACTTCAAGGTCGCGGCGACGACACTGCGCAAGGCGACGACGGCGACGCTCAACGACTGGTCGGCGCTGCTGTACTACGATGGCGAGCTCTTTCAGTCGATGCATCGTCCGAACCTGGAGATCTACGATCGCGTCGGCGGCGGCGACGGCTTCGCGTCCGGGCTCGCGTACGGGTTCATGGAAGGAAAGGGCGCCCAGGCCGCGGTGGAGTACGGCGCAGCGCATGGCGCGCTCGCGATGACCACGCCAGGCGACACGTCGATGGTGCGCGTCGAGGAAGTCGAAGCGGCGATGAAGGGAAAGGGCGCGCGCGTCATTCGGTAGCCGCGGTCCTACCGCATCACCGTCGCGAGCAACGCGTCACGAACTCTCGGGAGCACCCGCTCGATCCCCTCTACCGATACCGCGCCGACCGACAGCCGATACCATCCCGTATCCAGGTCACTGCCGAACGCGCGCAGCGGCACCACCGCGAGCCCTGCCGCGCGCAGGAGATACGCGCGCACCGCCTCATCCGAGTCGAGCGCCGCGCCGTCCGGCGCCGACCGACCAGCGAGCGCGAATCGCGCGCTCAGATAGATCGCTCCCTCCGGCCCGATCACGTCCACCGGCAAGCCGGCGTCGCGCATGCCGGCCAATCCGATGAACAGCGCGTCGAGCCGCGCGCGAACCTTCTCCACCATCTCGGCGCGATACGCGGCGTGGGCGGCGCTGTCGTCGAGGAACGCCGCCACCGCGCCCTGCTCGGCCTTCGGTGCCCACGCGCCCATGTGCCCCACGAGCGCGCTCATCGGGCCGGCCACGTCGGGCGGTGCCACGATCCAGCCGACGCGAATGCCCGTGGCCGCGAGGGACTTCGAAGCGCCGTCCACGTAGATCGTGTACGGCGCCATCGCCGGCCGGAGCTGCACCGGATGCACATGGTGCGCGCGACCGAACGTCAGCGTCCAGTACACCTGGTCGAACATCACGTACAGCGGCCGGTCCCCCGCGCCGCGTCGCGCGTTCTCCTCGAGCACGAGATCGCAGATGCCGCCCAACGCGTCCTCGGTGAACACGGTGCCGGCGGGGTTCTGGGGCGAACAGAGCACGAGCAGCCGCGCGCCGCGCACCGCCTGCTCGAGCGCGGCGCGCGTCGGCATGAAACGATTCGCTGCGTCGCATGTCACGGGCACGGCGCGCGCGCCGACCAATTGCACGTAGTACGGGTTGTTCCAGGACGGCACCGGATACACGACGCGATCGCCCGGGTCCACGAGCGCGCGATACGTCGCATAGATGCCGGGCCGCGAGCCCGATGTCACGATCACCGACG
Source organism: bacterium (assembly GCA_039933415.1). Taxonomy (GTDB): domain Bacteria; phylum Gemmatimonadota; class Gemmatimonadetes; order Gemmatimonadales; family Gemmatimonadaceae; genus AG11. The sequence continues at coordinate 3,024 of JBDTOD010000109.1, forward strand.
CGAGGGCGGGATCGATGCCGAGCTCGCGCCGGTACAGCGAGCGCACCGCCTCGCGCAGCGGCAGGATCCCATCGGGCGGCGGATAGTTCGTCTCGCCGCGTCGCAGCCCCTCGACGATGCCGCGCTCGACCGCCGCGGGGATGCGAAACTCCGACGGCGCGAAGTCACCCACCGTGAGATTGCACACCTCGCTCCCTTCAACGGCGAGCGCACGAACGTCGGCGGCGATCTTGAGGATCTCGGAGCCGAGGAGCGAGGTCGCGAGCGCGGAGAGACGAGTCGCGGGCATGCGACGAACGGTAATGAGTGTTCAGTGATGAGTGCTGGACGAGGCGGGTGCAGTCACCCCCCCACCTCGCACCCCGCACCCCTCAAACGGCCATCGCCGCCCGTGCCGCCGCCGCCAGCGCGTGCGCTGTGAAGGGCTTCTGCAGGAAGGCGCTCCCCGGTTCCTTCAGGCCGCGGCGGATGATGTCGTCGTCGGTGTAGCCGGAGACGAACAGGACGCGCAGATCGGGGCGCAGAAGGCGCAGATGCGAGAACAGCTCACTCCCGCCCACGTTCGGCATCACCATGTCGGTGACGAGGAGGTCGATCGGCGAGGGATAGCCCGCAGCCACGCGAATCGCCTCGCGACCGTCGCGCGCCTCGAGCACGGTGTATCCCTCGCGCTCCAGAATGCGGCGGGCGAGCGCGCGAATGGTGGGCTCATCTTCCGTCACGAGCACGACACCCGAGGCGCGATCGGAGATCGCCTCGGTCGGCGTGGACGCTTCGTCCCTCGACTCGGCCACCTGCGGCAGCAGCACGGTGAACGTCGTGCCGACGCCCTCGGTGCTGTCACACCAGATGTAGCCCTCCGACTGCTTCACGATCCCATACACCGTCGACAGGCCGAGCCCCGTGCCGCGCCCTGTCTCCTTCGTCGTGAAGAAGGGCTCGAACACGCGCGCCCGGGTCGCCGCGTCCATTCCGCAGCCCGAATCGCTCACGACGAGCGACACGTACGGGCCGGGAATCACTCCGTGTCCCGCGCGCATCGTGTCGGTGAGCAGTACGGTCGCGGTCTCGATCGTGAGCGTGCCGCCCTGCGACATCGCGTCGCGCGCGTTCACGATGAGGTTCATCACGACCTGCTCGAGCTGGCCCGCGTCAGCCTTCACCGCACCGATCTGCGGCGCCGCGCGCAACGCGATCTCGATGTCCTCGCCGATGAGACGCCGCAGCATCGGCTCCAGACCGTGTACGATCTCGTTGAGATCGATCACGCGCGGCAGGAGCGCCTGCTTGCGGCTGAACGCCAGCAGTTGTCGCGTCAGTGCCGCCGCGCGTCCGGCCGCCTTCTGAATCTCGAGCGCGTCCGCCCGCAGTGGGCTCGACTCGTCGATCTGCTCGAGCATGAACTCGCCGTACGTCTTGATCACGGTGAGCAGGTTGTTGAAGTCGTGCGCCACGCCTCCAGCGAGCTGGCCCACCGCCTCCATCTTCCGCGCCTGGCGAAGCTGCTCCTCGAGCAGCCACCGATCCGTGACGTCCTCCACCGTGCCGACGATCCCGATCACCGCGCCGACCTGGTCGACGCGGGGCGCGGTGCGGATCGTCACGCGGCGAAACGTGCCATCGAGGAGATGGAGTCGGTATGCGCCCTCGCCCTCCGTCGCCATCGCCTCGCGACTGTCGAGGATGGAGAGCAGCGCCGGCGCGTCGGCGGGATGGACGCGATCGAGCCAGCTCCCATCCGCGAGCTCGTTGTGGCCCGCATCCCAGAGCTCCTGCATGTGCCGGTTGGCGTACGTCACCGCGCCGCGTACGTCGGTCTCGAACACGCCGAGTGGTGAGCAGACGTCGAGTGCACGCATGCGCGCTTCGCTCACGCGCAGTCGTTCCGCCATCTGCACGTCGTCCGTGACGTCGCGACCGCTCGCACACACCTCACCTGATTCGTCGCGCGCCGCGAAGCGCCAATCGATGACGCGATAGCCGCCGTCCCGGCTTCGCAACCGGCACCGGAGCTCGCCGAGCACCGCGCCATGCCGTACGCGCTCGACGTGCGCTTCGGCGAGCGCGCGATCGTCCGGATGCAGCAGCTCACTCAGCGCGAGCTGGCTCAGCTCGTCCACGCTGAAGCCCAGCGCCGACTCGGCCGCCGGGCTGCCGATGACCTGCGCACCATACGCGCGGACGACGCACAGCAGATCTCGCGAAAGCGCGACATGGCGCTCGGCGAGATGCGGCGTGCCGCAGAGGTCTTCGGAGGTAGTGGAGGTCGGGATGGCCGTCGGAGTCAGGGGTGCCCTCCGAGTATCGGCAGGACCCTGCACTCCGAGCACCGAGCGCCTCGAACCGCGCCGGCGGGACGGGCCGGCGCGACAGCTCGCTAAGGGCGCACGCCGGTCGAGTGAGCCGGTGACTTCGTGCCGGTCGGGATCTCGATCGCCGGATCGGTCGTGGCCGGATCGATCCACCAGAGCGTGGACCCTGCATTGCCAAATACGGTGAACACCACGCGTCCGTCGGGGAGCCAGCCCGGCTGCCCGCTCGAGGCCGCGCCGGTCGTGGCCGGACTGACCGCGCCGCTCTGGACGTCGAGCAGGAAGAGCTGCGTTCCGCCAGCGCGCGTCGACGCGAAGGCGATCCGCTTGCCGTCGGGGCTCCACGTCGGCTCCACGTCGGTCACCTGGGAGTTGGAGCCATTCACCTCGGCCGGCGTGGAGCCGGCGGCGGCCGAGGTGATGAACAGGTTGGCCCGTCCATTGGCGGTGGACATGAACGCAATCCGGTCCCCCGCGGACGACCACGTTGGGTCGGTCTCGATGCTCCCGCCAAAGCCGAAGCTCGCCGCGGTGAGCCGAGTGGCGCCCACGAGCGACACGGGCGCGACGAAGAGCCGTGGCAGTCCGCTCGCGTCGCTGGTGTAGGCGACGTTGGCCGCCGTTGCCGAGAGCGAGGGTTGGGTCTCGTTGGCCGCGCTGGTGGTCAGCCGCCTCTCCGCGCCGCCCGCCGCGGTGGGGAGCGAGTAGAGCTCGCTGTTGCCGTCGCGCGTGCTGCTGAACACGAGCAACCCCGCCGCGACGCTGGGGTGCGTGTCCTCGCCGGTGGAAGTCGTCCAGCGCTTCGGCTCTCCACCGTCGAGCGAGACGCTATAGATGTCGCGGTTGCCCGTGATCGCGCCGTCGAAGAACACCGTGGGCGGCGCTTTCACGTCGAGCACCGCGCTGATCGTGCGGCCGTCGGGAGCGACGGCGGTGACGGAGACCTGGCCCGCTTGCAGGAGCTTCACGGTCGATCCGGCAACCGTCCCCGCCGTCGCCGGCGAGAGCGCGACACTGGCCACGAGCGAATCCGCCGCCGCCCCGTCCCGTGCGACGAGTCGTACCGTCGCGCCGCGCTCGAGTCGCCCGACGGCCACCAGCCGCTGGGTCGGGGCGGACGGACCACTGTCCCCGCCGCACGCCGAGAGCAGGGCGAAGGCGGCGATCGGGGGAAGAATTCGAAACGGGAGTCGCATCGGAAGCGTCTTTTGGGTAGCGTTCGGCGGAACCGAACAATAGACGAAGACGTCGCCTGAGCACTACAAATGCATCAGGACCGGTCTGCCGTCTCTGGCGGAGTCGCCGATGGCGATGCCCGCATCCCACCGATTCCTCGGATCTCCGAGGTTCGGCGCAGCACGAGCGCTCCCTATCCTCTCCGGTTCCGATGCCCGCTCGGATCCGGAGGACTTCCGCAGCGTCCGACCATCAGATCCGGAGAACAGGTGTCCGACCACAGCATTCCACGCCCCGAGCCGGTGACGGCTCCTCGCAAGACCTGGATCGCGCCCGCCGTGATCGATCTGCCTCGCCTCGAGAATCTCACGCTCCAGACTGGCGGCACGATCCCGGGCAATGGCTCGGTCTTTCCCTGATCGTGCACGCGGGCCCCACTCCGGGCTGCCCGCACTCCTCGCCACCCACCTGTCGCGAGCCTTCATGCTGAAACGTCTCTGTGCGCTGATCATCGCGGGCGCCACGCTGGCCGCCTGCTCGGAGTCCTCGCAGCCGACGGGGGTGATCCCCGTTCCGCTCGCTGCCAACGAATACGTGCTGGCCCAGCTCACGTGCCGCGTGGATGCCGTCGCGAGCACGATGAGCTGCGCTCCCGCGACCGCTGATCGCGTCGCCGGCCGCTCGTCCGACCTGATCCTCGGCGGACAGAACGTGTACGTCAAACTGACGAGCACCAACGTCGTCACGACGCCCACCGTGACGACGACGGCGGATGTGACGGTGAAGAACCTCACCGGACAGCCCTGGAATACGGGCGACGGCACAACAGTGGACACTGCCGGCGTCAAGGTGTTCTTCATGCAGCAGCCGACGAACGGCGTGGCGATCGCGAACCCGACCGGCACGTCGATGTTCACCGCGTCTGGCCAGCCGTACTTCAAGTATTCCGGCGTGCCGCTCCTCGGCGCCGATCAGCTCCTGACCGCCGGCGAGACGTCGGGGACGATCAACTGGCAGTTCACGCTGAACGGCGCGTCGTCATTCACCTTCGGGGTGCTCATCGTCGCGAAGATGCCGGACGAGACGGGGACGCTCCTCTGGAAGCGGGACACGCTGACGCGGACGCAGAGCGTCGAGTTCATGCAGACAGTGTGGGGCTTCTCCGCGACCGATGTCTGGGTCGGCGGTCCGTCAGGTGGACCCACCACCCTGCAGCACTGGAACGGGTCGAGCTGGACACCGGCGGGTGGCTACTGCACGCTCACGCCGCTCAAGTGCGAGACGACCTCTCTGTGGGGTGCCGCATCCAACGACGTGTGGGCCGTCGGATCCGAATTCGTGCACTACGACGGCAGCGCCTGGACATTCTTCGCCACTCCAGCTGCAACGCTTCGCGCCGTGTGGGGAGTCGCCTCCAACGACATCTACGCGGGCGGCAACAATGGCGACATCTACCACTACGACGGCGCGACGTGGACCGCGCTATCGCATGTGACGACAGGATTGGGCACGCAGCTCGTTTCAACGATTTGGGGTACGGGCACGAGCAACATCTATGTTGGAACGTCGGACCCCGCTACCACCGGCGGTCTCGGAGTGCGGCGGTTCAACGGAAGCACCTGGTCGACGGTGAGCGCGGGTATCAACTCGGCTCGCGTGATCTGGGGGTCGGGGCCGAACGACATCTATGCCGGGGGCGACGCCGGGCTGCTGCGCCACTGGAATGGCACGTCCTGGTCGACGGCGTCGGCGCCGTTTGGCAGCTCGCCGGCCGATGCGATCTTTGGCATCTGGGGGTCCTCATCGACCAGCGTGTACGTCACGCAGACCAACGGCAACCTCTGGCACTGGAACGGCTCGAGCTGGGTGAATCTGCCGAACGCCAATATGGGATTTTACGGGATATGGGGCAGCGGTCGTGACGTTTTCGCCGTTGGTTTCGAGCCCGGTGCAGGCGGCGTGTACGACAACATCGTCGTCCGCGGCACGCGCTGATCTTCTTCTGTCGCGGTAGGTACGCGGGCTCCGGCGCACTCGCGCCGGAGCCCGCGCTGCTTGCGCCACCACGGCTCTCACGCAATCGTAAGTCATGCAACTCGGCTTCGCGCTCACGCAGCACTGCAACCTTCGCTGCCCGCACTGCATCCGTGACGACGTCACCACGGTGCAGAGCCTGTCGTACGAGCTCGTCGCCTCCATCCTCGACCAGGCGCGCGCACTGTACGGACCTCTGCCGGTCAGCTTCACCGGCGGCGAGCCACTGCTCCACCCGCGCTTCGGCGACCTGATCACGCTGCTCGCGTCCGAAGGCCACCCGTATCGCTTCGTCAGCAATGGATGGCATCTCACGCGCACCGTGCCGCATCTCGATCGCTATCGCCCGACCTCGGTGCGACTCAGCCTCTCCGGCGCCGACGCCGAGACGCACGACGAGGAGCGTGGCCGCGGCAGCTTCAATCGCCTTCTCCTCGGCGCGGCGGTCCTCACCAGCCGAGCGATCCCGACGCATCTCTCCATCGTGATCGACACGCGCACGCGCACGCAGCTTCGCGCGGCGGCCGATCTCGCCGAATCGCTCGGTGCGCACGAGATGCACTACATCCTCCCGCAGCCGGTCGCGGCCAGCGTCATGCGCGACAGCGATCTCCCACTCGAGGTGTGGGACGACGTGCGCCAGGAGATCGACGCGATCGCCGCCGAGCGGCGCCCGCATGCGCGCATCGTGCTCGACTACGGCTTTCCGGAAGCGCAGGAGACGCCATGCAGCACGATGTCGCTCACGCGTCTGTACGTGGACGCGTGGGGCCGGCTCGCCACCTGCTGCCAGCTCAGCGACTATGGCTTCAACACGGCCGAAGTCGTCGCTGATCTGCACGACGTGCCGTTGGCCGACGCCGTCGCGCGCTTCGAGCAGCGCATTGGCGCGCTCGCGCGCGAGAGCGCGCCTCGCTCGGATGCGCTCGCCGAACGCTTTCCCTGTCTCCGCTGCGCTCGGTCATCCGGAAAGCTCGACTGGCTGCGCGACCACGCGCGCAGTCCGTGGGCGCCGATGCTGGAGGCTGACGATCGCGTGCCGGAGCCGGCGCCGATCTAGTCGTCGTCGTACTCGCCGCGACCCTTCATATCACGACCATGCACATTCCCCCCGAAGTGCTCGCCGCACATCTCGGCGACGAAGCGGTGCTGCTCGATCTGAGCGGCAAGCGCTACTATCGACTCAACGAGACGGCCGCGGTCGTCTTTCGTGCGCTCGAGGCGGGGGAGGGCAGGGTGGGCGCGATCGCGCAGCTGCTCGCCGCGTTCGATGTGAGCGACGCCGACGCCTCGGCCGCCGTCGACGTGCTGCTTGCCGATCTCGCGGCGCGCGGACTCGTCGTCCCCGCCGACGAGTGAGCGCCGGGTCGCGGTCAGCGTCTGCGACTCTGACCCGTTGGCGGTGTCTGCAACGCGGGGGCGAGACGTTCGGCGATGACGTCGCCGCGCGCGTAGCCGTCGCGGCCGAGCGTGAGCGCGAACGCGGGCCGGTCGGACGCCTCGCGCAGTAGGTCCAGCACAACCGGTGCGGCGCCACGATCGGCCATGAGCCAGGGTGACTGGCGTACGAGCGCCGCGAACGCGGTGGCCGCATGAACGGGTGAGACGGACGTTGGTGCGTCGGCGGCGACATCGGGGAAGAGCATTCCGCCGACCGGCGCGCGTCGCCGCCAGCGATCGCCCCAACGCGCGCGCAGGTCCAGCGCCGCGCGCGTTCCGGTGACGACCGAGTCCGACCAACCTTCGTCGAGATGCGCGTGGCGCGGCCATCCTTCGGCGACCAGCTCGCCGGCGTCGTCGCGACGCAGTACGACCTGATCATCGGCGAGGAAGCTCCATCCTGCGTCAACGAGCGAGACGCACGTCGTGGTCTTCCCGGCGTGAGTGTCGCCAGCCAGCAACCATGCCCGGCCTTCCGGATCGACGACTGCGCCCGCGTGCACGAGTGCACCGCCGAGGCGCCCGACGAGGAACGCGGCACAGAGAGTCAGCATCGCGTAGACATCGGCGGGGAGCCGAGTCTCCGCGCTCTCGTCGCGCGGCGCAGGTGGGGGTGCGATGCGCGCCCGCCGCGCGACGAGCGAGATGAGTCCGCGTGCCGCCGATGCACCGGTGAGCGCGATCGCCTCGTCAGGCAGCTCGCGAGCGCGCACGCCAGCGAACAGCACGAGCGCGGGCGCATCGTCCGTCGCGTCGTCTGCGTCGCCCACGTCCGTGCCTGTCGTCACGTCGATCACCGCACCGTGCTCCTGACCGGCATGGACCTTCGCCGACGGCTCCGCGTGCAATGGCAGCCACGGGCGCACCAGAGGCAGCAACGCATCGTCGACGGTGACGACGAGCGCACCGTCGTGCAGCAGGGAGAGATGCGACTTCGCGGTGGCCGGCGTCACGACGCGCCGGTGCGCGCGGTAGGTGGGCGGCCTCTCGCCGACATCGTCTCGAGTTCCGCCTGGCCGCGAGTCGCACGGCAGGTCACTCCGTCACACTCGACCCACGCGTGAGCCACCACCTCGGTATCCGGCGCACCGACGCCGATCACCAACCTTGCCGGCAGACCGAGCGCGCGGAGCGCCACACACTCGGCCACGCTGCGATAGAGGCAGGTGTTGCGCCATCTCGTCGGTGCGAGCCGCGCGAACCGTCCGATCGCGACGTGTGAAACGCGCGACGCGAGCCGCGATTGGTCAGGCAGCCCCGCCGACGCTCGAGTCGCGGCCGAGCGCGGTGGCTCGACGAGCGCACTCAGTCCGCGCTCGATCGTGTCGGGTGCACTCCAAGCAGCACGCACGCTGGTGGCCACGGCGAGCAGGGAGCGGAGCGTCATGCGAGCCGTGCTATCCATTGTAGATCGGTCCGCACTTCGCGCGATATCGCTCGAGCACCTCGGCCGCCTCGTCGCGCAGCACACCGCGCACGATGGACACGCCACGCTCCTCGAGATAGTGGTATGACTCCGGGAACACCGGCCCTTCGTCGAACTGGAGCCGTGCCGCATCCTCGCGCCCCGCGCCGAACACGACGCGCCGCACGCCGCTCCACAGCGTCGCCCCGAGACACATGGCGCACGGCTCGCACGAGGTGAAGAGATCGTGCGCCGGAAGGTGCGGCGCGTTGAGCGTGAACGACGCGAGCCGCCCCTGCGCCGTCATGAACGCGACCATTTCCGCGTGCAGCGTGCAGTTGTTCAACCGCACCACGCTGTTCATCCCGACCGAGACCAGCCGTCCCGATTCGCTCTCGAAGATCGCTGCGCCGAATGGGCCGCCCGTCTCGCGCTCGACGTTCTCGCGAGACAGCGCGATCGCCACACGCATCCGGTCCTCATCGGTGGGATAGCGCGCATCCCAGGCGATCGCGCCATCCACCCATGCCGGATAGTCCACCTGCACATCGAGCCGAGTCATGGGCGGAAGATGTCGGAGCGCGGAGCGAATGGGCAGTGCGTGGACGCGTGGGCACGGCGTCCGCGTCCGGCGTTCAGGTGCCGTGCGACCGATCGGTCGGGACGAGCTGGCGAACGGCCGCGAGCAGCGCCGCGCCGGTGAATGGCTTGGCGAGGAAGCTCGTGTGCTCCTGTTCGCTCGCGTCGAGCATCACCGGGTCCGGGTCGTAGCCGGAGATGAAGAGCACGGGAAGCGACGGATTCACGACGCGCAGCCTCTCGGCAACGATGCGCCCGCCGAGCTCCGGCATGACGAGATCGGTCACCAGCACCTCGACCGGTGGCTGCATCGTGGCGGCGATGCGCAACGCATCCGCCCCGTGGCGGGCAACGGTCACGTGATAGCCCTCGCGCACGAGGATCCGCTCGACGAGCCGGCGCAGCGCGTCCTCGTCTTCCACGACGAGCACCGATGTCGGACGGCGGTCGATGCGCTCCGACTCGTCGCGATGCGTACGACCGTTCGCCGCATGCTGCGCAGCGAGCTCGCTCGGCGAGAGCTCCGCCTCATCCGGCGCGAGGGGGAAGAGGAGCTGGACTTCAGTGCCAAGACCCTCAGTGCTCTCGATGCGGATGGAGCCGCCCGACTGCTCGACGCTGCCGAAGATCATCGCGAGGCCGAGCCCCGTGCCCACGCCCGGTCCTTTCGTCGTGAAGAACGGCTCGCCGGCGCGGGCGAGCGTCTCCGCGTCCATCCCGCTCCCGCTGTCGCGCACCGCAATACAGACGATGTTGCCGCGAACCGTCGTGTGCACCGTCAGTGTCCCGCCGTCAGGCATCGCGTCGCGCGCGTTCACGGCGAGGTTCACCAGCGCTCCTTCGAGCACGCTCGGATCGATGAAGATGCGAGCCGGCACGGACGCGGGGTGCGCGGCGAAGGCGATCCGCTCGTCGAGCACGCGTGCGAGCATCGGCTCGAGCTCGTCGATGAGCGTGTTCGCGTCGAACGCGCGCGGTGTGAGGAGCTGCTTGCGGCTGAAGCCCAGCAGCCGGCGGGTCAGTCGCGCCGCCCGCTCTACCGCCCGGGTGACCTCGTCGAGATCGGCGCGTGACTGCGCGGGAAACTGCGCGCTCTCGTCGGTCACGAGCGCGAGGTGGCCCGCGATGACGGTGAGAATGTTGTTGAAGTCGTGCGCGATCCCGCCGGCGAGCTTGCCGACGGCTTCCACCTTCTGCGCGTGGCGGAGCCGCTGCTCGCGATCGGCGAGCAACCGATCGCGCGCTCGCGTCTCGGTGACGTCGGTGACGATCGAGCGAACGACCGGCTCTGCGACGCCATCCTTCCGGATGGAGGAGTGGTACTGCCACACGCGGAGCGATCCGTCGGCCGCGACGACGGTGGCCAGCCCGTCGGCACGCCCATCGCGCTGAACTCGCTCGAGGTAGTCGGCGAACCCCTGGTGATGCCGCTCGGGCATGAGGTCGCGAAAGCTGGTGGGGACGCGCTCCATCGAGTCGATGCGGAGGGAGCGAAGCATCGCCGGGTTGTGCGAGAGAAGCCGTCCGTCCAGCGCATGGGAGGTGAGAATTTCCCCGCTGTGCTGCACGAGGTCCCGGTACCGCGACTCACTCTCCTGCGCGGCGGCGAGCGCCGCCTGGAGCTCGCTGGCCTGCCGCTGTTGCTCGGTGCGGTTCCGCAGCACGGCGACGAATATTCGCGTGCCCTGCTCCTCGTGGTCGCCAAAGGAGATGGTGACCGGAACGGGCTCGCCCGTGTCGAGGCGCGTGATGACGGCGTCGGTCGCTGCCCAGTTCATCGTCCGCACGCCGCTCTGGACGTAGCGCGCAAACCCGGACTCGTGGCGCCGCGCGAGGTCCGGCGGCATCACCACCGTGAGCGGTCGGCCGAGCAGCTCGGACTCGGTCACGCCGAACAGGCGTTCGGCCGCCGGATTGATCGCGAGCACCGCGCCGCTCGCGTCGATCGCCACGACGGCGTCGGCCACGGCGCGCACGAGCATGGGCGCCAGGGCGTCCAGCCGTGAGTGGCTCATCGGCGCGCGATAGTAGTCGGATCGATTGTCAGTGGACGACTTCAAGGGAACGGTGAGCAACGAGGATCAGGCGAACCGGGCGCATGCCGTGAGTATCGGCTTCCAGTTCCGCCACTTCATGGGGATGCGGCGTGCGGCCAGCCGCGATGTCGCAGGGCCGCCGGACGGCCCTCGCTGACCGGACGAATAGCTCCACGAGGCATCATGCGTTGAGCGCGCCAAAGATCGCTATTGCTAAAATACTAGCATGTGCTAATTTTCCAGCACTTCCGCGGAGCAGCACCGGTGAGCGACGAGACGCGCGACCTGAGCCGCCGCGAGCGGCAGATCATGGATTGTCTCTTCAAGGTCGGCCGAGCGACGGCCGCCGAGGTGATGGACGGGCTGCCCGATGCGCCGAGCTATTCGGCGGTGCGCGCGCTGCTCCGCATCCTCGAGACGAAGGGCCACATCCGCCACGAGGAGGAAGGACGCGCCTACGTGTACATGCCATTGCAACGCCGCGACTCGGCCCGTCAGTCCGCGCTGTCGCATCTTCTCAAGACGTTCTTCGACAACTCGGCGGAGCAGGCCGTCGCGGCGCTTCTGGCCATCAAGGGGGAGAAGCTGAGCGAGGCCGAGCTGGAGCGGATGTCGAAGCTCATCGACGCGGCGAAGAAGGAGGGCCGCTGACCATGAGCGCGACGCTCGCACACCG
>JBDTOD010000110.1:0-14635 GCA_039933415.1 bacterium
AGCACCGCTACTCCAAGAGTCAGTGCGAGGACCAGGCTTGCCGTGCCCGCGGAGAGTCGGCGGCCGGCATACCGTGCGCCGAAACCACCCGCGACGAGCACGAAGAACCTCGCGTTGCCTGCCCAGAGCCAGGCACGGCTGCTGACGGCGCTCTCTTCGAGAACAAGCGCAAGCATGAAGACCGCCAACCCGAGGAGCAAGGTGGGCCGCACGGTTGCGGGCGACGATCTGTGCGCTGCGACGTTCATGAACTCTCCGGACCGAATGGCTGGGTGCCCACATAGACGCCAATGAGGTGGCGTGCGCGCAACTGTTAGACGCGCATGATGCCGACTCGGCCAGCGAACAAGAGGCCGAGCATCGCGAGAGCGGCAGCGAGGGCGCCGACGACGGCCAGCCCATTCACGCCCGTGCGCAATGCGCGCCATCGGGCCGGCACGGCGTCGAGACCGGCGAAACCGATCGCGCCGATGACGCCACACAGAACCCGCGTGTGGACGGGAGCATCCATTGCGAGCCGGTTCCAGGCCGCCGCGAGGCTCCCATCAGCGGGACCGATATGCGTCGACTGCGATTGATACGCGATCATGAGACCTCCGAATCAAGACACTTTCCAGAGTGAAGCCTTTGTCGCTGCCGGACGCCCCAGCTCAGTTACGGGCGACATACTGACGGGGAAGATGCGGCTCGCATACGTGCGGAGCCAGAGCGGGGGTACCACTCCTCCTTGCACTCGTCGCCCGGCAGTTGCAGCGCACCGTTCAGCGCCGCGATACCTGCGGACGCCGGATGGGCCAGAAGGCTATCCAGTAGTGTACGCACAGCTTGCATTCGCTGCTTCGGATCGGCTTCGATTCCGATCTGGCGATGCACCACGCGTCCGGCGCCGTCGAAGATAAGAAATGTTGGGAGTGCGAACGCCTTACGCCACGGTAGCGCCGACTGGTCGTGCGTGAAGGTTTGCATGAGCGTTCCCGCGGCGAGTGCCACAGGCGCTCGCACGCCAGCGTCTGCCACGAGCGGCGCGACCGCTGAGCGGTCAGCGTCGTTCGCGAGAATCACCACACGCGCACCTCGGCCGGAATAGTCGGCGTCCAACGCCCCCAAGGAGGCGAGCGCCTCTCGCGATGCCGAGCACGTGCTGGACCACAGAGCCACGAGCGACGGTGCGCCACGCAGCGAGGCATCAGATAGGATGGCACCGTCCAGAGTAGCATATCGGAAGGTGGGTGCGGTGGTGCCGACTGCTGGCAATACGACGTAGTTATCCGCGAAGTTGCGTTTGCAGCCAGTGAGCGTAACGAGGAGGCAGAGTCCGGCGAGTTGACCAAGGCGCATCATGCTGCTCCAGGATTGAGAAGACGACGCACAAGCGCCCGTGGTCCTCGAGTGAACTACCTCGCCTCTTAGAAACCTATTGCTGTCTAGAAGTTATGACTGGGCTGGCCTCCAAACAGCGCGTGAGTTAGTTCCTCGCGCGTGAACGGAGCAACAACAGCCACATGCGACGGACGCACTGTCGCATCACCGGAGACCAACCCATGTCATCCCTCGCTCGTCGGACGGCAGCGCCTGGAACCGGGACGCCGACGATTGCGCGCACAAGCACCTATCTCGGCACGGATGTGCACAAGGACTCGATCACCATCGCGGTTCTGCCGGGCAGCGCCGAGGCGCCAACGCGGGTCGAGTGGCTGTCCAACGCGTTGCCAAAGCTCAAGAAGGGATCGCGCGCGTTGCACGGGACGACGAGATCCAGGCGTGCTATGGAGCGAGCGGCGCCGGGTACGTGCTCCATCGGGGCGTTGCGCGACTGGGGGTATGCCTGCGCGGAGATCGCGCCCTCGCTGATCCCGAAGCGATCAGAGGTCCATCGCAAACACGACACGCGCGATGCCGCGGACCTCGCGCGCCTGTACCGCGCGGGTGAGCTCGTCGCGGTCTGGATCCCGAGAATGAGCCAGCTCCCGACGCATCTACTTCTTGCCGCGCTGCTCTCGCGAGGGAGCAATCGGCGTATATCAGCAGGATCAACCGTCGATGCTGCCTCGGGCCCACATACCACGCCTCACACCGCTCGATGCCTGTCAACTGACACTCTTGACACCAGCCCCGTCATATCAACGCCGAAGCTCTGCTGCAAGGAATTATATAAAATGCGAGCGCAGCGAGCTACCGCAACTCCTTGTCAGCAGCAGCGCATTATTCCACAGCGAACTAGATCTCGAACAGTTCGGCCAACACACGAAGCACGGCCTGGAGCGTGTGGGGAGTCACGGTGCCAAGTCGCTTTCGGAGGCGCTCGTGATCGACGGTGCGAAGTTGATCAAGGACGATACGACCGGACTTGCCCTGAAAGCGACACGGGACGCGATACGGATACTGATGCCCGCCGGTCGTGAGGGGGGCGACGATTGTGGTGCGGAGGTGATGATTGAGCTCATCTGGCGAGACGATCAGACACGGTCGGGTCTTTCGGATCTCACTTCCCCGCGTGGGGTCGAGTTCGACGAGAAACACCTCGCCGCGACTCGGGGCGCGGGGCGCGGGCTTTACCACTCCCATTCGGTCAGATCGAAGCGGGTCGGACCGGTCGACTCGAGCGCGTCATCGCCCGCCGCTCGCGCTCGCTGCGCGGCCTCTGCCCACCCGGCCCGGGTCTTCCGTGGTGCGGCAATCACGATCTGGCCCGCCTCGGCACGTAACTCGACCTCCTCCTCGAGGCCGGCTTGCTCGATCAGCAGCTTGGGCAGGCGGACGCCTTGGGAATTGCCGATGCGAACGATTCTGGAGCGCACGAGGCCTCACGACACTGGGACTTACAATGTAGATCCCAGCGCTCGCCCTTCGCAATAGCCATGTTGTGGCACAACGTGCAAGTCCGTGAAGATCGCGCCGAGCATGACGTGGAGATCCGCTCTCAGGAACGCTTCGTCCCTCAACGCCGCGCACATCACTGCACCCGCATCGTCCCCACCATCGTCACCCAATGACCGGGGAAGCTACAGATGTACGTGTACTCGCCCGGAGCGCTCGGCGCCTCGAAGTAGATCGACTCCGACTTCGTCGGCTCCAACAACGCGGTGTGAAAGAGCACGTCGCTGGAGCGCGGCACGTAGTTCATCCGCGCGCCATCGAGCCCGAGCTTGAGCGCCTCTTCGCCGACCTTCGTCCCCGTGCCCGGCTTCACGATGACGAGGTTGTGCAGCATGTCGCTCGAGTTCGCGAAATCGAGCTTGACGTGTGCGCCCGACTTCACGTCGAAGCTCGACACGCTGAACTTGAGACCGTCCTCACCCGCGACGCTCACGGTCTGATCGACTTTGCCGCCCCACGACGCCGGCATGGTCGTCTGCCGCTTGGCCAACGCGGCGCCCGAGCGCGACGCGCCAGCGGCAGGCGCGCTGCTCATCGCCGCGGGGGCCACACTCGCCGCCGGCGCTGACGACGACGGCTTCACGGCCAGCTTCGCGCCGCCGGGAATCTGATTGACCGTGTAGTAGCCGAAGTCGTGCAGCAGCGGGGCACCGCTCTCCGACTTCACACCGCTCATCTTGATCTCGTGGATGTAGCCCTGCCGCAGTGAGTCCAGCACGAGCCGAGCGCTCCGCCCGTCCTTCGACACGACGACACTCCTGATCGCGTGCGCGCCCTGATTGATCGGCGGCGAGCCGTAGATGTGGTGGTACTTGTAGATGAAGCTGTTCACCTGGTAGCTCGCCGGATCTCCCGCCGCCGCGCGATCTACCGGGGCGGTGAAGTAGATCTCAAAGCCGTCAGGACGAGCCTCCACCTTCAACGGCTCGAACGGCGTCTTCCCCGTCCACACGAGCCGCTGCAACGCGTATGACTGACGCCCGGTCGCACCCCACCCGCGACTGGTCTGTCCGACGTACATCGATCCGTCCTTTCCCCACACCTGACGGAACACGCCCGACGCGAATCCTTCGCGGAAGGGGAACACGACGCCCTGATACACGCCGTTCACCTTCTCGAGCGCGACGCGCATGATCTTGCTCTGCCCCTGATCGCCGACGAAGAGCTGCCCCGCGAAGGGTCCGAACGCGCCCTTGGTCGAATCCACGAGAATCGCCGACGTGGAGATGCCGAGGATCGTGTGCGGAAACCACACCGCTGGCGTCTTCAAATGCGGCACGCGCTTGGCCACCTCGAACTTCGGTTCGCCCGTATCCGGGATGTCGCTCACCTTCAGCGTCACGCCGGAGTTGGGCTCGCCCGACCACTTGAGCCCCTTCGGGTTGCCCATGAAGTCGCCCTTCTCCACCTGGCTGATTCCGCCCGAGCCCACCCAGTCGCCCTGGTTCTCGGCGTAGAACAGGTCGCCCTCGAGATTGTAGCCGAAGCTCGACGGCGAACGGAACCCGGTCGCCCACGGCGTCATGTTCTTGCCGTCCTTGTCGAGCTTGAGCATCCAGCCGCGCCACTTCACGAAGCTCTCGCCGTAGCCGATCCACGCGAGGTTGAGCGTGATGAACATGTCCCCCTGCGGCGAGAACACGGGGCCGAACGAGTACTCGTGATAGTTGCCAGACAGCGGCCACGAGAACACGGTCTCGTAGCGATCGGCCTTGCCGTCGCCATCGGTGTCGCGCAGCCGGGTGAGCTCACTCCGCTGCGTCGTGTACAGCGCGCCGTCGCGGTATGCGAGGCCGAGCGCCTCGTGCATCCCCTGCGCGAATCGCGTGAAGGTGGGCCGGCCGCCGTTGACACTGCCTGGATTCTCGACGAGCCATACATCGCCACGGCGCGTCGCCACGGCGAGCCGCCCGTCGGGAAGCGTCTCGAGCCCGCCCACCTCGAGGACGATCCCCTCGGGGATCGGCACGGTGGACATCCGGTAGTATTCCGACTCGTTCACCGCGAGCGGGCTGGGTCCACCCGGACGCTGCGCGGCAACATCGGCGGCAATCGCGTGAAGAAGCACGGCGCCGCCTGCGAGGGCGCGCAGCATGTGATGAGAGCGTGCGTTGGTCATGAGCGCGGCTACCAGACGATGGAGTAGGCGACCCTGGCTTCGCCACGGTCGAAGCGAATGAGGATGAGCAGCTCGTCGTGGCCGTTCTGCTGACGCACGATCGGTGGCGCCGCGCCGGCGGGCAGCGTGATGAAGTACGTCTTGTCGTCCACCGCGTAGGTTCCGTCGCTCTGACGTGCGATGTGCGTGCCCTGCGCGAGCTGCACATAGAGTCCCTCCGTGCTCGCCGACACGGGCGCACGAAGCCGAAGCTCACGACGCAGCGTGGCGCCGTCCGGGTCGGGACGGATCTCGTCCTCGACGAGCACGCCGCGGACCTCGGAGAGAAAGGTCGGACGTCCAGCTTTGTCCAGGACGAAGCCTTTGCGGCTGAACTGCCGTTCGTCGATGATCGAGTCGGGCCACGCCGCGTTCGCATCGGACAGGAACGCGAGCGTCGGTACGTCGGCGAGATCGACGACACTCCCCGACGGCTGCGAGATCTGATCCTCTCCTCGACCGTCCCACATCTGCGTCGTCTCGATGAACGGGCCACGCCACACATAGAAGGGCGAGCCGCGCGACAGATCATAGCTGTAGTGCACGCCCGTCGGATCGCCGACGGACATCACGTATACATGCTTCACGCCGCGGTGCCGCATGAAGCCGCGCAGCAGCGCGGGCTCTCCCTGTGGCTCGACCATGATCGGATTGATCGGATTGCCGAACGACGTGAGCAGGCTCTCGTCGTGCAGCGACTGCCGTTCCATTCCCGGCCCCTCGATCCAGAGCTGGACGTCGCGCTCGTTGCCGTACTGACGGTTCTTGTAGAAGGTGAGCGCGAAAGCATGCTTGCCAGCGGTGAGATCGACGTCCTGCACCACGCGCTGCGCGGCGCCAAGGTTGGTGAGTACCGGCTTGCCGTCGAGACTGAGCTGCGCGCGTGCGACGGCCGGTCCCTGCATCGGCTCCTCCGTCCCGACCCAGTTGATGTTGCTCGTGATGCGATAGCGTCCCGTCACCGGCACGGTGAGCGAGCCGTCGTACGCAATGGCGAACTTGTTCGGCGCGCCGGCGGGATCGGACGAGAGAGAAGCGACCGGACCCTGACGCGTCGGGGGACGCGTCGCCATCCACGTCGTATCGATGCCTTCGCCGACCCAGGTGCGATACGTCAGATCGGTCAGCTTCGCCGCGCTCGAGTACGACTTGTACTGGATGTTCCGCATGGCGACGGAGCCGTGATCGCCCTGGAACAGCAACGGGCCGGTGGGACGCTCATCGGCGAACACCGCGCCGCGTGTCGGACCCGTGACTTCCACGTTCTCCTGCACGACCGCGCCGTTCACGCTGACCTGCGCGAAGCGCGCGTTGGCGATCTTCGTCTTGCCGGCGAACCTCGGCGCGCGGAACGAGATCACGACGTGCTGCCACAATCCCGGCGCTCGGCTCGCATTCAGGCGCGGCGGCGTGCCCTCGTAGCCTTCACGCCCCGCGCCGCGCTTCTCGTCCCAGCGCTGGTAGATGCCGCCCAGATCGGCCGCCGTTGGCGCGCGCACGCCCCAGCTGTCGAAGAGCGTCACCTCGTAGCGGCCCATCAGATAGATGCCGGAGTTCGAGCCCTTCGGCAGCATGACGTCGAGCGAGAGATCGAGGTCGCCGTGCTCCCACGTGGTGAGCAGATGCCCCTGTGCACCGGCCACCGGCGTGTTCACGAGGACGCCCGTTCCCGCCTCGGTCGCGATCGGCGCCGCGTGCGTGCGATCGGCCGACGCTCCGCCGGCGACCTTCCAGTTCGACGTCGTGGGCCGGAAGGCGCTCAGGCTCGTGAGGGCGATCGTTTGCGGGGGCAGATCGCCGACCGGCGCGACGGGCGTCTGCGCCCATGCGCCAGACGTGATGAGGATGGAGAGCGTGAATGGGAGCAGTCGTCGCATGTGCTCGCGGGGTCGCGGAGGGCGGGCCAGCCTGATGGATCGTTCGAGACCGACAGTATACAGTCGAGCGTCAAAACAATCGATGAATGATGCTCGCTCGCTACGCAAAACCTTGAGGGCGTGTTGCGAAACGCGATGAATCGACGCGTTTTGCACGGTTGATTCGCGCCCGACGCCGAAACAGCGCCGGACCCGATGACCGAAGCGTCCGGACAGTGTGTCGCATCGAATCGACTCCGTCTACGCCGAGCATCGGGCACTCTGACACTGACGGAATTGCCGGGACAGAATGGCACCGTGGGTGCTTTGACCACCCGCATTCGAGACGTCCCCCGCTGCGCATCCTTCCCGATCACCCATATGAAGACCCCCCTCCGTCGCCTGGTCGCGCTGAGCGCGGCGCTCGTCGCCGTGGCGAGCTGCTCGACCGATCAGCCCACCGCCCCGGCCGCACCCCGCTCCGTCCCGACAGTGGCCGCCCTCTCGGCCGACCTCCTCGGCGCGGTCACGGGCGTGGTCAACTCGCTCGTCTCCGTCGATGGGCTCCAGCGGAACACCGCGCTCGCCGCACCGATCACGGTCAGCAAGACCATCGGCGCCGCCGGTGGCACGCTCGCCATTCCCGAGGCCGGCGTTTCGGTCACGGTCCCCGCGGGTGCGTTGGCCAGGCCCACGGCAATCACGATGACGGCTCGCGCTGGCAAGCTGGTCGCGTACGACTTCACGCCGCACGGCATCACCTTCGCCAGGCCGCTGGTGTTCTCGCAGAGCCTGCGCGGAACCAACGCGTCGCTGCTCTCCGTCCCCTTCATCAAGCTGGGCTACTACAAGGACGCAAACCTGCTGACGAAGACGGGCGGCCTGGTGTCGGAGCTGCTGGGTGGCCTGGTGAACGTACTCGAGTGGAAGTTCACCGGCAGCATCCCGCACTTCTCCGGCTACATGCTCACCTGCGGTCGCGGACGGGCCGCCGGCGAGTGATGAGGCGCTGATCGGCACTCCAAGGTCCACGGTCGGAAGCGGGGCGCGCGCCTGTGTGACGCGCGCCCCGCTCTCGTTCGTCCACTGAATGGCACGTCCCGACTGGGGCGCACTGCCGGTGGCACGAAGGCGACCGATGGACTCCACTCCGCGCAGGTCCAACCCGCACGTCTCCGATCGACCCGCCACGGCGCTCGCCGTGCCGGAGCTCGTCGACGTCATGCAGCGCGGCCAGACGCTGGAGCGCGAGGGGCGCCACGCGGAGGCACGCGCCATCTATGCGCGCGCGCTCGACGACGGGATCCCCTCCGGCCCAACGGGCGTCGCGCAGCTCATGCGGTGGATCGCCCGCACCCACATCCAGGAGTCCCGCTTCGAGTCGGCGCGCGATCACGCTCGGGCCGCGCTCGTGGTCTCCGAGCGCGCGCGCGACGAGGCGGGACGAGGCCACGCCGAGAACGTCCTCGCCATCGTCGAGTGGCGGCTGGGCAACCTGGACGAGGCAGAGCGGCTCTACCAGCGTGCGCACGCCTGCGCGCTCGCCGCCGGCGAGGCGCGGCTGGCGGCGATGACGGCGTCCAACCTCGGCGTGATCGCGAGCGTGCGTGGAGACGACGTCGAAGCGCGCCGATACTTCGAGACCGCGCTCGCGTCGGCCAGGCTCGGCGGCCTCGCCGACCAGGCGATCGCCGCGCTCGTGAATCTCGGTCTGCTTCACACCCATCTCCGCCGCTACGCCGACGCCGATCGCGCGCTCAGCGAAGCACGCGATCTCGCGACAGTGCTGGGCGACGTCGGCGCGACGATCACGGTCGAGCTGGACGTCGCCAAGCTGCGTGTCTGCCAGGCGCGCTACGACGAAGCGCGCGAATGCTGCCGGCGTGCCCTGTCGATCGCCGAGCGGGCTGGCACCACCCATGCCGACGGCGACGCGGAGCTCGTGCAGGGACAGATCGCGCACGCACTGGGCGACACGGCCCACGCGGAGACGCACTTCCTCCGCGCCGAGGAGATCGCCATCTCGCGAAGCGACATGATCCTCGAGGGTGAGACGGCGCGCGAGCTCGCCTCGCTCTACCGGCAGGAGGGTCGCAACCGGCAGACGCTGCAGCGGCTCAACCACGCGCACCGTGTCTTCACGCAGCTGCGCGCACGCCGGGAGCTCGCCGACGTCGATCGCCGCACGGCGATGCTCGAGGGCGACTTCATCGAGGTCGTGCGCAAGTGGGGTGAGTCGATCGAGTCGAAGGACATCTACACGCAAGGCCACTGCGTGCGTGTGGCCGACCTGGCATGCGCACTGTGGGCGCGCGTCGCGCCGGGCGACGCCACATCGCGGTTCTGGTTCAGGATCGGCGCGCTGCTGCACGATGTGGGCAAGCTGCTCGTGCCCGCCGAGGTGCTGAACAAGCCGGGCCGCCTGAACGAGGACGAATGGGCGCTCGTCCGCCGGCATCCGATGGCGGGCGTGGAGCTGCTGGCGGACATCGAGTTTCCGTGGGACGTTCTCCCGATCGTGCAGAGCCATCACGAGCGGTGGGATGGCACCGGCTACCCGGACGGCCTCGCGCGCGACGCGATCCCGCTCACCGCTCGCGTGGTGTGCATCGCCGACGTGTACGACGCGCTCACCTCTCGACGGAGCTACAAGGAGCGGATGACGCACGAGGCGGCCATGACAGTGATGCGGAAGGACGTGGGCACGGCGTTCGATCCACAGCTCTTCGAGCAGTTCGAGCGTGTCGTCGGGAACGGCGCAGCGTTGAACGCGCTCGAGCCGTCGTACGAAGCCTCTCCCGCTTGACGCACGGTTGAGCCGCGTCACCCTCGATCCAGGCATGACGAGAATCACGACCTCCGCTCGCGGGCTGTTGCAGGGTCTTGTCGGGCGACTCGTGGGTGGCGCGCTCGCCGGCGGAGTTGTCGGCGCGCTCGGTGCGCTGGTCACGCTCGCGTACTTCGGCGGGTCGATTGCCGGTCTGGCGTCGCTCCTTGTGCTCCCGGCCAACGGTGGGCGATTGCTTCCGGCCATCGTTGCGGCACTGGCCGTGCTGCTTGGCACCGCACTCGGCGCATTGTGGAGCGGCGCGCGCGCAGCGCGTGCACTCGGCAGGGCGATTGATCACGCGGAGCAATCGCAGCGTGGCGTCGCCGAGCGCAATTTGATGGAGGCGTCACAGCGGAACGCGTACGCGGCGGTGGGTGACTTCGCCACGGAGCTGGCGCGCGAGCTGGCGCCCTCCGTCGCGTCGGCGCGCACCGCGATGCGCTCGCTCGAGACGGCGCTGCACATCGACTCGCCGCTTCGCGCGCCGCTCGATCGCGCGCAGCGTGAGCTGCACCGACTCGCCAATACCATGCAGGACACGCTGCGCCTCGCACGCAGCGGCAAGCTGAGCATGCGGCGCATCGATCTGTGGGTTCCGCTGCGCAACGCCCTCAAGACCGCGACGCCCGACGCATCGGCGCGCAGCATCTGGATCGAGCCGCCGCCGTTCGGTCGCGCGCCGATCTGGATCAACGGCGACGACGCGGCACTGGAGCAACTCTTCCTGAACCTCCTGATGAACGCGGTGCAGGAGACCGACTCTGGCGGACGCGTCACGGCCGCCGTGACGATCGACGACGACGCCGTGGTTTCGATCACCGACACCGGACGCGGCATTCCGCAGGACGCGCTCGACCGCGTGTTCGAGCCCTTCTTCACGACGAAGCAGGATGGCGCGGGGCTGGGTCTCGCGATCGCATGGCGCACCGCCGCGGCGCACGGCGGCCGGCTTACGATTGAGAGCGCAGTCGGGCGAGGCACCACGGTGGAGGTGGCGCTGCCGAGGGCGGAAGGTGGGAGTGGCGCGCTAGCCGCGCCGTGAACGGTTGACGGTGATCGGTGAACGCTTGCGACCTCGGGACGCAGGAGCTCCCCGAGGTCGGCCGATCACCGTTCACGTCGTCCTGTAACCGTCGCCCGCTTTCCCCCGTAGTGTGTTCACCGTATAGTCATCCCGCGCGGGCCGCTCCGCCGCGCCCCAAATATCTAGTGGAGGCCACATGTCGCTCGGCGACTTTCTGCGCAAGCAGCTCGTAGACGTCATCCAGTGGACGGAGGAGGGCGATGGCGTGCTCGCCGCTCGCTATCCGATGCGCGATATGGAGATCCAGTACGGCGCTCGGCTCACCGTGCGCGAGTCGCAGATGGCGATCTTCGTCAACGAAGGGACCATCGCCGACCAGTTCGGGCCTGGACTCTACACGCTCGAGACCAAGACCCTGCCGGTGCTCACCAACCTTCAGCACTGGTACACCGGCTTCGAGTCGCCCTTCAAGAGCGACGTCTACTTCTTCTCCACGCGGCTGCAGACGGACCAGCGGTGGGGCACGCAGCAGCCGATCACGATCCGCGACAAGGACTTCGGCATGGTGCGGCTGCGCGGCTTCGGTCTGTACAGCTTCCATGTCGCCAACCCGACGGTGTTCCACCAGAAGGTGAGTGGCACGCGCGAGACGTACACCGTCACCGACCTCGAAGGGCATCTGCGCAACACGATCGTCGGACGCGTGTCCGACGCGTTCGCCAAGTCGCAGATCCCCTTCCTCGACATGGCTGCGAACCAGGCCGAGCTCAGCGCCACGCTCGCCGCGGCGCTCGCGCCGACGTTCACCGATCTCGGGCTCGCACTCGACTCGTTCGTCGTCGAAAATCTCTCGCTGCCAGAGGAGCTGCAGCGCAAGCTCGACGAGCGTATCGGGATGAACATGGCCGGCAACCTGCGCGACTACACGCAGTACCAGGCGGCGCAGGCGATCCCGATCGCCGCGGCGAACGAAGGGGGCGGAGGCGCGGGGCTCGGGGCCGGGCTCGGAGCGGGCATGGCGCTCGGCAAGGCGATGACCGATGCGCTCAATCAGACCGCCACCGGCGGCGACGCCGCGCAGAAGACGTCGCCATCGACACCGACGCAGCTCCCCGATCATGCCGCACCCGCGGCGGAAGGAATGAAGTTCTGCATCGCGTGCGGCAAGTCGATCCCTCGCGCCGCGAAGTTCTGCCCGGAGTGCGGCGGCGCGCAGGGGTGAGCGCATCGAACGATCTGGTGCGCGGTGACGAATGGGTCGTCGAGGCGTTCGGCTGCAGCGCCGAGCGTCTCGCCGATCGCCACACGCTCGGCGCACTGCTGGACCGCATGGTGGCGGAGCTCGCGCTCCGTCCAGTTGGCCCCGGCCAGTGGCACGTGTTTCCGCCGCCCGCCGGCATCACCGGAATGCTGCTGCTCGCCGAGTCGCACCTCACCGTGCACACTTTTCCGGAGCATCGCTCGCTCTGTCTCAATCTGTTCTGCTGCACCCCGCGTGTGGCATGGCCATTCGAGGCGCGGTTGGCCGAGATGCTCGGCGCGGAGCGAGTGCACGTTCGTCATCTCGAGCGCGCGTACGGCGCGTCGACGCTCGCCGCGGCCCGTTGACGTGAGCACGGAGCAGAGGTGACGACGAAGAGCGCGGCCTGTCCCAACTGCGGCGCAACGATCGCCTTTCGCTGGTCGGGCGCCGTGCAGACCGTGTGCCCCTACTGCAAGTCCGTGCTCGTGCAGCGCGACCTCGATCTCGCGAAGGTGGGCACGGTGAGTGATCTGCCCCCGACCAGCTCGCCGATCCAGCTCGGCACCGAAGGGAAGATCGGGAAGGACGCGTTCATCGTGGTCGGACGGATCATCTATGCCTACGAGCGCGGCGGGTGGAACGAATGGCACCTTCGCACCACGAGCGGCACGAGCGCGTGGCTCTCGGATGCGCAGGGCGACCTCGCGCTCTCCACGCCGGCGTCGAATCAGGCCGAGCTGCCCGCCTCGGAGAACCTGAAGGTCGGTCAGTCGTACGCCATCGACGGCACGCTCTTCCGCGTCGCGTCGCTCACGAAGGCGCGCTATGCCGGCATCGAAGGCGAGCTGCCATTCGAGTCATGGGACAAAAGCGAGGCGCTGTTCGCCGATCTCGACACCGAGGGTGACGACGCGCGCTTCGCCACGATCGATTACAGCGACGACACGCCGGTCGCCTACGTCGGCAGCTACATCGAGCTCGAGCAGCTCGCCGCGCGCAATCTCCGCCAGCTCG
This sequence comes from bacterium, assembly GCA_039933415.1. Lineage (GTDB taxonomy): Bacteria > Gemmatimonadota > Gemmatimonadetes > Gemmatimonadales > Gemmatimonadaceae > AG11. The sequence continues at coordinate 13,003 of JBDTOD010000110.1, forward strand.
AGGGATGGTGAGCGCGCCCGCCGTCGCGTCGCTGAGCTGTCCGCAGTGCGGCGCGGCGATCGCATTGCGCACGCGGGACCAGGCGCAATCCGTGGTGTGCTTGAGCTGCGGCAGCATCCTCGACGCGCGCGATCCAAACCTCGCGCTCATCCAGGGCTTCGAGGCGAAGCAGAAGTTCACGCCACAGATCCCACTCGGCTCGCGCGGCACGCTCAAGGGCGAGAAGTGGGAGGTCGTCGGCTTCATGGTGCGCTCGGCGACGATCGACGGCACGTCGTACTACTGGGACGAGTACCTCCTGTTCAATCCGTACAAGGGGTTCCGCTACCTCACGCAGTACGACGGTCATTGGAACGACGTACAGGTCGTGAAGGCTGCGCCCGCCGAGCAGACTAGCGGTCGGCAACCAGTCGTCGTGCTGCATGGCGAGACGTTCAAGCACTTCCAGACGACCACTGCCGTCACCGAGTTCGTGCTCGGCGAGTTCCCCTGGCAGGTGCGCGTCGGTGACTCGGTCATCGCGCGGGATTTCGTCGCGCCGCCACGCATGCTCAGCGAAGAGCAGACGCCGGAGGAGACGACCTGGTCGCTGGGCACGTACATGCCCGGCGCGCAGATCTGGTCGGCGTTCGAACTGCCGGGCAAGGCGCCGCGACCGCGAGGCGTGTACGCGAATCAGCCGGACGAGTTCAAGCCGATGGCCGGTTCGATGGCCAGACGCTACCTGCTGTTCGCCACGATCCTCATCGCGATGGGACTGCTTCGGCTGGTCACCGCGTCGCGCACGCAGGTGTTCACCACGCAGAACGCCTCCTTCAAGCCCGGGCAGCAAGCGGAGTCGCTGGCGTTCGTCACACCGACGTTCAATGTCGCTGGGCGGACGTCCAATCTCGAAGTCGCGACTGAAGCGCAAGTGGACAACGGCTGGGCGTTCTTCGACTACGCGCTCGTCAACGAGACGACCGGCACGACGTACGAGTTCGGGCGCGAAGTGAGCTACTATCACGGCACCGACTCCGACGGCAATTGGAGCGAGGGGTCGAAGACGGATCGCGCCCTGCTGCCCAGTGTTCCGGCCGGTCCGTACTTCCTCCGCGTGCAGCCCGAGGCGCAGGTTCCGACCGATTTTCTCGCGTACAGGATCAGCGTGCGGCGCGACGTCCCCACGCTCACCCCGTATCTGGTCTGTCTTCTCTTGCTTGGCCTGCCGCCCCTGTTCGTGCTGTTCCGCGCGTGGGGGATGGAGACCGCGCGCTGGAAGGAAAGCGACTACGCCCCCGAGAGCAGCGACGACGACGATGATGACAGCGATGACGAGTGATCCATGAGACATCCCCTCTACACCGCGTTCGGCGTCATGTTGATCCTGCTCGTCGTCGTCGGGGAGGCTCGCGGATGGAGTACCATGCGCCCCAACGAAGTGAAGAACACCGCGCCGCGCTCGATCCGCGACAATCCGGGCGCCTACCGGCCCCACTACCGCCCGTTCTTCGGCGGTGGCCACTCCATGGGAGGCAAGTGAGATGACCGACGTCTACTCGTCGATGCTCCACAACGCGCTGGCGGCGATCCTCTTCGCCGTGATCGGCGTCGCACTGTTCATCCTGGCCTTCGTTCTCTTCGACAAGCTGAC
>JBDTOD010000111.1:0-14593 GCA_039933415.1 bacterium
GCTCGAGCAGGTCGCCCTGCTCGAGCATCATTCCAGTGCCGAAGTACGCGAGGGCGTGGCGCGCGCCCTTCGTCGCGTGCCGAGGCAGCGATCCGTCGATGTGTTGCAGCGCCTTTTGTGTGATTCCGAGGCGAGCGTACGCGCCGCTGCCGCGCACGGACTCGGCGAGCTTGGCTCTCCGGGCGCGATTCCGTCGCTTCTCGCCGCCGCGCGCGACTCCGATTGGAACGTCCGATATCGGGCGACGTTGGCGCTGTCACAGCTCGGTGAGCCTGGGCGCACCGCCGTGCGCGTATTGCGCGGCGACTTCGACCGCTATGTGTCCAGCATGGCCACGCTCGTCACGGGCCTGAGTGACGGCGCCTTGCTCGACCTGGTCGAGGCGTGATGTCGTCGTCTGGCGTGATCGACTGGCTCCGTCACCTGCTCCTGTGGGCCGATCAAGGCGTGCTCGTCTACTTCCTCGTGCTCAACTCGTTCTACGCATTGCTGTTGCTGCTCTCCATCCCCGAGCTCTGGCTGCATTGGCGCATCGCCGGCGACGAGCATATGAGCCGCTTGCTCTCGTCGGACGCGCTTCCCCCGCTCAGTCTTCTGGTACCGGCGTACAATGAAGAGGTCACGATCGCCGCGAGCGCGCTGTCGTTCCTCACACTCGCGTACCCGACGTTCGAAGTCATTCTCATCAACGACGGCTCGAAGGATCGAACGATCGACGTACTCACGGCCGAGTTCGATCTGTACGAAGTGCCACCGGCGTACCCCAAGCCGCTCGAATCACAGCGCGTGCGTGCCGTGTACCGGTCGCGGCGGCACTCGCGACTCGTCGTCCTCGACAAGGAGAACGGGGGGAAAGCCGATTCGCTGAACGCGGGGATGAACGCGGCGCGACATCAGTACGTCGTTGCCGTGGACGCCGATACGTTGATCGAGCCGGACGCTCTGATGCGTCTGACGCGCCCGTTTCTCCTTGGCGCCTCCGTGGCGGCGGTGGGCGGCACGCTGCGGGTGGCGAATGGCTGCGAGGTCCGCATGGGACGCGTCGTCGACCCGCGCGTCGACCCCGTCTGGCTCACGGGATGTCAGGTCGTGGAGTACCTGCGTGCATTTCTCTTTGGTCGACTCGGATGGAATACTCTTGGCGGAAGCCTCATCATCTCCGGTGCGTTCGGCCTGTTCAAGCGCGAGTACCTCATCGCGATCGGCGGCTACAAGACTGGGAACGTCACGGAAGACATGGATCTCGTCGTGCGTCTGCAACGCTACCTGTACGACAACAAGATCAAGGCGGAGCTGCCGTTCATCCCGGATCCGGTGGCATGGACCGAGGTGCCGAGCGACCGGAAGGTGCTGGCTCGCCAACGCGAGCGGTGGCATCGCGGGTTGATCGGAACGATGGTCACCCATCGCGATCTGCTGTTCAACCGGAAGTATGGCGTGATGGGGATGGTCGCGATTCCCTACTTCCTTTTCGGTGAGATGATGGCCCCCGCCGTCGAGTTGCTCGGCTACGCGATGACGATCCTCGGCCTGGCGATGGGCGCCGTGGATCTCCGGTTCGCGCTGCTGTTTCTCCTGTGCGCCGTGGGGTACGGAACGTTGTTGACGTTCTGGGCTGTCGTGTTGGAAGAGGTCAGCTTCAAACGCTATCGACGCAGATCGGATCTGATGCTGTTGCTCTTCTTTGGCCTCATCGAAGGGCTTGGCTATCGTCAGCTGACCGTGTGGTATCGCCTCCAGGCGTTCTGGAAGTTCTTCAAGAAATCAGAGGATTGGGGAGTCATGACACGGACGGGATTCGACACGGCGCCGGGGAAGTGAGCTTGAGGCGCGGGCACGACCGCAAAGGTACGTCAAGCAGGTCGCTGGGGTCGTCTGGTCGAATGTAAAGTGGTCCCTGAGCACGAGCGCAGGGACCACGTTGAACTCATTCTCCGTTTACGACACTTCAAGAGCGGGCGAGCGGACTCGAACCGGTGACGGCCAGCTTGGGAAGGCGGCGAGGAACCAAGAAGTAGTTGCAGTACGCGCCAATTCCCCTAGGAAGAAGTGATGCCTGGCGCAGCTAGCGCCAAACACGCTGAACCGATTTCAGGGTCGAATGGGTCCCGGAATGGTTCCCGGAACACTTGGCCCGTTCGATCGTGCCCCTGCGCCAACAGCCACGGTAGCCGCCACGGCCTTCACTTCGCGCGCGACTTCCGCATCACCTCCACCTCGGCTGGCGGCGCGAGAATGAACGCGCTGGCCTTCCATGACGCACCGTAGAGCCAAAAGGGAGTGCGCGGCTCATCGTGCCGCTCGCAATGTTGTTGGCAGATTGTGCTGTCGCCCAGCTACTGGGCTCTCTTCCACGCCGTTGGTGGGAAAACGCGGTCGCGTGTACGGTGGCAACACCGGTGGCAACGAGTGACTGAACTCTGGTCCTTTCGACCGCGGCGGACTACGTTGCCGCACATGCTTCGCCGCCGCCAATTCCGCTTCCTGGCCTCCCTTCTCGCCCTGCTGGCGGTCTCCGTCGAACCGGCGGCGAAGCTGGCGCATGGGCTCGCGCATGCTCACGAGCTCGCGGATCGGCTTGAGCTGGAGCATGGACGACGGGATCAAGGGATCCTCACACGCGAGCGCCGCACCTCCGCGCAGTCGAACCTCCGCCTTCACGAGGCGGTGGCGGCGCGCGCTACACTCGAGGCCGTCGATCACGACGCCCTGCATCTGGCGAGCACGGCGAGCATGTTGCTCACGGTTCCACTCGCCATTCTCCCCGCTCGATCGCACGCGCTCGTACAGCGGTTGGCGCTCGTGGGCCAGCCCGTTGGCCCGCGGGAGCTGGCCCGGCCACCGTCGTACCGCACCCCTCCTCGACAGTCGCGAGCTCCACCCCTCGGCTGAGTCGGAGCCGCGTGAATTGCCGCGCGCTCCTCTGCCGATCTCACGTGGTGCTCCGTCGGTCCGATGCCGACGCATGATTCGGTCGGTGCGCGCAAGTTCGCGTAGCCGATGGCGTGATCTGAACCCACGTGTCACTCAGGGGCTCACATGCGCACCAATCTCTCTCGATCATCGGTCATGTACACGCGCGCCGTGTGCGGCGGATTCGGCGGGCATCGCCATCGCAAAATCGCGGGCGCGTGCGCTCTCCTCCTCCTAGCGACACGCGCGACGAGCGCACAATCGTCGAGCGCGACGACGTCGACGACGCGCTGGACGCTCGAGTCGGTTCTTCGTGCGGCTCTCGACCGACACCCATTGATTCTCGCCGCCGACGCGCGCGTGCGAGCGGCGCGCGGCGGACGCATCGCGGCCGGCGCGTTCGGCAATCCGACCGTGACGTATCAAGTGGAGAACGCCGGCTTCCCAGGCCGAGAAGGTCCGCCCGGATCGGCGCGCGAAGCATCGACCTTCGCCACGCTGCCGCTCGAACCGCTCTGGCAGCGGCGACCTCGAATGCGTCGTGCCGACGAAGACCTCCGCATCGCGGAGGCAGAAGCGGCCCAGGCTCGCCGGGCGGTGGCGCTCGACGCGGCGCGCGCCTTCCATCGGACCGCGCTCGCTCAGGCCACGGTGGACGCGGCATCGGACGTCGAGACGGGACTCGACTCGCTCATTCGATACACACGGGCCCGGGTCAAGGAGGGCAGTACCGCCGAGGGCGACGCCATCCGCCTCGAGGTCGAGCGTGACCGGCAGGGGACCGAGCGAGCCCTCAGCGAGGCAGAGCTGGCCCAGGCCAGAGGGGCGTTGCTTCCCTACCTGGGACCGGACAGTACGCGCGGCGACCCAGATCCTCGCCTAGCCGCCGTCACGGTCAACGCGGATTCGGCTCGATCGTTCATGGCACTTCCATCTGCCGCGCAGCTCACGCACCAGGCGCTCACGCTCCGCCCCGATGTCGCGATCGCGCGCGCCCGGGCGCGCGGCGCCGGATTCGACGTGTCGCTCCAGCGCACCCTCTTCATCCGGCAGGTCGGCGCGCTCTTCGGCACCAAGAACGTCAGCGGCGCGAACACGATGATCGCGGGACTCAGCCTGCCGATCCCTCTCTTTGATCAGAATCGCGGCGAGCGCCAGCGCGCCGAAGGCGAGCGCACTGCGGTCGAACGAGAGCTAGCCTGGACGGAGCGTCGCGCGCTGGCCGAGGTCGAAGGCGCGTATGAAGCGGCACGCGTGCTCTCGCAGCAGGTGCAGCGCCTCCGGAATGGTTTTCTCGCGCGCGCCGAGGAGTCTCGGCGCATCGCCGTCGTAGCATATCGCGAGGGTGCCGTGCCCCTGCTTCAGGTCATCGACGCGACCCGCGCCCTCGCTGACGCGCGTGTGACGTACCTGCGCGCGACGTTCGCTCAGCAGGACGCGCTTCTGTCGCTCTACGGCGCGGCGGGACTCGACCCCGTGGCGGCCCTCACTCCCACCTCGGCTCCTACCGGGGAGAAGACACCGTGATGCTACTCCAGACGCAGTTCCCAACCTCATTCCGTCACGCGATGGCGCCGCTGTGCTTGTGGCTCCTTGTTGGCGCGTGCGGACGGTCGGACGTTGCGGCGGAGAAGCCCGCCGCCGCCGACGCCAGCGCTGCGAATGCGACGAGCATCGTGCTGAACGCGGCTCAGATCGCGCACGGTGGCGTGAAATGGTCACCCGTCTCGGCGCACGCATCGGCGTCGCTCATCGAGGCGCCGGGTCAGTTGGTGTTCGACGAGGACCGCACCGCACGACTCGGTGCTCCCGTCGAGGGCCGCGTGCTCGTCGTGCATGTGCAAGTCGGCGACCGCGTGTCCGCGGGCCGGGCGCTCGTCACCCTGCAGAGCGGTGAGGCGGCGACGGTGCGTGCGGACTACGACAAGGCGGTGGCCGACCTCGCCGCGCGAAAGGCCGCGGCGACCTATGCGCGGAGCGCGCGTGATCGCGCCGATCGCCTCCTCGCAGCGAAAGCCGCGCCGCGCCAGGAGCTCGAGCGCGCCATCGCCGACGACGAGCTCGCCCGCTCGGAGCTCGCGCGCGCGCAAGCGGAAGTCGCGAGAACGCGAGGTACGGTTCAGGTGATGGGCGTGTCGTCCACCAACGGAACGGCAGTGGTCCGCGCTCCGCGCGCGGGCACCGTGATGAGCCGCGATGCCGTTCCCGGCGCCGTGGTACAGCCAGGGACGCCCCTGGTTTCGGTGAGCGACCCGTCGGCGCTCTGGCTCGATCTCTCCGTGCCGCCGCAAGCCGCCGCCTCGCTCGCCGTGGGTTCGCGCGTGCGCTTCGGCGTGCCCGCGTTCCCCACGGACACCTTCGAGGCGCGTGTGCTGAGCGTGGGGGGAGGGCTCGACTCCGCGACGCGGGCGTTGGCCGTTCGCGCGAAAGTGGAGGACACCAGAGGACGGCTCCGCGCGCAGATGTTCGCCACCGTGTGGCTCGAAGGCAGCGCGCAGCTCCAAACGATCGCCGTGCCTGAAGCGGCCGTGATGCTGCTCGACGAGAAGCCGGTGGTGTTCGTTGCCCACGCGCAGCCGGGAGGTGCCGTGCGCTTCGAGCGCCGAGACGTGACGACGGTCCGCACCGCCGGCGGTGTGGTCGAGATCCTGACCGGGCTCAGGCCCGGCGAGCTCGTCGTGACCACCGGCGCGTTCGCGGTCAAGTCCGAGTTCTCGCGCGGCAAGATGGCGGAGGGCTGACCGATGATCGAACACGTCCTGGCGCTCGCGCTTCGCTTTCGCCTCGCGGTGATCGGCGCGACGCTGGTCATCATCGCCGCTGGAACCTGGGCGCTGGCACACCTCAACTTCGACGCCTTCCCCGACCTCACGCCGAATCAGGTCCAGGTCATCAGTGTCGCGCCGGGTCTCTCGCCGAACGAGGTGGAGAACCTCGTCAGCTTTCCGATGGAGACCGCGATGATGGGACTCCCGCGCACGAGCGGAGTCAAATCCATCTCGAAAGCAGGCATCTCCGTCATCACGATCTCGTTCAACGACGATGTCGATCTGTATTTCGCGCGCGCCCAGGTGACGCAGCGCATGCAGGATGCGCAGGGGGCATTGCCGTCTGATGTGTCAGTGCAACTCGGACCCCCGGCAACACCGATGGGCGAGATCTTTCAGTATCTGCTCGAGTCCGACTCGGCATCGCTCATGGAGCTTCGCAACCTCCAGGAGTACACGATCAAGCCGCTGCTCCGCACCATCCCTGGCGTGGCCGACGTCAACTCGTGGGGCGGGATGGTGCAGCAGTTCCACGTGCTCGCCGACCCGTCGAAGCTCGCGGGCTATGGCCTCACGTTGGGCGACGTCGAGCGATCACTCGCCGCCAACAACGAGAACTTCGGCGCCGGCTACGTCGAGACGCAGGGCGAACGGTTCACCGTGCGCGGCCTCGGCCGGATCGGCACCGTGGCGGACATCGGCGCGGTGGTGGTCAGCACGCGCGCCGGCGGGGTTCCCGTTCGCGTGAGCGACGTCGCGCGTGTGGAGGTGGGCGCGATGCCACGCGAAGGCGCCGTGTCGCGCGACGGGCGCGGTGAGACGCTGTCGGGAATGATCGTCATGCTCAAGGGCTCGAACGGTAAGGAGGTGGTGACTCGCGTCGAGGAGCGGTTGACGGAGATCGCGCGCCTGCTCCCGAAGGGCGTGCACGTGCGCCCGTTCTACAATCAGGGCGAGGTGGTCGACCGCACGACCCACACGGTGTTCAAGAACCTGCTCGAGGGTGGATTGCTGGTCGCGCTCATCCTGTTCGTGTTTCTGCGCAACGCACGGGCGTCGCTGATCGTGGCGTCGGTCATCCCGCTGGCGCTCCTGATCGCGTTCTTCGTCATGCAGCGCTTCGGCGTCTCGGCGAACCTGATGAGTCTTGGCGCCCTCGACTTCGGGCTCATCGTCGACGCGTCGGTCGTGATGGTGGAGAACTTCGTGCGCCGCTTGGGACACGCGACCGGAACCGACGCGGATGAGCGCCGGACGATCATCCGCCTTGCCGCCTTCGAGGTGGGGCGGCCGATCGTGTTCGGCGTCTGCATCATCATCGCGGTCTACGTGCCGATCTTCGCGCTCGAGGGACTGGAGTCCCGCATGTTCACGCCGATGGCGTTCACGGTGTGCGTCGCGGTGTTCGGCTCGCTGCTGCTCGCACTCACGTATGTGCCCGTGCTCGCGTCGTACTTCCTCCGTGCCGGCGAGGAGACGCCGTCGCGCTGGTTCGACGCGCTGCGCCTGCGCTATCAGCACTGGCTCGCCTGGTCGCTCGCGCACCGCGGCGCGGTGGCCGGCGCGGCCGCGATCCTCCTCGCCGTCTCGCTCGGCTCCCTTCCCTTCCTCGGCACGGAGTTCATGCCGAAGCTGGACGAAGGCTCGCTCTTGATCGAGACCCGTCGGCTCCCGAGCACCTCGCTCCCACAGGGCATGAGCATCGCGAAGGAGGTCGAGCGCACCTTGCTCAGGTTCCCGGAGGTCAAGAGCATCGTGACCAAGATGGGCCGGCCCGAGCTCGCCACGGAGACGATGGGCCTCTACGCCGGCGACGTGTACGTCCTCTTCAACCCGCGTAGTGAGTGGAAGACGCGCTCCCTGGATCGGCTGATCGTTCGGATGGACTCGGCCCTCGCGGACGTTCCGGGTCTCGACTACAACTTCACCGCGCCGATGGCCATGCGGCTCGACGAAGCCATCTCCGGCGTTCGCACCGAGCTCGGTGTGAAGGTTTTCGGTGACAGCCTGCCAGTTCTCCAGAGCAAGGCGGCGGAGATTCGGGATGTGATCGCATCCGTTCGCGGAGCAGCTGACGTATCTGTCGACGTCAGCGCGGGTGCGATGCAGGTGGAGTTGGATCTCGACCGGCAAGCGCTGTCGCGGTATGGGCTCAACGTGGTCGACGTCCGCGACGCCGTGCAGCGGGGCATCGGCGGCGCGGAAGCCACCCAGGTGATCGATGGTCGCAAGCGGTTCCCCGTCGTGGTCCGGCTCGACGAGGCCTATCGCGGAACGCCCGCCGCGATCGGGCGGCTCCTGCTGCGCACGCCGACGGGCGGCCAGGTGCTCCTGTCGCAGGTGGCGCAGGTCCGCGTCGTCGAGGGACCGGAGCTGATCAACCACGAGGACGGCGAACGCGCGGTGATCGTGCAATCAAACGTCCGCGGCCGCGACCTTGGAAGCTTCGTCGCGGACGTACGCCATGAGATCGCGCGCAAGGTCGTGCTGCCCCAGGGATACCTCGTCGCGTACAGTGGCCAGTTCGAGAATCAGGAGCGGGCAATGCGCCGGCTCTCGATCATCGTGCCCGCCGTGCTCCTGCTGATCGTCGGACTGCTCTACGCCAGTTTCGGCAGCGCGCGCCAGGCGTTGCTGGTGATGCTCAACGTTCCGTTCGCCGTCGTCGGCGGAATCGGGGCGCTCTGGTTGCGCGGGCTCAACCTCAACCTCAGCGCGTCGGTTGGCTTCATCGCGCTGTTCGGCGTCGCGGTGCTCAACGGCGTCGTCCTCATCGCCTACATCAATCAGCTCCGGCAAGACGGACGAACGCTCGAGGATGCCGTGCGCGTCGGATCGGCCACTCGGCTCCGGCCGGTGCTCATGACCGCGCTCGTCGCGAGCTTCGGCTTCATTCCGATGGCGTTGTCGACGAGTCCTGGCTCCGAGGTACAGCGGCCGTTGGCGACCGTGGTGATCGGCGGTCTGCTCACCTCGACGATCCTGACGTTGATCGTGCTACCGGTCGTGTACGAGTGGCTGGAAGAGAAGTGGCCCGCCTGGGAGGCAGGCGTTCGCGCTCGCCTCTTTCGACGCCGTGCTGTTCCGGCATCCGCACCTATCGCTGGAGGCTGAAAACCAATGCGATCACTCATGAATCGCGCGCGCTGGCTGGAGGTCGGTCGCATCCTGCTCGTGGGCGCGATCGTCCTGCTGTACCGTGCCGGCGCCGTCCCGTTGCCCGTGCTGTTCGCTGCTGTGGCCATCGGACTCTACCCGCTTGTGAAGACGGGTCTGCTCGACCTGATCCACGAACGAAAGATCGGCACCGAGATCTTCGTGACCATCGCCACGGTCATCGCCATGCTCGGTCGCGAGTACGTGGCCGGGGCGCTGCTGATGACGATCATTCTGATCGCCGAGTTCATCGCGGAGCTCAACACCGATCGCGCCCGGGCGTCGATCAAGACGCTGATCGGGAGTGTGCCCGACACCGCATCGGTAAAGCGCGACGGCGGATTCGCCACCGTTCCCGTCTCCGAGGTACGTGTCGGCGAGATCGTGATCGTGAAGGCGGGAGAGAAGATGCCCGTCGATGGCACGGTGCGCGGAGGGGATGCGTCGGTGAATCAGGCGCCGATCACCGGAGAAAGCGTCCCCGTCCAGAAGAAGGATGGCGATCCGGTGTTCGCGGGCACCGTCGTCGAGACTGGGGCGCTCGATGTGGAGACGCAGAAGGTCGGCGGCGACACGATGTTCTCGCGCATCGTCGCGCTCGTCGAGACGGCGGAGGAATCGCAGGCGCCCGTGCAGCGGCTCGCCGACCGGGTCGCGGCCTGGCTCATCCCGGTCGTGCTCGTGTTTCTCACGATCATCTGGTTCGTGACGCACGACCTGCGGATGATCATCACGCTGCTGATCTTTACGTCGCCCGCCGAGCTGGGGCTGGCGACGCCGCTGGTGGTGATCGCGTCGATTGCCCGCGCGGCGCGCGCCGGCATCCTGCTCAAGGGCGGGATCTATCTGGAGCAGCTGGCCAAGGTTCGAATTCTCGCCTTCGACAAGACGGGCACGTTGACGGTCGGGCGGCCGGCCGTCGTGCGCATCGAGCGGTTTGGCGATGTCGGCACCGACGAGGAGATCCTGCGCCTTGCGGCGTCAGCCGAACAGCGGTCGAGCCATCCACTCGCGAAGGCGGTCGTCGAACGAGCGGCCGCGGACGGGATCACCGCACCGGAGCCGAGCGCGTTCGAGGTCGTGAAGGGGCGGGGCGTGCGCAGCACGATCGACGGGCGCACGGTGCTCGTCGGGAACGCGAGCTTCCTCACCGAGAGCGGCGTCGACGTGCCGCCGATCTCGGACCCCGATCAACAGACCGTCGTCTACGTCGCCGCCGACGGCACCGCGCTCGGCGTGCTTCATCTCGCCGATCCGATTCGGCCCGACGCGAAAGCAGCGCTCGCGCGGCTCAAGGCGAGCGGCATCGAGCGCATCGTCATGCTCACCGGCGACAACGAAGCGGCGGCGCGCCGCGTGGCCAACGAGCTCGGCGTGGACGAAGTGCGTGCCGGCCTCTTGCCCGACGCCAAGGTCGAGGCCATCAAGCAGCTGCAGTCCGGCGGCAAGCTCGTCGCGATGATCGGCGACGGAATCAACGATGCGCCCGCGCTCGCGACGGCCGACGTCGGGATCGCAATGGGTGTCGCCGGCACCCAGGCCGCCATCGAGGCGGCCGACGTCGCGCTCATGACGGACGACATTGGAAAGATCGCTGACGCGAGGGCGATCGCGCGTCAGGCGTATCGGACGATCCAACAGAATCTGTTCGTCGGGGTCGGCGTCGTTCACGTGCTCGGTATCATCGCGGCGCTGCTCAAGCTGATCGGACCCGTCCAGGCGGCAATCATTCACCTCGGGCCCGACGTGCTCGTGTTTCTCAATTCGGTCAGGATTCTGCGAATGAAGTTGGAGGAACGAGGCGCCGGATTCGCACCCGACTGATTGTCTCTGAGTGTATCGCGGTGGCGCCCAATCCTGCCCTACCCGGGTTCGACCACCAACTTGCCGCGCAGCATGTTCATACCGCACGTAAACGTGAATTCGCCTGCCTTGTCTGGCGTGAACTCGATCGCCGTCGTCTTGAACGCGGGGAGCTGACGCGCGATCCCGAAGTCGCCGAAGATCACTTCCTCGCTGCACGACGCCGTTTCGTCGCGATAGAAATCGAGCTTCACGGGACGGCCCTGCTTCACGACGATGAGATCGGGGCTGTAGCCACCCTTCACGGTGATCTTGAGCTCCTGGACACCCCCCGCTCCTGCGGCGACTACGGTCCGTTCGCGCTCGCCGAAGAAGTACCACACGATGAGCACGATCAGCAGGAGACCCGCGACGAGCACGGCGATCTGCGCGCCGTCGAGATGCAGGGCGCTCATTTCGCAGCACCCACCGCGAACGTGGGCGGGCGGAAGCGCCGAAGCCGCAAGCTGTTCGTCACGACGGACACGCTCGAGAACGACATCGCCGCACTCGCGATCACGGGCGACATCAGCCATCCCGTGAACGGATACAGCACGCCGGCTGCGATCGGGATGCCGACCACGTTGTAGACGAACGCCCAGAACAGGTTCTGTTTCACGGTGCTGATCGTCGCCTTGCTCAGCGCGATCGCCGCGACGACGCCGCGCAGATCGCCTCGCAGCAACGTGATGTCGGACGCCTCGATGGCAACGTCGGTGCCGGTGCCGATCGCGATGCCGACGTCGGCCTGCGCGAGCGCGGGCGCGTCGTTGATCCCGTCACCGACCATGCCGACGATCTTCCCCTGCTCCTGCAGTGCCTTCACCTGGCGAGCCTTGTCCTCGGGCAATACCTCGGCGAGCACGCGGTCGACCCCGACCTGCCGCGCCACGGCCTCCGCCGTTCGTTTGTTGTCCCCCGTCATCATCACGACTTCGAGACCGAGCGCTTTCATCGCCGCGATGGCGCTTGCAGATTCGGGTTTCACCTTGTCGGCGACAGCGATCAGGCCGAGGACGCGTCCGTCCGCCCCCGCGAACATCGGCGTCTTTCCGTCCATCGCGAACGCTTCAGCCTGGGCCGCGAGCTCGGCGACGTCGATGCGCTGATCCATCATGAGCTTCGCGTTGCCGAGGAGAAGCTTTCGTCCGCTGACCGTCGCGCGGATACCATGTCCCGCCACCGCCTCAAACTCCGTCGGTTGCTCCAGCGTGAGCCCTCGCGCTTCAGCGCCTTTGACGATCGCGGTGGCGAGCGGGTGTTCGCTGGATCGCTCAGCCGAGGCGATCAGGGTGAGCAGCTCGTTCTCGGATATACCGTTGGCTGTGACGACATCGGTGAGCGCCGGTTCTCCTGCCGTGATCGTTCCCGTCTTGTCGAGCACGATCGTCGTGAGCTTGTGTGCCGTCTCGAGCGCCTCGCCACCCTTGATCAGCACGCCCGATTCCGCGCCTTTGCCCGTGCCGACCATCACCGCCGTCGGCGTCGCGAGACCGAGCGCGCACGGGCAGGCGATGACGAGCACGCCGATCGCGTTCACGAATGCCATCGTGAATCGGGTCTCTGGCGGTGAGACGAGGAACCAGACGACGAACGTCGTGACCGCAATGCAGAGCACGACGGGCGTGAAGATTCCGCTGATCACATCCGCGAGTCGAGCGATCGGCGCTTTCGAGCCTTGCGCATCCTGCACGAGCTTGACGATCTGCTGAAGTGCCGTGTCCTTCCCGACTTTCGTCGCCTGGAACTGGAAGCTGCCCGTCTTGTTCATCGTCGCGCCGAACACGTCGGTGCCTGGGCCCTTCTCGACGGGGAGGCTCTCGCCAGTCAGCATCGCCTCGTCGACCGATGAGCTGCCCGTCGTGACGCGCCCGTCCACCGGAATCTTCTCACCAGGGCGTACGAGCACGACGTCGCCGGGGACGACTTCTTCGACGGCGATATCCATCTCGCGCGAGACGCTATCCACCGTGCGCATGACGCGTGCGGTCTTGGCCTGCAGCCCGATCAATCGGCGGATCGCGTCACTCGTCTGTCCTTTGGCCCGCGCCTCGAGCAGACGCCCGAGGAGAATCAGCGCGATGATGACGCTGGCCGCTTCGTAGTAGAGCGGCACCATCGTCGATTGCCCCGCCATGACCATGCCGCTCGTGGCTCGGGCGAACAACGTCGGGAAGAACGTCGCCAGCACCGAATAGACATACGCGGCCCCGGTCCCGATCGCGATCAGGGTATTCATATCGGCGGCGCGGTGGCGGAACGCGGCCCACGCGCCGCGATAGAACTGCGCACCACAGTAGAACACGACTGGCGTCGTCAGCACGAGCTCCAGCCACCCGATCCAGGGCGTGTTGAAGATCGCGATCCGTCCATGCGACATGGCGATGAGGAGCACGGGCGCCGACAAGACCGCCGCGATCCAGAAGCGGCGGCGCAGTCCCTCGTACTCGGCACGCCGTGCCGCAGCCTCGGAATCCTCTGCGGACACCGACCCTCCGCCATTCGGGGTCACGTGAACGCGATAGCCGAAGCTCTCGATGGCGCGCTGAATCGCGCGCGCATCCGTGGAGACGGGTACGTATTCGACGCGCACCTGCATCGTCGCGAGGTTGAAATTCACCGCGACGACGCCGGCGATGCGCGCCAACTCCTGCTCGAGGGGAGCGGCTGAGCCAGAGGGGCGGGCGGAATCCTCGACGATGAACTCAGCCGTCGCCGTCTCGCCCGTGCCGTAACCCGCATCCTTGACGCGGTCCATCAACGCTCGCACGCCAGTGGTGGCGGGATCGTACTCGACCGTTGCGCGCTGCGTCGCGAGGTTCACTCCTGCCTTCGTGACACCGGGCGTCTTTGCCAGCGTTCGCTCGATCCGATTCGCGCACGCGGCGCACGTCATCCCGGTGATCGGGAGATCGATGCGTTCGCCGCGCCCGTCGGGCGTGGAATGGTCGTGACGCGCGGCCTGAAACGATGCGTCGGGAGCGGCAGGAGCTGGCGTGGTGGCCGTGCCCGCGTCCGAGTCAGGCATCGGCGCGAGCGGTGCCATCGCCAGCGTACCGCGCCGGCTCGGCGTTGAATCGCGTCTGGCAGGCGGCTGAGCAGAAGTAGTACGTCTGTCCCAGGTATTCTGCATGCCCGAACGCGGATGCGGAGTCGATGGTCATGCCGCACACGGGATCTGTGACGCTGCCTGCTGCTGTCGCTTGGTGTGTCATCGGATGGTCTCCCGCGTCCTATCGGGCGCTGGTGTAGATGAGATTGACGAGCTCGTCGTACATCTGCTCCGCCGCTTCGGGCGTGGATCGGATCGCGGACGTGGCGCAATGGGTCAGGTGATTTCGCATGAGCGCTCGACCGACGGATCGGAGCGCCTCGTGCACCGAGGCGATCTGCGTCAGAATGTCAGCGCAGTAGCGATCCTCCTCGACCATGCGCTGCAGCCCTCGCACCTGCCCTTCGATCCGACGCAACCGCACGAGATTTCGTGCCTTGATGTCCGGATCGACCGCGGTGGCTTTGCGACCTCCTTCCGCGCTGTCGCGCGCATCTGACCCACTGCAGCCGCAGCCACACGATGCGGTTACGCTCGGCGCTTCGTCCGCGCGCGTGGTTGCGGCGGCTCGCTTGGGCACTGGCTTTGTCGCAACGCCTCCGCTGCGAGTCGCTGCGCGGCCGGCGCCTCGTGCGGGCGTCATTCGGCTCCGGCCGAAACGCGGGCGGGATAGCCCGCCTCCGCGACCGACCCGAGGATGGTATGAAGTGGCGTCTGTCGCTCATCGTACGCGATCCGTGCTTCGCCGACGCGCACCGATTCAGTCGTCACCCCATCGATGCGCTCGAGCGCCCGCTTCACGTTCGCGACACAACCTCCGCAGTGCATGCCGTCGATGGTCAGAGTGGTCTGTGTCATGACT
>JBDTOD010000112.1:0-14571 GCA_039933415.1 bacterium
TGAGACAGTTCGGTCTGTATCCGTCGTGGGCGTTGGAGTGTTGAGGGGAGCGGACCCTAGTACGAGAGGACCGGGTCGGACAATCCGCTCGTGTCCCGGCTGTCCTGCCAAGGGCACCGCCGGGTAGCGATGATTGGCTGTGATAACCGCTGAAAGCATCTAAGTGGGAAGCACGCCCCAAGATGAACACTCCCGAGGCTTCGAGCCTCCTGAAGGGCCGGGGGAGACCACCCCGTCAATAGGCCGCCCGTGGACGTCGAGCGATCGACTCCGAGCGCAGCGGTCCTAATCGCCCGTGTGGCTTGACTACTCCCAAAGTTCTCTTTGGAGTACATCACCGCAGAGCACGCTTTACATCGCATCGCCTCGGCTTCGTGCCGAGCGATCCAGATCCAACGAATCACCATCCTCGTCCAACACTTCAACTGCACTCCAGCAGTTGATCAGACCCTCGGTAGATTGGCGTGCGCATTCAGCTCTCGCCAATCTGCTCACCGAGGAATCGATCAACCGAACAACCGAACCACGATCAACGAAGCACTCGCTGGCGATTAGAGCGTAGGGGCCACACCCGTTCCCATCCCGAACACGGTCGTTAAGCCCTACAGCGCCGATGGTACTCCGTCCGAGAGGACGCGGGAGAGTAGGCCATCGCCGGCACCTCAAAGAAACGGCCCCGTTGCTTTTCGCAACGGGGCCGTTTCGTTCGACGGATCACAATTTGCGACCCGCCACGACATGCCCCTCATCCGTGCGGCCCTCGCCAGCTCGGCCGCCACCGCGGCCGCCGCTGCCGCAATCGTCCTCCGGCACGAGCAGGTCACCAGACAGGCCACAGAGCGCTTCGCCGCCGCTGCCCTGGAAACACTGCTCAACGCCATCGACGCGAACGACGCCGACACCGGCGCGCATGTCCGACGCGTCGCGACCTACTCCCTCATCCTCGCCGACGCCGCCGACCTCTCGGAGCGCGAATGCAAGAGCGTCGAGCGCGTCGCGCTCTTTCACGACATCGGGAAGATTCACGAAGCGCTGTTCGACATCATCCACGACGACGAGAAGCTCACCGCCGCTGATCGTCGCGCCATCGCCACCCACCCCGACAGAGGCGCCAAGGTGCTCTCGCCGCTGCTCGGGTTCTATCCGGACCTGCCAGAGGGCGTGCTCTCCCATCACGAACGCTGGGACGGCACCGGGTATCCGCGCCGCTTGAAGGGTCGTCGCATTCCGCTGTCAGCTCGCGTGGTCGCCATCGTCGACACCTTCGACGCCATCACCCACCGGCGTCGCTATCGGGACGGCCGCTCGGCCGAGGTCGCGAGACGCATCATCCTCGACGGACGAGGTAAGCAGTTCGACCCCGACCTCGTCGACCTCTTCGACTTGCCCCCGGTCTTCGCACGCATCGCTGCCGCAGAGCGCCGGGTCGAGCGCTGGCGTCGCCCGATTCACCAACGACGAAGAGGAGGTGACGACGACAGCGAGACTGTTCCCGACATCACCTTCCGCTGGCGTCCAGGGCGGACCGGAGGTCGCGGGCAGCCTGCGTCGGATCAGTTGCGCCGAACAGCGCGCTGATCACCGCGATGCCACTCGCGCCAACGAGCCTCACGCTCGGCACCGTCACGGCGGAGATGCCACCGATCGCCACGGCTGGAACGCCGCATCGCCGCGCCAGCTCGGCGAATCGCTGCGGTCCAATCGCCGCTCCCGCATCGGGCTTGCTTCCCGTCGCGAACACCGGTCCAATGCCCACGTAGTCCGCCCCCGCCGCGCGCGCCACTTCGTCGTCCGATCCCACCGACGCACCGATGATGAAGCCGGCCGGCACGATCCGGCGTAGCAACGCGGGAGACAGGTCGTCCACTCCCACATGCACGCCGTCGGCGTCCGCCGCCATCGCCACGTCCGCGCGGTCGTTCACGATCAGTGGAACGCCCGGGATCATCGCGCGCATCACCCGAGCGATGTCCACGAGCGACCGCGCGCTCTCCTCCTTCAGCCGGAGCTGCACCATCGTCGCGCCACCGGCCACCGCCGCCGCCGCGCGCAGCGCCAGTCCCCGAGGGCCGTCGCGCAGCGAGTCCGTGATCGCGATCAGGCGGATCGCTGCGGGGTCGAACGCCGAGCGCTGCTCTCGCACGAAAGTCAGCGGCGCGGTGCCGGACTGGCCGCGGACGGTGGCCCGGTCGGAGCCTTGGTGCTCTCGCGCCGAATGGCGGCGACCGAGTCCCACTCCCGTCGCGCTCCACGCACCGCCACGCTGTGCGCCGCAAAGTCCTTCGTGAACTCGTGATGTCCATCGGGGTGCGCGACGAAGAACGTATACGGCACACTCGCCGGGTTGAGTGCGGCCACGATGGAGGGGCGCCCAGGCGACGCGATCGGCCCGGGCGGGAGACCGGGATGCCGATACGTGTTGTACGGCGACTCCACTTCGAGATCCTTGTAGAACACGCGCGCGACGTGCTTGCCGAGCGCATACTGCACCGTGGGATCCGCCTGTAGCAGCATCCCGGACTTGATGCGGTTCAGATACACCGCGGCGATCACCGGGCGCTCCTCGGGGAGTCGAGCCTCCTTTTCCACGATCGACGCCAACGCCATCACGTCGTTCCGCGTCATCGCGAGCGCTTGCAGCCGCTGATCCCACTCCGGCTGCCAGACGCGCTGGAACCGCTCGACCATGATGCGCACCGCCGCGCGCGGCGTGGTGCCCTGCGGAAAGACGTAGGTGTCGGGGAACAGGTAGCCTTCGAGCGTTGCCGTGGGGACGTCGAGGGCGTGCAGCAACGCGGTATCGCGCACCGCGGCCTGCACCGAGTCGACCGGCGCCTCGAGCGCCCGCGCGAGCTGCGGCACGATCTGGAGCAGCGACCAGCCCTCGGGGATCGTGATCGAGGGCTCGAGCCCTTTCCCGCCACGAAGGTCGTCGAGCACCTCGCTCCATGGCTTGCCGCGTGTGAACACATAGGTGCCCGCCCGAATGGAGCGGTCGCGGCCACGCGCCATCGCGTACAGCCGAAACGCGGTCGCATTCTGCACTACCCGCGCCTTCCCCAACGACTCGGCGGCGACGCGAAGCGTCGCTCCGCGCGGGACGATCACGCGTGCGTCACCGGTGCCGCTCCCACGGCATGCCAGTGCTCCGGCCACCAGACCGATCAGCGCGAGGCGCGCGCGTCCACGCATCGCGCTAGCGAGTCGAATCATCGCGCTCCGCGTTTGGAGCGGCAGGCTCGTTGGGATCCACGGTCGGGAGCGCGTGCATCCGAAGCGCCTGCTGCAACAGCACCGCCGCGGCGAGCGCATCGATGTCGGCCTTGCGGTCGAGCGTGCGGCCGCCGGTCTCGCGGACGCCGCGCCGTGCGGCGGACGTTGTAAAGCGCTCGTCGAGCAACGCCACCGGCAGCGAGGTTCGTCGCGCGAGCTCGGCCGCGATGCGGCGGCACTCCAGCGCGCGCGGCGTGTCCTCGCCCTCGCCGTCGAGCGGAAGCCCCATCACGATCGCTCGTGCCTCCAGCGCCTCGGCGCGGCGCACCAGCTCGGCGACGGGCGGGCGCTTGCCCGCGCGGCGCACGATCACTCCCGCCGGCGTGGCGATCGTTCCCGACGGATCGCTCAGCGCGAGGCCGATGCGCCGTTCGCCCCAGTCGATGGCCATCCAGCGGCCACGATCGGCGGGCATCATCGGCACGTCACTCACCCCTCGCGCATCTGCACGAAGAACTCCCTGTTGTCCTTCGAACGCGACATCTGCTTGAGGAGGAACTCGATCGCCTCCGCCTCAGGCATGTCGGCGAGAAAGGTGCGCAGGAGCGTCACGCGATTGAGCTCTTCGGGCGTGAACAGCAGCTCTTCCTTTCGCGTTCCCGACCGGTTGATGTCGATCGCCGGATAGATGCGCTTCTCGGCGATCTCGCGCGCGAGCACGAGCTCCATGTTGCCCGTGCCCTTGAACTCCTCGAAGATCATCTCGTCGGCGCGCGAACCGGTCTCGATGAGCGCCGTCGCGATGATCGTCAGCGAGCCACCGCCATCGACGTTGCGCGCCGCGCCGAAAAACTTCTTCGGCTTCTCCATCGCCTTCGCGTCCAGTCCGCCGGACATGATCTTGCCGCCGCTCGGAATGACCGAGTTGTGCGCGCGCGCCAATCGCGTGATGCTGTCGAGCAGGATCACGACGTCCTTGCCCGACTCCACGAGACGCTTGGCCTTCTCGATCACCATGTCCGCCACCTGCACATGGCGCGACGCCTCCTCGTCGAACGTCGAGCTGATCACTTCACCGCGGACCTCACGGTGCATGTCGGTGACTTCTTCAGGCCGCTCGTCGATCAGCAGCACGATCAGCGTACACTCCGGGTGATTCTCGGCGATCGCGTTCGCGATCTTCTGCAGGAGGATCGTCTTGCCGGCGCGCGGCGGCGCGACGATCAGTCCGCGTTGCCCTTTGCCGATCGGCGCGATGAGATCCATCACGCGCATGCTCAGATCGCCGTCGCTGCTCTCGAGTCGCAGTCGGCCGTCGGGATACCGGGGGCGCAGGTTGTCGAAGCCGACGCGCACCTTTGCCGCTTCCGGCTCGCCTCCGTTCACCGACTCCACCTTCAGCAGGGCCAGATAGCGTTCCCATTCCTTCGGCGGACGCACCTGTCCCGCGACGGTGTCTCCCGTGCGCAGGTCGAACCGCTTGATCTGCGACGGCGAGACGTAGATGTCGTCCGGACTGTAGAGGTAGTTCCAGTCCTGACTGCGAAGAAATCCGTATCCCTCCGGCAACACCTCGAGCACGCCCTCGCCCATCAGCATCTGCTCCCCGTCGAGCAGCTTCTGCTCGATGCGAAAGATCAGATCCTGCCGCCCCAGCGCATCGTGCTCCACGACGGCGAGCGTGTCTGCCAGATCGTGAAGCTCTGGCATGGACTTTCGCTTGAGCTCAGCGATGTTCACTGGGGCGTCGTGCGCGGGGAGAGTGCGCGACGATCGGCGGGCACGCGATGGCGTGCAGCGGAGCGATCGGCGAGCGGCGTCGGGAGCCACGCCACGCCGGGAGGCGGGCGACGGAAGGAGAGGTCCCGTGCGGCATGGGAAGCTAGGAGTGCCCCGAGAGGGGGTCAAGAGGACCGCGCATAGTCAGAAGGGGTTGTAGCGAAGCGGGTGCCTCTTCATGTCGGCCAGCAGCAGACCCATCTCGCGCTGCGCATCGCCGAGCGCGCTCGTCATCGCGCTGTCGTGCAACACCCGACCCGCGGTGCCTCGGGGCTCGTCGAGCAGCTTGCGCACGATCGTGAGCTCGTTGCGGATGTCGGCCACTTCGGTCTGCAGCGTACTGTCGCGACGGAACCGCCCGATCGACGGACCGGAGGACGACAGCAGTGCGCGGACCGAATCAGTGCGCGCCAGCACGTGGCTCGCGCGCGCGCCGAGCCCGCCGGACAGCGCCAGGCCAACCGTGCCGCCCCCGGCCGAGACTCGGCGTCGCAGTTGGCCGACGCGACCCAGCGTCGCCGAAAGCTGACCGCGCTCGGCAAGCCCCTCGTGGATCACCGCGCCCAGCGTGCCCTGCGTCAGTTGAAGCTCCCGCTGCAGCTCCCTGGCGTTCCTGACGATCGCTGGGAACTCCTGCGTCGCGGCGCGGAACCCAACGGTGGCGCCTTCGACGTCGAGCTGCGCGCGGGCTCTCAACGTGTCATGGTTGCGCAGGAGAGGCGCCGCGACGGTCCCCGGAGTGAGGTACACCACGACCGCGCCGATCACCGATCCCCCAGCGCGTACCTGCGCTTCCGCATCACGATGCATGACGTTCCGGTATTGATCGAGCACGTCGAGCACGAGCAACAGACGCGTCGTGGTGTCGGCGATCGAGGGTGACCGGAACTGGATGTCCGCCACCTTGCCGATCTTCTGGCCGCTCAACCACACCTCGGAGCCGTTCAGTAGTCCCCGAGCCTCTCCGACGAGCGCGTAGAGGCGGATCGTTCCGCCGCGAAGAGCGCCGACGCGGGCGTACTTGAGGGTGGCCACCGAGATGCCCACGATGGCGACGATGGCCAGCAGGCCACCGCGGACGTCGGACCACGCGAGCCGTCGCGCCATGGGTGATGTGAGGAGGTATTCGTGGCGGGGTATACGAGCGACCTGTGCAATGGACGGACCACTGTCTTCCATGCGAGCTCCGCCGCTGAGTCGTCGCGGGGCTCGCAGCACGAAGCCCCGTAGTCCGATGGACGACGGGGCCTCGAGTTCACGCAGTGCGCGCGGCGGGATTCGAACCCACGACCTCTTGCTCCGGAGGCAAGCGCTCTATCCAGCTGAGCTACGCACGCAGGCACAGTTCCCGATGACACGGCGTCGCGTGCACACCGGCAAGCCGTATAGTTTAACCGAGCGCCGAAGCCGTCACAAGCAACGGCCCGACCCGTCACCACTTACGATGATCTTTCGGCGTCTGTACCACGATCGGCTCGCTCAGGCGAGCTATCTGATCGCCTGCGAGTCGACGCGTCAGGCGCTGATCGTCGATCCAGTGCGCGACCCCGGCCCGTATCTCGAGGCGGCCGCGCGCGAGGATGTCCGCATCGCCTTCGTCACCGAAACACACCTTCACGCGGATTTCCTGTCCGGAGCGGAGGCGCTCGCGAACGCCGTGGGCGCCGAGCTGCTGCTGTCGGTGGAGGGAGACGCCGTGAGCGGTATGGGACGCGCACTGCGCACCGGTGCGCGCCCTCTGCGCGAGGGCGACAGCGTAAACGTCGGGGCCATCCGGATCGACGTTCGCCACTCGCCGGGTCACACGCCCGAGCACTTGACGTTCGTCGTGACCGACCTCGCGATCGGACCGCTGCCGGTAGGACTTCTGAGCGGAGACTTTCTCTTCGCCGGTGACGTCGGTCGCCCCGACCTCCTCGAGCGCGCGGTCGGGGTGAAGGGCTCCATGAAGGACTCCGCTAGGCAGCTCTACCGCTCGCTTCAGGCGCTGCGGACGCTCCCGGAGTATCTCCAGGTCTGGCCAGGCCACGGGGCGGGCTCGGCGTGCGGCAAGTCGCTCGGCGCCGTACCGCAGACGACGCTCGGTTACGAGCTCCGAGCCAACTGGGCATTTCACTCGCGCGACGAACAGTCGTTCGTCGAGGAGGCGCTGCGCGATCAGCCGGACCCTCCCGCGTACTTCGGCCGCATGAAGGAGCTGAACGCGAACGGCGTTCCGCCGATGCCGGTCATCGAGCCGCGCTCGGAGCCTGAGCTCCTGAAAGCCGTACGCGAGGGAGCGCGCGTAGTCGATGTGCGATCGTCGGCCGACTTTCTCAGTGGGCACCTGCCTGGCTCGCTCAGTATCCCGCTGTCCCGCACCTTCCTCCACTGGGCCGGCTCGCTGCTCGATCCGCGATCGGAGGTGGTGCTCGTCGCCAACCCTCCGGTGACCCACGCAGCGCGCGATGCGATGTACGATCTCGCGCTGATCGGCTTCGACCGCGTGCTCGGCGCACTCCAACCGTCGGTGCTGCGGGCGTTAGCACCCGACGGACTCGAGAGCATCCCCATCATCTCCGCTGCGGAGCTCGCGGCGGAATCCGACGTCCGCACGATCCTCGATGTGCGAAACGATGCCGAGTGGAACGCCGGACACGTTCCCGGTGCGATTCATGTTCCGCTCTCGCAGCTCCCGGCGCGCATCGCCGAGCTGCGCGATGCCGGACCGATCGCGGTGCACTGTCAGGGCGGCTCACGAAGCGCAATCGCCGCGAGCTTCCTGCGCGCACGCGGCATCGCCGAGATCACCGACGTCGAGGGTGGATACCCGGCGTGGCTTCGAGCTACGAACGCTGTCGCGAGGGACGAGCGCTGACGCGAGCAGGCGCGAGCGAACCGCGTTCGCTTCGCCGACTCGTGCTCGTCGGCGGTGGACGCGCGCATCTGGAGCTGCTGCGTGCATTCGCGCAAAGAGTTCTTCGCGGAGTCGAGATTGTGCTTGTCGCCGAGGAGGTGCAGACGTTCAGCTCGGCGATGGCGGTGGGCCTCCTTCGCGGCGTGTACGCTCTCGAAGACGCGCGCATCGACGTCGCTCGCCTGGCCGAGCGCGCCGGAGTGCGGCTCGTGACAGGACGGGTCAGCACGATCGAGCTCGGCGAACAGATCGTCGTGTCCGGCACGAATCGCGTGGCATTCGACGCCTGCTCGCTCGACGTCGTCGGCGTGCCGGACGAATATGCGTTTCGTGGGGTCTTGCATCACGCCCTGCTGCTTCAGCACGCGTCGACGCTCCCGGGCGCTCGAACCACGCTTTACGCCTGGCTCGCCGATGTCGGCCGACGCGTGAACTGCGTAGTCGTAGGTGGTGGGACGACCGGAGTCGAGGCGGCCTTTGCGATGCAGCATCTCTTGAATCACTCGAAGCACGGCGGGTTGGTCACCATCGTCGACTCCGCGTCCGGTATTCTTGGCGACTCGCCCTGCCGCGATCCGGCGCGCCGAGCGCTCGAGCGAATCGGAGTGTGCTTCGCGCTTGGCTCGCGAGCTGTCGAGATCTCGAGCGAAGCCGTGCTGCTGTCGTCGGGCGCAGCGCTCCCGGCCGATGTCGCCGTGTGGGCCGCGCCCGGATCACCATTGGCCGCGATCGCTGCCTCCGGCCTGCCGCATGACGCGCACGGCCGGCTCCTCGTCGACGCCCACCTGCGCGCCCGCGACGGGGCGCCGGTGTGGGCCGCCGGCCAATGCGCCGCGCGGAGCGACGCCGGTGAGCGCGCCGTCGATGAGAGTCTCGTCCTGGAGCGCGCGCTTCGGACCGCGCTCGGAGCGTCCTCCGCGCTGGCGCTCCCGCGCACCGCTTGGAGCCCTTGCCTGCTCGACACGGGCGACGGGCGCGCGCTCGTCGCATGGGGTGCCTTGCATGCTCACGCGCGCTGGGGATGGTGGCTCAAGCAGCGACGAGATCGCGGATTCGTCGCCGAGCTGGCGCAGGCATGACAGACGGCGTCACGCGCTTGAGTGGGAGGTGTGACGATTCCTCCGGCAGGGTTAGTTGTTGGGGACAGATATGAGCGATCGCGCGATCATCCTTCAGGTTCTCTCAGGCGACGTCGAGGCGTTCTCTCGTCTCGTCGACCGATACTACGAGCGCTGCGCGCGCATCGCGGTGCGAATCCTCGGCAATCGCGAGGACGCGGAAGAGGCGATACAGGATGCGTTCCTTCGCGCATTCAAGGCGCTGGGAGACTACGAGGAGCGCGAGCAGTTCTCGGCCTGGCTCACGCGCATCCTCGTGAACCAGTGTCGTACCGTGCTCGCGCGGTCGCGCCGGCGTGACGCGATGTTCCCGGATCTCGATCCGCTCGCGTTCGAGTTCGCCGTGGACGCCGAGACCAGTGACGGAACGTGGCCCGATCTCGAGCGGGCGCTCGCGCAGCTGCCGGTCGAGCAACGCGAGGCGATCGTGCTCAAGTACGCCGACGACCTGACGTACGAGGAGATGTCCAGGGTGACCGGCGCCGGTGAATCGGCGCTCAAGATGCGGGTCCAGCGCGCCTTCGCGCGTCTGCGCGCCATACTGCAGGAGGTTCCGAATGTCTGAGGAGTTCGAGCGACGCGTGGCCGTGGCGCTGCGTGCGCCGGTCGGTGTCGACGCACGCGCGAAGCGTGCGGTGATGGAGCAGGTCCGGCGTGCGGCGGGGCAGGGGCATCCGCGGCGGAAGCTCGATGCCTGGTCTCGAGTCACGCGGCACTCCCTCCTCGGTCTCGCATTTGCCGCCGGCGTGGGGGGAATCAGCACACTCTCGGCCATCCTTCCCGCGGCGCGCAGCGAAGAAGCACGAGGGGTGTCGTCGGTCGTGCTCGGCGACACGGTCGTCGGCGCACTGCACGATACGCTTCGGCTGGTGCGGCTCATGTTCGACGCGCCGAGTGCACGACAAGTCGCCGTCATGGGCGACTTCGATCCACCAAACGCGCGGGCGACGCCTCTCTCGCGCGACCCCGACGGACGTCGCTGGTCGATCAGGCTCGCGCTGCGCGACGGCGAGCATCGCTATGCGTTCGTCGTGGACGAGACTCGATGGGTTCCCGATCCACGCGCCGCGCGCGTCGCCCGCGGCGACGACGGACGCCTCTACTCCTTGCTGAACGTCGCACGCGCGGCGAACTGACCACTCGAGGCGCGACCGCGCACTCGGCCACACCAGACCGGAGCAATCGTGTCCAGCTCGCTCTTCGCGGCAGGACGCCGCGCGACGCTTGCGCGCGGCGCGGCGGCGCTCGCCCTCATCGTGGGCTACACCGATCTCGCACGTGGAGGCATCACGGTGGCGCCGGTGATTCTCGTCATCGCGTATGTGATCATCGTACCCTTGGCCATTCTCGGTGAGTGACGTGACCGTCTCCCGAGCCAGCGCTGAGGAGCTTCGACCGTCCTACGGCGCCGCCGCCATCGCCAGCGCGCTCGTGCTCGCCCTCTACGTGATCACGCTGGCGCCGACGACCGCGATGTGGGACGCGAGTGAGTACATCACGGCGGCCTACACGCTCGGCATTCCGCATCCACCCGGAAATCCGCTGTTCGTCCTTCTCGGACGCGTCGCATCGCTGCTGCCGTTCGGCAGCGTCGCGTATCGCGTCAACCTGCTCGCCGCCGTGTGCAGCGCGGGCTCGGCGGGCATCTGGTTCCTCGTCGCCGAGCGTGTGCTCGCGCAGTGGATTCCGGTGAGGCCGGTGCGGCTCGCGGGTGCCGCGCTCGCCGCGCTGCTCAGTGCCACCGCCTTCACCGTCTGGAATCAGAGCGTGGTGAACGAGAAGGTCTACACCGTCTCGCTCGCGTTCTTCGCCGTCGTCTCCTGGCTCACCGTGCGTTGGTGCGATGATCCCGACGGTCGCAAGGCGGATCGCATCCTCGTGCTCATCGCATATCTCATCGGTCTCGGCTACGCCAATCATCCGGCGGGGTTTCTCGTGGGTCCGGCTGTGGCCACCGCGGTCCTCGTGCGGCGACCGAAGACACTGCTCCGCTGGCGGCTGATCGCCGCCGCCGTCATTGCACTTGGAGCGGGGCTCACGCCGTTTGCGGTGGAGCCCATTCGCGCCGCGCATCATCCCACGCTGAACGAAGGTGAGCCCACCGGTTGCGAAGGGACGATCGGATTCGCGTGCACCTTCTCGGATACGACCGTCCGGCGACTCATGGCAAACGTGAATCGCGAGCAGTACGGCAAGCCGGATCTCTCCGAGCGCCAGGCGCCATTCTCGGCGCAGATCGGCATGTGGTGGTTGTACTTCCAGTGGCAGTGGCTGCGCGATCCGCACGGAACGCAGAGCCTGCTGCAGAGCATGCTCGCGGTGATGTTCCTCGCGCTCGGCGTTGGAGGGGGCGTTGTGCACTGGAAGCGCGATCGAGCGTCGTTCTGGTTTTTCGGACCGCTCATTTTCACGGTGACGCTCGCGCTCGTGTACTACATGAACTTCAAATACGGAGCGTCGCAGGCCCCGGGGCTTGCGGGCGTCGCGCGCGAAGTGCGCGACCGCGACTACTTCTACCTGTGGAGCTATTCCGCCTGGAGCGTGTGGGCGGCATTGGGGCTCGTGGGCGTTTGGCGGTATCTCGCCGAGCGCACAGAGAGCTCCCCGCGATGGCGTGCGTTCGCGCCGGTGATGCTTTTCGGGGCGCTTCCTCTCGTCGGCAACTGGCGCGCGGCCTCACGCGCTGGAGAGTGGGCGACGCGTGAGTGGGCGCACGACGTGCTCAACTCGGTCGAGCCATACGGAGTGCTGATCACCGGCGGCGACAACGACACCTTTCCGCTCTGGTATGCGCAGGACGTCGAAGGCGTTCGTCGCGACGTCACCGTCGCGGTGACGTCGCTGCTCAACACGGACTGGTACGCGAGAGGGCTGATGCGTCGGCCCATCGTGCGCTATGACGAGGCCGCCGGTCCGGCCGTGTATCGCGGCAGGCCATGGACGATGCCGACGCGCCCCCTGCTGAGCTTGAGCAACGCGGAGCTCGCCGCGGTCCCCGAGTATCTCGATGCACGCGAGCCCCTCGTGTTCCAGCAGGGTGCGATCCGCGCGGTGATCGATCCGCGCCGGCTCGAGTTCGGCGTACCGTTGCGTTCCGATCTGCTCGTGCTCCAGATGCTGAAGGACAACATGGGCGTGCGTCCCTTCTACATCTCACGCACGACGACGTCGTATCCCGAGTCGCTCGGGCTCGACGCGTACTTGCTGGTGCAGGGACTGGTGACGAAGGTCGCCACGTCGCCGGTGACGGCGAGCCCGGACACCGTGGCGGTCGCCGGTATCGGCCATGTGGACGTGCAGCGCACCGTGTCGCTCTGGCGCGACGTGTATCGCGCACCGGACGCGATCATCAAGCGTGGCGATTGGGTGGACCGCCCATCGGCGGGAATTCCCGCCCTCTATACCTCGACGGGCATCCTCCTCGGCGCGGTGCTCGAGCAGCAGGGCAAGCTGGACGAGGCGCGTCGTGCGCGCGAGCGCGGTGTGGATATCGCCGAGGCGGCCCACATCCTCGAGTGGTTCGCTGGTCCGTCGGCGAGTGCGCCACTGCCCGCGGCGGGGAGTGACGCACCTCAGCGAACGACGGTGCCGGCGCGGCCCTGACGTCACTTTCATCGCGCTGGCCCCGTGTAGTCCACGACGCTACGTTGGTCAGCCATCCCGGCATTGCCTGGTCGCGATGTCGCGGTTCGCGCGCATCGCGATGATGACGTGGAATCCGGCGCGGCATTTTCCGGCGGTCACCGATGATTGGAGCTCGAGGTCGGTTCGTGCGTGCTGGGTATCACATCGTCACGCTGCTCGCGCTGGCGGCGGTGTCCGCGTGCAGCTCGGACGTGGGTTATCAGCCGATCACCGGTGCGGTCGCGGAGCCCACCGGCACCTACATGCTCCTCGCTGTCGACGGCGCGCCGCTGCCCTTCGACGTGGGGAGTGGACCGACGGGCTACACCATCCTCTCGTCGACGCTCTCGCTGGCCGCGGACGGCACGTGGATCGAGTTGCGAAAGGAGCTCGCGCCAGGACCGCGCATCATCCGCAGCGTCGGCCGCTGGACGCAGCAGGGCTTTGGCCTCTCACTGGTCGGCGCGAGCGGTGTCGCCTACGCTGGCTCGATGACCAATACGGGACTTCGTCTGGCCGACGCGGCGCGAGGATACAACTTCATTCGCTGATTTCGCGAGCCGCGACCACTGGCCTTCATCGCTAGCAGAGGTCGGTTGATCCACAGGTGCCGAGTGCCGAGCGTGGCTCGGTCTCGCGTGCGGAGGAAAACGAGCACCGGCCGCTACTTGCCGACGGTCTGGAACGTGACGCCGACCGCCTCGGCCACCGTGGTGTGGGGCGCCGAAGCGGCGCTGGCGAGATGATCCGCCCCCGCTCCGCGAGAGCCCGGGCGGTTTTCGGCCAACGATTCCAGGTGGCCTGGAGTCTCCCGCGTGGTACGCTCGCCTCGGCAATCGAAGCGCGCTCCGCCCCAAGGGTCGGCTAGCGAGTCACCTTCTCGCGAGTCTGGACACCGGCGCACGAAGTTGAGCATGAACCGGATAGTCCGCCGGAGTTGGACGTGCGCAGTTTCCTCAATGCGCCGCGGGAGAGCGCTGCACGACACCGCGACTCCAACCAACGAAACCATGCACTCGAACATTGATCCCGCCATACTCTACTTCGGAACACCTGTCGTTCTCGTTTCGACGCTCAACCCGGATGGATCGGCGAATCTCGCACCGATGTCCTCGGTCTGGTGGCTGGGCAAGAGCTGCGTGCTCGGCTTCGGCGCGCGCTCTCAGACACCTGCGAATATTCAGCGCACTGGAGAGTGCGTGTTGAATCTTGCCTCGGTGTGCGAGGCCGATGCCGTGGATCGACTGGCCAAGACAACGGGATCGGATCCAGTGCCGCCGCACAAGCAGGCGATGGGCTACCGCTTCGAGCACGACAAATTTGGCACGGCGGGACTTTCGGCAATCGCTTCGGTTTCTGTTATGCCTCCGCGTGCGGCGGAATGCCCCGTCCATCTGGAGGCAACTCTCGAATCCGTTCACCCCCTGGCGGTGCGCGACCCCGTCCGACGTGGAGGGTTGGTGGCATTCGAGCTTCGCATCGTCCAGGTGCACGTCGCGGAAGAAATCCGGATGACGGGCTACTCGGATCGCATCGATCCTGATCGGTGGCGTCCACTCATCATGAGCTTCCAGCAGTTCTACGGCCTGACCGACCGGATCCGGGCATCGACGCTCGCGACCATTCCCGAATCGTCATACCGGCGTACTGCCCCTACACCGCACATACCCCTGCCTACTCCCGCCGCGTGCTCGCGCGATGGACATGATGTCGACTTGGTCTTGCGCGGTTAGTACGCTCGCTGGTCGACCCATCACGGACGCGCGAAAACGTGCGGCGTGTTCGACGGGTGTGAGACGGGTGTGCGACAAACGAAAACCGCCCCGAAGGGCGGCTGACGTAAGTCGTTGCTACGTATGGTCGGGGCGACTGGATTTGAACCAGCGACCTCCTGCTCCCGAAGCAGGCGCGCTACCGGGCTACGCTACGCCCCGCCGAACA
>JBDTOD010000113.1:0-14445 GCA_039933415.1 bacterium
GACTTCAGCAAGACGACGGGCCAGATCGTCAACGTGGACGGCGGACAGGCGGCGGCCTTCCTCCGCTGAGCGACCTGCCCGTGCTGCTGCGCGCGACCGACGTCGCCAAGGCGTACGCGGGGGTGCAGGCGCTGCGCAGCGCGTCGCTCGAGCTGCGCGCGGGCGAGGTGCACGCGCTCGTCGGCGAGAACGGCGCGGGCAAGTCGACCCTGATCAAGATCCTCACCGGCGCGGTGCAGCCCGACGCCGGTGACTTCTCATTGAATGGCGAGCCGCTGGGGCGGCTCACCCCACGCTCGGCGAAGGCGCTCGGCATCGCGGCCATCTACCAGCAGCCGGCGCTCTTCCCCGAGCTGACGGTGGCGGAGAACATCGCGCTCGGCATCGAGCGCACCGGGCGGTGGGGACGAGTGGATTGGCACGAACGGCACCGTCGCGCCGAGGAGTTGCTGAAGCGCGTGGGTGCGAGGATCGATCCCGAGCGCGACGCGGGGGAGCTGAGCATGCCGCAGCAGCAGCTCGTCGAGATCGCCCGCGCGCTCGGCGCCGACGCGCGCGTGCTGATCCTCGACGAGCCGACCGCGTCGCTCTCGAAGGAGGATACGGACAATCTCTTCCGCGTCGTGCGCGAGCTGCGCGCGTCTGGGGTCGGGATGATCTACATCTCGCACCGGCTCGAGGAGCTGCCGGTGATTGCCGACCGCGTGACGGTGTTGCGCGACGGGACGACGATCGCGACGCGCGAGATGGCGCAAGTGAACCGCGAGCAGTTGATCCAGATGATGGTGGGGCGCGAGCTATCGGCGGTGTTTCCGAAGCGCGCGGT
The DNA here is from genome assembly GCA_039933415.1 of bacterium. Lineage (GTDB taxonomy): Bacteria > Gemmatimonadota > Gemmatimonadetes > Gemmatimonadales > Gemmatimonadaceae > AG11. Next base: position 827 of record JBDTOD010000113.1, read on the forward strand.
GCCGCTCGGCGACACCGTGCTGGAGCTCAGGCGGGTGGGCAGCGAGGCAGCGGGCGTGAGCGATCTCGATCTCACCGTTCGAGCGGGCGAGATCGTCGGGCTGTCAGGCCTCGTGGGGGCGGGACGCTCAGAGCTCGCACGTACGGTCTTCGGGCTCACGCCGGCGGACGAGGGAGAGATCCTCGTGCGCGGCAAGCCGGTGCACATCAGCAGCCCCGCGGACGCGATCGCCAATGGGATTGCCTATGTCCCCGAGGACCGCAGACGGCACGGCGTGGTGCTCGAGATGCCGGTGAGCGAGAACGTCACGCTCGCTGCGCTGGACAACCTGTCACGGTTCGGCGCGTTCGACTTTCGCCGCGAGCGCGAGCTGGCGGCGGAATACACGCGCCGGCTCGGCGTGAAGACACCGTCCATTCGCGCCCTCGTGTCGACGCTCTCCGGTGGGAACCAGCAAAAGGTCGCGCTCAGCCGCTGGCTCGTCACCAAGCCGGCCGTGCTCATCCTCGACGAGCCCACCCAGGGCATCGACGTGGGCGCCAAATCGGAGATTCACGAGCTGATGATGGAGCTGGCGGAGCAGGGTGTCGCCATCCTGATGATCTCGTCGGAGCTGCCCGAGATTCTCGGCATGAGCGACCGCATCGCGGTGATGCACGGAGGAACGATCGTCAGCGTGCTCGATCGCGCCGAGGCGACACCGGAGCGCGTGCTGGCCCGCGCGTTGGGCGAACACACGCGCGAGTTCGCCGCGGCCGTCGCGGCCGGCGAGGGCGCGCCGTGAGCAAGCCCTTGCTCGCTTGGCTCGGCCGGCACAAGCGCGAGATGCCACCGGCGGTCGCGCTGCTCGGCGTGTTGCTCGCGGTGATGGTCGCGGCACCGTCGTTCTTCGGCGCGGGGAACCTGCGTGACCTCGCGCTCAACAATGCGCCGGTGCTCCTCGTCGCGCTCGGGATGACGCTCGTCATCCTCGTGGGAGAGATCGACATCTCGGTGGGCTCGCAGTTCGCGGTGTGCAGCGTGATGGCGGGTGTGCTGGCGAAAGCGGGTGTGCCAATGGTGCTGGTGCCGCTCATCGTGATCGCCATTGGCGCGGGGATGGGCGCGCTGAACGGCGCGCTGGTCGGCCTGCTCGGGCTGCCATCGATCATCGTCACGCTCGCGATGCTCGTCGCGTGGCGCGACGCGCTGCGTTGGGCCACGGACGGCGCGTGGGTGCAGGATCTCCCGGCGAACTTCCAATGGTTCGGATTATCGCCATCGGTCGCGCAAGCGGTGATCGTGCTCATCGCCATCGCCATCCTGATCGTCGCCGGCTGGGCGTTGCGCAACCTGCGCGCCGGCCGCGGGCTGTACGCGGTCGGATCGGACGAGGAGGCGGCACGCCTCGCCGGCATCGACTCGCGGGGGGTGACGTTCGGCGTGTTCGTCGTGACCGGAGCACTGGTCGGACTCGCGGCGACGCTCAACGCGGTGCGATTCAACGCCGTGCCGAGCAACGCGGGGATCGGGCTCGAGCTTCAGGCGGTGGCGGCCGTGGTGGTGGGCGGCACGGCCATCACGGGCGGACGCGGCACGCTGCTCGGCACGCTGCTCGGCGTGCTGCTGCTCGGAACGATCGGCACGGCGATGACCTACGTCGGCATCAGCCCGTTCTGGGCGAAGGCGATCCAGGGGCTGATCATTCTCGCGGCGCTCGTGGCGGACGCCGCGCTCGCGCGACTGGAACGACATGGCAGCCTCTTCCGACGCGCGCCCGTTGTCGCCCGCTGAGCCGCGCGCTCCTCTCATGGAGCGGCTGTTCCCGAACAACGAGTGGGTACTGCTCGTCGTGATCGCGCTCGAGTGCGTGGTCTTTGGCGCGGCGGGACAGAACTTCGCCACGACGGGAAACGCGTTCGAGATCACGAGGCTCGCCGTGGAGATCGGACTCCTCGCGCTCGCGCTCACCCCGATCATCGTCACCGGGGGCATCGACCTGTCGGTCGGCTCGATGATGGGGCTTGCCGCGGTGGTGCTCGGCTGGCTCTGGCACGACGTCGGAATGCCGATTCCCGCTGCCATCGGGTGTACGCTGCTGGTGGGCATTCTGGGCGGCGCGCTGAACGCCGTGCTGATCACGCGGCTCAAGTTTCCCCCGCTCATCGTCACGCTCGGCACACTGTCGCTCTTTCGAGGCATCGCTGAAGGAGTGACCGGTGGCGTCCAGCACTACTCGGGATTTCCCGCGAGCTTCCTGCAGCTGGGCCAGGGCTATGTCGGCGGCGTGGTGCCCACGCAGCTCTTCGTCCTCGCCGCGGCGACGGTGGGCGCCGCGTGGTGGCTGCATCGCACGGGCGTCGGCCGCGCGCTCTACGCGATCGGCCACTCTCCTGAAGGGGCGCGCTTCGCCGGCATCCCGGTGGCGAAGCGGCTGAACGCGGTGTACGTCCTGTCAGGGTTCGCGGCGAGCCTGGCGGCGGTGATCTACGTCGCGCATCTGGGGCAGGCGAAGTCGGACGCCGGCACCGGGTACGAGCTCATGGCGATCACCGCCGTCGTTCTCGGTGGCGCCTCGATCTTCGGTGGACGCGGCACGATTCTCGGGACCATCCTCGGCCTGTTCAGCATCGTGCTGTTGCAGAACGGGCTGCGGCTGTCGGGCATGCCGGCGGAGCTGTCGGGAATTCTCACCGGCGTGCTGCTCGTCGCCACGATCATGGTGGACCTGCTGTCGCGGCAGGCGAAGGCACGGCCCGGTGCGGCTACTCACTCAACCATCGTCACGGAGCAGGACGAAGTGAAGAATTCACAGGTAGCCGTTCTCAGTGCGGTGATTCTCGCGGGGGCGCTGATCGTCGCGGGAAGCAACTACTTCCTCGTCGCGCGGGTGCGCGGCGAATTCTTCGATTCCGCTGATCATTCGACGGTAACGTTCACACTTCAGGACTCGACGGGCCGTACCGCTGCCATAGTGCCTACTCTGGCCAAGCCCGTTATCGCCCTCATGCCGAAGGCCAAGGGCGACCCCTACTTCATCAGCGCGCGCAAGGGTGCCGACTCCGCTGCGAAGGCACTCGGGGTCGAGCTGCTCTGGGATGGCCCGACCGATCTCGATCCCGCCAAGCAAAACGAAGTCGTCGAAGCGTGGATCACGCGCGGCGTGGACGCCATCGCCGTGAGCGTGGAGAACAAGGAGGCCATCTCCACCGTTCTGCGGAAAGCTCGCGCGAAGGGCATCAAGGTCGTGACGTGGGACGCCGACGCCGAGAAGGATGCGCGCGACTTCTTCGTCAACCAGGCGACACCGGAGGGGATCGGCAACACCCTGATGGACGAAGCGGCGCGCATCATGGGCGGCAGGGGCGAGTTCGCCATCATCACGGCCAGCTTGAGCGCGGCCAATCAGAACGAGTGGATCAAGTACATCAAGGCGCGGCTCGCGTCGAAGTATCCGAACATCACCCTCGTGGCGATCCAGCCGAGCGAAGGAGATCGTGACCGCGCCTTCTCCGAGACGCAGACGGTGCTGAAAGTGCATCCGAAGGTGAAGGTCGTGATGGCGATCGCTGCGCCAGCGGTGCCCGGCGCCGCCGAGGCGGTGAAGCAGTCGGGGCGCACCGACGTGAAGGTGACGGGGCTGTCGCTCCCCAACATGTGCCGGCCGTACGTGAAGTCAGGCGTGATCGAGAGCTTCGTGCTCTGGAACACGGTGGACCTCGGCGCGCTCGCGGTGCGGACGGCGGAGGCGCTGGTGACCGGCGAGCTCAAGGCCGGCGCCACGTCGCTCGACGCGGGGAAGATGGGGAAGTTCGAGGTGGTCGGTGACGAGGTGCGCCTGGGAGCGCCGTTCATCTTCAACAAGCAGAACATCGACAACTTCAACTTCTGAGCGATGACGGCCGCGCTCTTCATCCCGTGCTACGTCGATCAGTTCTTCCCGCACGTCGCGATCGCGGCGCTGACGGTGCTGGACCGGCTGGGCGTGCGCGTGGACGTGCCAGACGGTGCGGTGTGCTGCGGCCAGCCGTCGGCGAACGCCGGCTACGCGCGTGAGGGCCGCTCCACGCTCGAGCGGTTCGTCGACGTGTATGCGGAGTACGATCGCGTGATCGTGCTCTCGGGGAGCTGCGCGGTGCACGTGAAGCATCACGCGGGTGAGGTAGTCGCTCACGGATCCCGAACGGATCGCGCCGGCGCGCAAGTCGCCGAGCGGACGACCGAGCTGTGCACTTTCCTGCACGACGAGATCGGCGTCGACCGCGTGGCGAGCCTCGGCGCGACGCTCGACAAGCGGGTCGCCGTACACATCGGCTGCCACGCATTGCGCGGCCTGGGCCTCGCGCGGCCAAGCGAGCTTCAGGTCCGCCCGTTCGACAAGGTGCGCGCGCTGCTCGGCACGGTGCGCGGGCTGGAGATCGCCGAGCTGTCGCGACCCGACGAGTGCTGCGGCTTCGGTGGCACCTTCGCCGTGGCCGAGCCGGACATCTCGGTCAAGATGGGGCGCGACCGGCTGCGCGATTACCGCCGGCATGACGCGGAGGCCGTCGTGTCCACCGACATGTCGTGCCTCATGCATCTCGGCGGGCTGGCGCGACGCGAGCGCATCGGGCTGCCGATGTACCACGTCGCCGAGGTGCTCGCCGGCACGGCGGGAGTAACATGAGCCAGCGCAGCTTCGAACTGCCCGTGCTGGGCCGGCCAGCTCCGGTGGATCACGCGGCCGCGGCGGCGGCGTTCAACGCGGATGTCGCGCGCACCGACTGGCACGACGACGCGCTCTGGTTCGTGCGCGAGAAGCGCGACCGCGCGGCGGCGCTGGTGCCCGACTGGGAAGATCTGCGCGAGCGAGCCTCGGCGATCAAGGAGCACGCGCTCTCGCACCTCGACGAGTATCTCGTGCAGTTCGAGGCCAACGCGCTGGCGAACGGGATGCAAGTGCACTGGGCGCGAGACGCCGACGAGCACAACCGAATCGTGCTCCGGATTTTGTCTGACGTCGGCGCGAGGCGCCTCGTCAAGAGCAAGTCGATGCTCACCGAGGAGTGCGGGCTCAACCCGTATCTCGAGGCAAACGGCATCGAGGTGGTCGACAGTGATCTGGGCGAGCGGATCGTGCAGCTACGAAAGGAGGGGCCGAGCCACATCGTGATGCCGGCGATCCATCTCACGAAGGAAGAGGTCGGAGAAACCTTCCACGAGCATCTCGGCACGCCGGCGGGACTCTCGGAGCCGATCGCGCTCGCTGGCGTGGCGCGCGAGCATCTGCGTGAGAGGTTCCTTGCCGCCGATGCTACGCTCACCGGGATGAACTTCGCCGTGGCCGAAACGGGCGGCTTCGTCGTCTGCACCAACGAGGGGAACGCGGATCTCGGCATGGCGCTCGCGCCGGTGCACATCGCGTCGGTGGGGATCGAGAAGGTGATCCCTCGCGCCGAGGACCTCGCCGTGTTTTTGCGCTTGCTGGCGCGCAGCGCAACGGGGCAGGCGGTGACCGTGTACACGACCCACGTGCACGGTCCGCGCGACGGGCAGGCGTTGCATGTGGTGCTGGTGGACAACGGTCGGACGAAGCAGCTCGCGCGCGAAGAGTTCTGGGGCTCGCTCAAGTGCATCCGCTGCGGCGCGTGTATGAACACCTGCCCGATCTATCGCCGCTCCGGGGGGCACAGCTACGGCTCGACGGTGCCGGGCCCGATCGGGTCCGTGCTCACGCCCGGCCTCGACCTCGAGCGCTACGCGTCGCTGCCGTTCGCCTCCACGCTGTGCGGGTCCTGCACCGCGGTGTGTCCCGTGAAGATCGACCTCGACGGTCAGCTCTTTCGCTGGCGTCAGCGCGTCATCGAGGCAGGCTACACGTCGACGACGAAGACGCTGTCGATCAAGGCGTCGGTGAAGCTGTTCGACCGGCCGGGTCTATTTCGGGTAGCTGGCGCACTCGCTCGGTTTGGTCTCAAGATCATGCCGCGCTCGGTCGCGCGCTTCGTCGCTGGTCCGTGGGGCCGCGCGCGCGACGTTCCGCCAGCGCCAGGTCAGAGCTTCCGCGCCTGGTACCGGAAGAATCGAGGGGAGAGGTCATGAGCGTGAAGGAGGCGCGGGACGCGATCCTTCATGCCGTGCGCGCTGCGCGTCCTCCCGCCGTGGCGATGCCGGTTGCGCGCGCAACGCCCGTCGCGACTGCCGATGCACAGCCCTCGATGCTCGATGCGTTCGTCGACGCGTCGACGGCCGCGGGCGCCGCCGTGGTGCTTGGCGAGCGACGCGACATCGCTCGGCTCGTGACCGGTGGCGTCGCGGATGCAGCCAACGTGCTCTCCACCGTGAGCGAGGTGCGCGCGACTGTCGAGCTGGCATCCGACCCGCACGCGCTCGACTCGCTCGAGCTTTTTGTCTGCTCGGGCACGCTTGGCGTGGCGGAGAATGGAGCGATCTGGCTGGCGACGTCGGACATGATGCAGCGCGCGGCGCTCTTCCTCGCCACGCACGTGGCCATCGTCGTGGACGCGGCGTCGATCGTGCCGACGCTGCACGAGGCGTATGCACGCATCGACATTCGTGCGCATCCGTTCGGCGTGTTCGTCGCCGGCCCCTCGAAGACGGCGGACATCGAGCAGTCGCTCGTGATCGGGGCGCACGGCCCCAAGGAGTTGACGGTGATCGTCATCGGCGCGAGCGCGCTGCAGACGCCATGAAGCGCCGCGACTTTCTTCACACGACCTCGCAGCGGCTCGCGCTTGGCGCGCTCGCGCCGACGCTTCTGCGCGACGCGCACCTGAACGATCAGGACGCCTCCCGCGCCACCACCGCCGGAGTGGACCGCCAGGCTCGTCTGGCGCGCCACGCGCCGGTGGTCCGCACCTTCGAGTCGTTCTCAGCGCTGAGCGTAGGCAACGGATCGTTCGCCTTCACCGCCGACGCGACCGGGCTTCAGACCTTCCCCGATCAGTACAAGGAGCTACCGCTCGCCACGCAGGCGGAGTGGGGGTGGCACTCGTATCCGAACACGGCGGGCATCAAGCCCGATGATGCGCTGTCGAGCTACGACGCGCACGGGCGGCCGGTGTCGTACATGAGCGCGCAGGGTGGCGCGGCAGGGAAATGGCTGCGGGAGAACCCGCATCGTCTGTCGCTGGCGCGCATCGGCTTCGTGCTCGTCGGTCGCGACGGAACCACCGCGCGCCCGGCAGATCTCGGCGACGTCGAACAGCGACTCGACCTCTGGACCGGCACCCTCGACAGTCGCTTCACGCTCGACGGACGCACGTACCGCGTGACCACCGCCGCGCATCCGGCGCGCGATCTGGTCGCCGTTCGGGTCGAGAGCACCGACCTCGATCCGGCGCGGCTCGCGGTGCGCATCGCGTTTCCGTACGGCGGCGCGACGCACACCGGCGACCCCGCCGACTGGTCGCATCCGGAGCTGCACCGCACAGAGATCGCCGAGCGCGATCGTCGCTCGGTGCAATGGCACCGCACGCTCGACGCCGACGAATATTGGGTGCGTGCAGGATGGACCGACGGCGGATCACTTCGCACGACGGGACCGCACGAGTTCATTCTGTCGCCGGCGTCGGGCACGTCGGCATTCGAGTGCGTGTTCGACTTCTCGCCGTCGCGCGATCGCGAGGTGCTCGTGTCCGCCGGTGCCACGCGCGCGGCGAGCGTCGCCCATTGGCAGCGCTTCTGGAGCGACGGAGGAACGCTGGACCTCTCGGGCAGCACGGACGCTCGCGCGCCGGAGCTGGAACGGCGCATCGTACTCTCCGAGTATCTCACGGCCATTCAGTGTGCCGGCACGCGCCCGCCCCAGGAGACGGGGGAGACGTTCAACAGCTGGTTCGGCAAGTCGCATCTCGAGATGCACTGGTGGCACGCGGCGCACTTCGCGCTCTGGGGCCGAGGTGCGATGCTCGAGCGAAGCCTCCCGTGGTACGCGCAGATTCTTCCGCGCGCGCGAGAAACAGCGGCCCGGCAGGGCTATCGTGGTGCGCGATGGCCGAAGATGGTGGGACCGGATGGTCGCGAGAGTCCGTCGGGGATCGGCGTCTTTCTCATCTGGCAGCAACCGCATCCCATCTATCTGAGCGAGCTCGTCTACCGTGCTCACCCCGATCGCACCGTCCTCGAACGCTACAAGACCATCGTCTTCGCCTCCGCCGAGTTCATGGCGTCGTATCCCTTCTGGGAGCAATCGGGGAAACGCTACGTGCTCGGCCCGCCGCTGATTCCAGCGCAGGAGAGTCATCCCCCTCGAACGACGTTCAACCCGACCTTCGAGCTGGCGTACTGGGCGTTCGGTCTCGAGACGGCGCAGCGTTGGCGCGAGCGTCTCGGAATGGGCCGCGAGCCGCAGTGGGACCGCGTGCTGCGATCACTGTCACCGATGCCGATGCGCGACGGCCTGTACGTCAACGCGGAGTCTGCGCCGACCACCTTCACCGACGCCGACCAGCGGAGAGATCATCCCACGCTCCTCGGCGCCTACGGATTCGTCGGATCATCGCGCGTCGATCGTGCCGCGATGCGCCGGACGCTCCACCGCGTGATGAATACGTGGCAGTGGGAGGAGACGTGGGGCTGGGACTATCCGCTCGTCGCGATGACGGCCGCGCGACTCGGCGAGCCGACGATCGCGATGGACGCGCTACTGATGAAGACAGAGAAGAATCGGTATCACCCGAACGGTCACAACTATCAGCGACCGGGCCTCACGATCTACCTCCCCGGCAACGGCGGCCTGCTCAGCGCCGTTGCCATGATGGCGGCCGGTTGGGACGGCGCGCCACAACGACATGCCCCCGGATTTGCGCGCGCGGGATGGACCGTGCGCGCCGAGGGACTTCGAGGACTGCCCTGAACGAGGAGCGGAGAAAATGACGGACGAGATCGGTCGACGCGAGTTTCTGAAGCGCGGCACGGTTGCCGGAGTCATCGCGACCACGGGCCTTCCCGTTGCGGCGACACTGACTCGGGCGTCGGGCGCGAATGCGACAACACCGGAGAAAGGAGCGGTACACCAGATAGACGCAGCCCTCGCCGCGCGGCGTCTCGACAGCAAGGTGTTCTGCCTCTCCGAGTACGACGCCATCCGGCCCGCCAACGCCTTCACGGCGACGACTGCCGCGAGTGGCCGGCGTTGGCAGCAGCGCGCACGACGCAAGCTCATCGAGCGACTCGGTGGATTTCCCTCGGTGAGGTCGCCGCTCGACGCCGAGGTGCTGGAGAGCCGCGACTTCGGCACGTACACTCGCGAGAAGATCGCCTTCGACACGCGGAGCAATCTCAGCGCGCTCGGCTACCTGTTGCTGCCGAAGGCGCCCGCGCGCCCGCTGCCCGCCGTCGTTTGCTTCTCGGGCCATGGCAAGGGCCTGCCCGACATCTTGGGACTCGGCGACGATGGGAATCCGCGCGCCGAGCGCAACGTCGGCTACGCGAAGGAGTACGCGTTGCAATGCGTCGAGCACGGCTACGCGACCTTCGCCGTGGAGCAGCTCGCGTTCGGCACCAGGCGCGACGACGCCGCGCGACGAGCGGGACCGGGCGTGGAGTCATGCCGTCCCGCAGCGTGCGCGGCGTTGCTGCTGGGTCAGACGATGGCCGGCTGGCGCGTGTGGGACGCCATGCGAGCGATCGACTATCTCGGCACGCGCGCCGAGGTGGACTCGACGCGCATCGCGACGATGGGCGCGTCGGGCGGTGGGACGACCTCGCTGCTCACCGCGGCCGTGGACGAGCGTGTGAAGGTCGCGGTGGTGAGCGCGTACTTCAACACGTTCCGCGACAGCATCGTCAGCATCTCGCACTGTCCGGACAACTATGTGCCCGGCATGCTTCAGGACATGGAGATGTACGATCTTTCAGGGCTGGTCGCGCCGCGAGGACTCTTCGTCGAGTCTGGGCGCCGCGATCCGATCTTCCCCTTTGCCGGATTCGAGAAAGCCGTGGGGAGAGCGACGAACATCTATGGCACCTTCGGCGCGCTCGACCGATTCGGTCACGAGGCGCACGACGGGGCGCATGAGGTGAACCTCGTTGGCGCGTTCGAGTTTCTGAAGCGATCGCTGTGAGAGCTGCTTCGCTCGCCGCGGCGCTGTCATTCGCCCTGGTCGCGCCGGCCAATGCACAGCGCGCGGCGCGATCTCCCTCGGCGCACGGCGCGCTCGACTGGCCGGCCATCACACGCGACTCGAAGCCGTGGACCCGCTGGTGGTGGCTTGGGAGTGCGGTCGACAAGCCGAATCTCACCGCGCAGCTCGAGCAGCTCGCGTCGGCCGGCTTCGGGGGCGTGGAGGTCACGGTGATCTACGGAGCGAAGGGAGCCGACTCCCTCTACATCCCGTACCTGTCACCACGCTGGGTGGAGATGATCGCTCACACGGCAGCGGAGTCGCACCGGCTCGGAATGGGGCTCGATCTTCCACAGGGGTCCGGCTGGAGAATGGGAGGACCGTCGGTCGTGCCCGCGGATGTGAATGCGTCGCTCGTGGTGACCGTGGACAGCGTTCCGGCGGGCGGCATCTGGCGCAAGGATCTTTCCGGGCATCGCGTGAATGCGATCGTTGCGGTGAGCGACGATGGACGCCGCGTGCCGATCCCGATCGGACCGACGCCCCGGTCGTACGAGTGGCAGGCACCCGCGGGCCGATGGACCGTCTACGTGGCCGAGACGCGCTTCTCCGGCGACAACGTCAAGCGACCAGCTCCGGGCGGGGAAGGGCCCGCGCTCGATCCGTTCTCCGAGTCGGCGACGGCGCACTACCTGTCGATGTTCGCTGAGAAGACGGCATCCCTGCCGCTCGGCGCCATCCGGTCGTACTTCCACGACTCGTTCGAGTACACCGGCGACGGCTCGACGGGACTGTTCAACTTCTTCCGAACGCGTCGCGGCTACGCGCTCACCGACGAACTGGCCGCGCTGGCCGGTCGTGCAGATTCGGATCGGGTGGCGCGCGTGCAGTCCGACTATCGGCAGACGCTCGACGAGATGCTTCTCGAGCACTTCGTGCGGCAGCTCACGTCATGGTCGCACGCGCGCGGCGCGCTGATGCGCGAGCAGGCGCACGGCTCGCCCGCGAACATCCTCGATCTCTACGCGGCCGCCGACATTCCGGAGACGGAGATCTTCGGCGTGCTCGGCAGCCCGGACGCGGACCCGCTGATCAACATGTTCGCGTCGTCCGCCGCGCACGTCGCTGGCAAGCGCTTCGCGTCGGCGGAGTCGTTCACATGGCTCGGCGAGCACTTCTCCGGCACGCTCGACGACATCAAGCAGGCCGCCGATCGGATGTTCCTCGCGGGCATCAACCATCTCTTCTACCACGGCACCGCGTACTCGCCCGCGCAGGTGGCGTGGCCTGGTTGGCAGTTCTACGCGTCCGTCGAGTTCAACCCGCGCAACGCATTCTGGCGCGACCTGCCGGCATTCAACCAGTACGTCGCGCGCGTGCAGTCGGTGCTGCAAGCGGGGCGTGCGGACAACGACGTGCTGCTGTACTGGCCGATCTGGGACAACTGGCACGACGTGTCACGCCGGCGCATGGATTTCCGCGTGCACGATCCCGTCTGGTTCCACAACAAGCCGTTCGGACAGGTTGCGCGGACGCTGCACGAGGCGGGCTTCGGCGTGGACTACGTCTCCGACCGGCAGCTCGATGCGGATATCTCGACGAGTGGTAGCAGGGTGCGCAGCAAGGGCGGCACATACTCGGCAATCGTCGTCCCGAACGCGGTACACATGCCTCCCGCGACGATGCGGCGGTTGCTCGCCCTCGCGCGTGATGGGGCGGTGGTGATCTTCGTCGGTGCGATGCCGACCGACGTGCCCGGCCTCGCGCGCCTGGCCGAGCGTCGCGCCGAGTTGAGCGCGATGCAACGACGCCTCGTGTGGAGAACGCGCGGCACCGGAGTGCGTCAGACGCGTCTGGGCAGTGGGCGCGTGCTCGTGGGCGATGGAGTCGAGCCGCTGCTCGAGGCGGCGGGAGTACGACACGATCCAATGGCCGACTACGAAGATCTGCGGTTCATTCGCCGGAAGATTCCGGAAGGGTCGCAGTACTTCATCGTGGCGTCGGATTCCGTCGCGACGTGGGTGCCACTCGCCGGGACGCCGCGCGCCGTGGCGCTGCTGGATCCGATGTCCGGACGGACGGGACTCGCGCTCACCGACACGATCGACGGGAAGCTCCACGCCTATCTGCAGCTCGAGAAGGGACAATCCATCGTGCTGCGCGCGCTCGATACACGTCCCACCGGGGGCGCACCTTGGCCGTACCGCGAGCTTTCCGGCCAATCGATCGTACTTCGTGGCCAGTGGTCCGTCAGCTTTCTCGACGGCGGGCCAGCCCTTCCGAAGGCATTCACCAGTGAAGCGCCCGTCGCATGGACCGGTCGCGGTGACGACGACGCCGATCGCTTCGCCGGCACCGCGCGCTACTCCATCACCTTCAACGCGCCCGACAGCGCGCGACGACACGAGCTGTTGCTCGGCCGCGTCGCCGAGAGTGCGCGAGTTCGGCTGAACGGCCGCGAGCTTGGCGTGCTGTTCTCGAGCCCGTATCGCATCGAGACAGGTCCGATGCGGCGAATCGGCAACGTGCTGGAGATCGAGGTCACCAACGTCTCGGCCAATCGCATCCGCGATCTCGATCGCCGTGGCATCGAGTGGAAGATCTTCAAGGACATCAACTTCGTTGGCATCGATTACAAGCCGTTCGATGCGTCGAAGTGGCCGATACGCGCGGCGGGGCTGATCGGGCCGGTCACGATCCAGCCGTTGCACGATACGATCGAGAGTGCGGACATGATCAAGGCCGCCCATTGATCCGAGCGTTCGCGCTCGTCGCTGTCCCGATCCTTTTCGGGCCGCGCGCACTGTCTGCGCAGCTCATCTCTCGACCGCTCGCGCTTCGCTGGACCGCCGTCGCGCCCGGCGTGTGGAAGGCCACCGCCGGGATGCCCGAGCGCGTCTCACTGCTCGGCGCCGCGGGCGGAACGCCGCGGCTCGACGGCCTCACTCGAGTCGGCCCGGCGGAGTTCCCGATGGAGCGCTCCCAGATCCGCGCTCAGCGCATCGACGGGAAGCTTGTTCGCCGGCGACACGACGCGCACCGTCGTCCTTCCCGCCGGCAGATGGTACGACTTCTACACCGGCGCTTTCGCCGGCGCCGGTGAGATCATCACCGCGCGACCCGGTCTCGAGCGCATTCCCGTCTACGTTCGTGACGGCGCAACGATCCCGCTGCTCGTCGGCGAACATCTGCACGTGCCGGTGCAGGGCGACCACGTTGACCTCGAGCTTCGACACTACGGTGTCGAGGCGGGCACCACGATGCTGTACGACGACGACGGCACGACGTTCGGCTACGAGCGTGGGGCGTTCTCGTGGACGCCGCTCGTCACGAACCGCGGCGCCGGCGGTGCGCTCGTCGGCGAGCCACCGCGTCCGCCGCTGGCCAAGCCGTTCAGCTACCGCACGATCACGTGGCGGATGATGACGGCGCGATGAAGGCATGCGCAATCGGAGGCCCGCTCGTCGCGCTCGCGCTGGTCACACTTCTCTCTGCTCCCGGTGGTGCCGCGGCGCAGAGAGCGTCCGCATCGGCTCCCACTGCGCGCGACTCGGTGCGCGTGATGGGAGGCAC
>JBDTOD010000114.1:0-14373 GCA_039933415.1 bacterium
TCAAGGCGATCGACGAGAAGCCGGTGAACTTCTTCTTTCTCATCGTCGCGCCGCCCCTCGAGGTCTCCAACCAGTATCTGCCGGTGCTGGGGAAGATCGCGCAGTTCTCGAAGGAGAGCGACGTCCCGCAGCGCTTGCTCGGGCTGACCGAGCCGGCGCAGTTTCTGGACCTGTTGAAGGAGAAAGGGGTGTAGATCCCGCAGCTACCGCGGTGCGTTTGGGGTCAGAGCCCGGGCTCTGACCCCGTTGAGTTGCCAGGGGGTCAGAGCCCGGACTCTGATCCCCTGGCTGTTTTTGCTCAGAACTTAAAGAACACCACCAGCCCGAACAGCGCCACGCTGGCGAGCACGAACACGACGAAGTACGCTGCCGCGATGAGGGCGCTTCGCCCGATCGCGCCCCCCGTGCTTACCGCGTAGACGCCACGTGTCGCGAGCACGAGGTGCGCCGCCACGAGGCAGACGCTCGTCAGCACCAGTACCGCGTTCACCCAGCCGGCCTTCACGATCCGCGGCGCGAGCGTCAGCATCAACGCGAGAAACAGAAACGCGTGCACGTGCAGCGCGAACGCGAGATGCTTCGGGTATCGCATCCTGCGCCGTCGGAACACGAGCGCAACGAGCGCCGCGTAGATCGGGACGAGCACGAACATCATCCGCGGGATGTTCGTCGTGACGGAGGCGGAGAGTGCGGCCTTGTTCCGCAACGCGCTCGCAAAGTGTCGTCCCCACAATCGCGACAATCCGTCACTGCTCGCCGCGAGCTTGTCCAACTCTCGGAGCGACTCGGCTTCGTCGCTCTCTTGCACGGTGATGACACCGATTCGCGTCGCGGTCGCCTTCGCCGATGTTGCCCGTCCCACCGTGGTCGCCCGGATGTTCAACGGCGCGTCGGGGAGCAGCGCCTTCACGAAGAAGAACAGCACGCTGCACGTCAGGTACACGCGAAGCGGCGAAATGAAGCGCGCGCGGCGCCCGGCGAGATACTCCACCGTGAGCGAGCCGGGCGCCGTGACGAGCTGGCGGAGCGTGCCGAGCAGCTTGCCGTCCCAGTTCAGGAAGTCCGCCGCCAGCTCGTGCAGCAGTTCTCTCAGCGTCGGATCGGGATCGGTGCGCGCCTGGCCGCACTCGGGACAATACTGATGCGCCACGACGGCCCCGCAGTTCAGGCACGGCACTGGCGCGCCGAGCGGCGACGCGAGCTCCACTTCGGCGATCCCGTTCGCTGCGGTGGGCGGCTCACTCGGCACGATCAGCTCACTCCCACTCGATGGTGGCCGGTGGCTTCGAGCTCACGTCGTATACGACGCGGTTCACGCCGTCCACCTCGCGGATGATGCGGTTCGAGATTCGCGCCATCACGTCGTGCGGGAACGCATACCAATCGGCCGTCATGCCATCGGTGCTGGTCACAGCCCGCAGCGCGACGACGTTGTCGTACGTGCGCTCGTCGCCCATGACACCGACGCTGCGAATCGGCAGCAGCACGGCGAATGCTTGCCAGATCTCGTCGTAGAGATTCGCCGCGCGGATCTCTTCCAGATAGATCGCATCCGCCTGCCGAAGCACGTGCAGTGCGGGCTCGCTCACGGGACCAAGGACGCGAATGGCGAGTCCCGGGCCTGGGAACGGGTGCCGTCCCACCATCTCCTCGGGCAGACCGAGCTCGCGGCCGACGTTGCGGACCTCATCCTTGAACAGCTCGCGCAATGGCTCGATGAGCGCGAACTGCATCCCGGGCTTCAGGCCACCTACGTTGTGATGCGTCTTGATCGTGACCGAAGCGCCCCCCGTCGGCGACGAGCTCTCGATCACGTCGGGATACAGCGTACCCTGCACGAGGAACTTCGCGTTGCTTCCCGCGCTCGCCGTCGCCTCCTCGAACACGTCGATGAACGTGTGCCCGATCGCGCGCCGCTTGGCCTCCGGATCCTCCACGTCGCGAAGCGCCGCGAGGAAGCGGCGCGATGCATCCACCGTGACGAGCTTGATCCCGAGATGGGCCTGCATCGTGCGCTCCACCTGCTCCCGCTCGTGCTGACGGAGAAGGCCCGTGTCGACGAACACGCAGGTGAGCTGATCACCGATCGCCCGATGCACGAGCGCCGCCGCCACCGACGAATCCACGCCGCCCGACAGTCCACAGATCACCTGCGAGTCCCCCACCAGCGCACGAATCTTCGCGATCTCGTCCTCGATGAACGCGCCTGGCGTCCAGCTGGGCGTCGCGCCGCACACGTCGAACAGGAAGTTGGCGAGCAGCTCTCGGCCCCGCGGTGTATGGGCCACCTCAGGGTGAAACTGCACCCCATAAATCGGCTTGGACTCGTGCTCGAACGCGGCGAGCGGGTTGCCTTCGCTTGCCGCGGTCACGCGATAGCCCGGCGGGATCGACTCGATGTGGTCGCCGTGGCTCATCCACACCGTGAAGCTCTCGCTCGCGTCGAATCCCGCGAACAGCTTGCTCGTCGACGTGGGATGGATTTCGGCGCGGCCGTACTCGCGCCGGTCACCGCGAACGACCTTGCCGCCGAGCAGATGTGCCATCAGCTGCATGCCGTAGCAGACACCGAGCACGGGCGCGACGTCGAACATCGCGGGGTCGGCCGTCGGCGCGTGCTCCGCGTAGACCGAGTTCGGACCGCCGCTGAGAATGATGCCGGTTGGGTTCCACGCGCGGATCCACTCGAGCGAACGCGTCGGCGGGTGGATCTCCGAGTAGACGCGGGCCTCGCGTACCCGCCTGGCGATGAGCTGCGTGTACTGCGAGCCGTAGTCGATGATCAGGATGCGGCTGAGCGCCGTCATGTCGTCCAGTGCGCGGGGTCGAGACTGATGAATTCCACCTTCTTCGTGTCGAGATCGAGGATCGCGGCCTTGGGCGTGCCGTAGAGCCAGCCGCAGGCTTCCCCCGGGTTCACGATGAGCGTGTCGCCGCGCGTCTTCATCTCCTGCTGGTGCGTGAACCCATGCACCACGATGCTATGGGCCTCGATGCTTCGCGGCTGCACGTCGCCGATGTCGTGTACCACGAGGATGCGCTGGTCACTGAGCTCGAAGCTGTGCGGCCCCTCGAACAGCTCGGCGCCGAAGCCGGCGGTCGCTTTGGCGAGCAACCCCTGGGTGTCTCCGTCGTTGCGTCCGAACACTCCGGCCAACGACATGCTCGCTTCCTCGATCGGACGGAGCGCGAAGGGAGCGCAGTAGTCGCCGGCGTGGATCAGCATCGACACCCCCGCTTCCTGCATCAGCTTCACGAACTCGGCAATCGCCGGGATTCTGTCATGGGTGTCCGCGATCAGTCCGACGCGCATCAGGCCGTCCTCCATTCGGGGTCCGCCACTTCGAGTCGAACCAGGTCGTCGTAGCTCTCTCGCGCCGTTACCACGGCGAAGCGGTCGCCGTCCACGAGCACCTCCGCGCCGCGGCCGCGCGTGTTGTAGTTGGAGGCCATCACGTAGCCGTAGGCCCCCACGTCGTGCACCGCCAACAGATCGCCCGCAAATGCTTCCTCCATCTGGCGACCCAATGCCAGGAAGTCTCCGCTCTCGCAGATCGGACCGACGACGTCCGCCGTCATCGTGCTGTCGCTCGACTGCACCGGCTCGATGCGATGATACGCGTCGTAGTGCGACGGGCGAATGAGCTCCGTCATGCCGGCATCGGTGATGAGAAAGTCGCGGCCTCCGCTGTGCTTGCGATAGAGAACGCGGGTGAGAAGCATCCCGGAGTTGCCCACGATGAATCGACCGGGCTCCATCAGCAATCTCAGTCCGGTCGGTTGCACGCGAGAGACGAGCGCACGAGCGAAGCGGTCGAGGTCCGGCGAGACCTCGTCCGAGTAGGAGACGCCGAGCCCTCCGCCGATGTCGAGGAAGCGCAGCGAATCGATCCCCTCCGCTCGAATTGCGTCGAGGAGGCCGGTGAGTCGCTCGACGCCGTCGACGTATGGATCGACGCGGAAGAGCTGCGAGCCGATGTGCATGTCGAGTCCGGCGAGCGAAATGTTCGGCAGACCGGCAGCGAGACGCGCGACGTCGAGCACCTCGTCGAACGGAACGCCGAACTTGGCCCCGCGCTCGCCGGTCTTGATGTACCGATGGGAGCTGTCGACCGTGACTTCGGGATTGACGCGAAGGCCGACGGCTGCGGTGACACGTTCCTCCCCCGCGATGCGACTGATCGCACGCACCTCCGCGGCGGATTCGGCGTTGATGAGCAGGACGCCCGCCGTCACCGCTTCACGCAGCTCGCGATCGGTCTTCCCGACCCCGCCGAACACGATGTCCTCCCCACGGAACCCCACTCGCAAGGCCCGGTGCAGCTCGCCGCCGGAGACGACGTCCACGCCCGCGCCCAGCTCGCGGAGGAGGTGCAGGATGCCCGCGTTCGAGTTCGCCTTCAGCGTGTAATGAATGCGATGCGGCAGCGCCGACACGGCTGCATCGAGGCGAAGATACCGATCGCGCACCATGGCCGAGCTGTAGACGTACGCAGGCGTTCCGACGTCGCGCGCGATGTGCTCGAGCGGAACGCCCTCGCACGCCAGCGCGCCATCCACGCGGGCGAAGCCCGACGTCAGTACGCCTTCGCCCACAGAGCCTCGCTCGTCGCCCCGCGCCCGCACTTGAGGCAGCTCGTCGGCGCGTCGGCCGACCGGAACTCCTCGTCGGGAAGACAGCGGATCGTCGCCTTCGTGTCTTCCTTGATCTGTGACTCACACGCGGGGTCCCCGCACCAACCGGCGTAGACGAAGCCGCCCTGTCCATCCATCAGCTGGCGGAAGTGGTCGTACGAGATGCGCTCACGCACGCTGTTCGCCTCGCGACGATCGAGTGCGGCGGCGAGCATGTCGCGCTGCATCACCGACAGCGTGTCGCTCACGTCCTCCCCGATGGTGCCGAGCGAGATCGGGCGCTTCACCCGCGTGTCGCGGCGCACCAGCACGCCCTGATTGCTCGCCAGATCGCGGGGCCCGAGCTCGAGGCGCAGGGGAATGCCGCGAAGCTCCCACTCGTAGTACTTCGCGCCGGGCTTGATGCCTTCACGCGAATCGATGTGCACGCGGATACGTTCGGTACCGCGGCCCGCCCACTCGGTGAGCGAGCGCACGATGCGCTGCGCCGCCTCGAGCACCGCCGCGCGTTCCTCGTCGGTCTTGTAGATCGGCACGATCACGAGCTCGATGGGCGCGAGGAGTGGCGGCACGCGCAGTCCGTTGTCGTCGCCATGCGTCATCACGAGGCCGCCCACCATGCGCGTGGACACGCCCCAACTCGTATTCCACGCGAACTCGGTGCTGCCGCTCTCCGACTGGAACTTGAGCTCGAACGCCTTGGCGAAGTTCTGGCCGAGGTTGTGCGACGTGCCCGCCTGGAGCGCCTTGTTGTCCTGCATCATCGCCTCGCACGAGTACGTGCGCAGGGCACCGGCGAATTTCTCAGCCTCCGTCTTCTGACCGGTCACCACGGGCATGGCGATATAGCCCTCCATGAAATCGCGGTAGACGCCGAGCATCTTCCGCGCTTCCTCCTCCGCCTCGTCGTGGGTCACGTGCGCCGTATGCCCTTCCTGCCAGAGGAACTCAGTGGTGCGCAGGAAGAGTCGCGTCCGCATCTCCCAGCGGACGACGTTCGCCCACTGGTTGATGAGCAGCGGCAGGTCGCGATAGCTCTGGACCCACTTGGCGAACATCGAATAGATGATCGTCTCCGACGTCGGCCGGATGATGAGCGGCTCGTCCAGCTTCTTGCCCCCGCCGTGCGTGACGACGGCCGCCTCGGGCGCGAAGCCTTCGACGTGCTCCGCCTCCTTCTGGAGGAAGGACTCGGGGATGAGCAGCGGGAAGTACGCGTTCTGGTGTCCCGTCGCCTTGAACATGTCGTCGAGCTGACGCTGCATCCGCTCCCAGATGCCGTACCCGTTCGGGCGAATCACCATGCAGCCGCGGACGGGCGAGTAGTCGGCGAGCTCGCTGCGCAGCACGACCTCGTTGTACCAGGCACTGAAGTCGGCGGCGCGCGTCGTGAGCTTCTTGTCGTCAGCCATTCGTGTCGTCAGTCGATAGTGTGACGAAGGTGTGTGCGCCGCTGGCGTGCGCCGCCTTCTTCTGCTTGCTCAGTGATTGCGCGCGGAGTGCGTACTCCACCGAATGTCCCTGTGCACGAAGCCGCGCCGCCTCACGCATGATGCGGTCGAGAGAGAATCCGTCGTCGCCGGCGACCCAGTAGTCGGCCCGCGACTCCTCCGCGCGCATCAGTCCCTTTGCGCGCAATAGCTCTCCCAAGACGACGTCGCCCATGCCGAAGCCCAGGGCCGGCATGTCGGCGCCGCCGAGCGACTGCAGCAGCGAATCGTATCGTCCGCCCCCGCAGATCGCGCGAAACTCACCCGTTCGGTCGAACAGCTCGAACACGATGCCGGTGTAATACGCCAATCCGCGCACGATCGAGAGGTCGACGCGAAGCCAGGCCGCGTCGCCGCCGAGCAGTGTGTTCACGTAGCGCAGAAAAGCCGCGAACTCCGCCACGTGCTCTGACGCGGGTGTGGACGCCAGTCGCGACTCGATCTCCGCGAGATCGACGTCGGCGATGGTGATGATTCGAGTGATGGACTCCGCCGGAACGCCGAGCCCTGCCAGCTTCTCCGCTGACACCTCCGCCGGCGTGCGCTCGAGCTTGTCGACAACACCATACACGCCCTCGATTGAAGCACTCGGGACGCGAAGGCTCTCGAGAAACGCCTGGAGGATGCGACGATCGGAGACACGTGCCACGACGTCCGCTGACGTGAGTCCGAACGCGCGCATGATGTCCACCGCACACGCCACCAGTTCGGCGTCCGCCGCAACGTCGGACGATCCGAAGATGTCCACGTTGAGCTGGTAGTGCTCCCGCAGCCGTCCCTTCTGCTGGCGCTCATACCGGAAGAGCTGCGGCATCGAGAACCAACGGACGGGCTTCCTGAGCGCGTTCGCGCGGGCCGCCACCATCCGCGCGACGGTCGGCGTCATCTCCGGTCGTAGCGCGACCTCGCGCCCGCCCTTGTCGACGAAGTTGTAGAGCTGCCCGACGATCTCGTCGCCGCTCTTCTTCGTGTACAGATCAAGGGGCTCGAGCGGGGGCCCATCGTATTCCACGAAGGCGTAGCGCCGCGCCACATCGCGCCACGTCGCCATGATGAACGCGCGCTCGGCGAGCTCCTGGGGATAGAAATCACGAAAGCCGGGCAAAGCGCTCTTGAACATCCGCGAAAGCTACCCGGAGAGCGGAGACACCTGCAAGCGCGCCATCGCGTCGCCGACGGTGTGAAAGGAGCCCGTGACGAGTGTCGTCGAGGCACTGTTCGCCGCCAGCGCGAGCGCACGGTCGAAATCGGGCTCCGCGACGCTCTCGCGATCGAGCGACGCGGCGAACTTCGCGGCGTCGGCAAGTGGCCATCGGCGATTCGCTGGCGCCGTCGGCGCGTCGGTGAGAATGAAGCGCGTCGCGATTGGCTCGAGGGCCGCGAGCATCGCACGCCAATCCTTGTCGCCCAGCACGCAGATCAACACCGTCAACGGCTCGCTCCCTTGCAGAGCGGCGAGCGTCGAAGCCAGCGTGCGCGCGCCATCGGCGTTGTGGGCGACGTCGAAGATCCAGTTCCCCACGCGCTGGAAGCGCCCGGGAAGGCTGATCGAGCCCGCTGCCGCCGCCGCATCGGCGAGTGAGGTGGCATACGGTGGACCGGCGGCATCGAGCAGCGCGAGGGTGAAGGCGAAGTTGGACGCCTGATGCCGGCCGAGCAACGGGGTGCGCATCTCGGCTCGCTCGCCGCGAGACTCGAGCGAGAACCGTGTGCCATCCGCACCGACGACGATCGCCTCGATGTTCATCTCCTCCGCCACGATGCGCACGTCGCTCGCGCCGGCAACGTGCGCAGACTCGGCGAGCCATCGGCGCACCTCCACGTCACGCTCGCCGATCACCGCCGGTCTCCCTTGCTTGAAGATCCCCGCCTTCTCACGGGCGATCGATTCGAGCGTCGACCCGAGATACTCCATGTGGTCATAGCCGATCGACGTCACCCCGGCCGCAATCGGCATGACGACGTTGGTCGAGTCGAGTCGTCCACCGAGACCCGTCTCGATCAGTGCGACGTCGGCGCCTGTGCGAGCGAAATGCTGGAACGCGAGCGCGGTCGTCGCTTCGAAGAACGATGCTTCGATGCGCTCGACGGCCGGCGTCCAGCGCTCGACGAACTCCACCACCTCGTCGGGAGAGATCGGCGCGCCGCCGACGACGATGCGTTCGCGGAAGTCGACGAGGTGGGGCGACGTGTAACGTGCGACGCGCAGCCCCTTCGCCGCGAGGATCGCTTCCGCCGTGGCGACCGAGCTCCCCTTGCCGTTGGTGCCCGCGATGTGCAGCACCGGAATGGCCAGATGCGGATCGCCCATCTCCCGCAACAGCGCCCGCGTACGCTCGAGACCGAACTTGAAGGCGCCGGTGGTGCGCGCGAAGAGATACTCGAGCGCCGCGTGGTAGTCTCTCAGGGCGACGTCCACCCCGACGCGGCGGGCTTCCCGCTCATATGCCGGAGGAGCTGACTGACGGTGTGCTTCAACTCGCGGCGGTGCACGACCTGGTCGAGCATTCCATGGTCGAGCAGAAATTCCGCCGTCTGGAAGCCTTCTGGCAGGTCCTGTCCGAGCGTCTGCTTGATGACGCGGGGACCGGCAAAGCCGATCACGGCGCCCGGCTCGGCGATGATCGCGTCGCCGAGCATCGCGTAGCTGGCGCTCACGCCGCCGGTCGTGGGGTTCGTCAGGATCGCGATGTATGGGATACGACGCTCGGCGAGCTGCGCCAGCATGGCGGCCACCTTCGCCATCTGCATGAGCGACAGAACCCCCTCCTGCATCCGGGCGCCGCCAGATGCACAGATCACGATGAGAGGATGCTTTCGCTCGAGAGATCGCTGGCCCAGCCGCGCGATCTTCTCGCCCACTACGGAGCCCATCGAGCCGCCCATGAAGGCGAAGTCCATCACGCCCAGGTTCACCGGCAGCGCCTCGACCATCCCGGAAGCGGCGAGGAGCGCGTCACCGTCGCCAGCGTTCACCGTCGCCTTCTTCAGTCGCGCCGGATACTCGGGGAAGCCGAGGGGGTCCGTCGAGCGGATGTCGAGCTCCAGCTCCTCCATGGTCCCCTCGTCGAGCAGGAGACCACAGTAGTCGGTAGCGCGAATCCGACGGTGATAATCGCAGTTCGGGCAGACGTTGTGGTTCCGGACGAACTTCTCACGGATATCCGTGTGTCCGCATGCCTCGCACTTCTCCCACACGTCTGCCGGAATCTCGAGCCGCTCCCGTCGAGGCTGCCGCGGCTTCTTCTCCTTTCGGAACCAGGCCATACGGGTCAATGTGACCGAGGTCACCGGCAGGGGCAAGGGATTGACGAGTCCGCGTCGACTCGTGGACGGCAGGGCGTCAGATCGCGAACGGACCGGTGCGGCCGCCGCGGCCTTCCGCCGCGATCCGGACGAGGATACCGACCGCGAGCCAGCTGGCGAGCATGAAGCTGCCGCCATAGCTGAAGAACGGCAGCGGAATGCCAGTGATGGGCATGAGGTTGAGCGTCATCCCGACGTTCACGAGCACGTGCACGAACCAGCTCGCCAGGAGCCCGAACGCGACCAAGCTGCTGAACGAGTCATTCGCGCGCTCGGCGATCTTCGTGATGCGAAGGAAGAGCAGCAGAAACAGCGTGAACGCCAGCAGCACCCCGACGAAGCCGAGCTCCTCTCCGACCACAGCGAAGATGAAATCGGTATGCTGCGCCGGCAGGAACGCCAGCCGCTTCTGGGTGCCCTGCGTGAATCCCTTGCCGAACAGACCGCCTGAGCCGATCGCGATCTGCGACTGGATCACGTGGTAGCCGGCCTGTCTGGGATCCACGGCGGGATTCACGAACACCAGCAGTCGCTTCTGCTGATACGGTGCCAGGCGATCCCAGATGATCGGCGCGACGACGCCGAACACCACGTTCGTCACGGTGAGGAAGATCCCCTCGTACAGGTACGGCTTGTACCAGAGCACGAGCGCGACGAGCAAAAGGAACCACGCCCCCCACAGTGGTGTGCTGAACGACAGGACGAGGCTCACGACCGGACTCGCCACCAGTACGAGCAGCGGCCACGAGACGCCCGACCAAAACAGCATCGCGAAGGCGAAGCCGACGAAGACGATGCCCGTGCCGAGGTCGGGCTGCTTCATGATGAGCAGCCACGGGATGCCGACCACGAGGGCCGGCTTCCAGAGCTCGAGCAGCGACTTGGGCGGCTCCTTGAACGCCGAGAGCACTTTGGCGAGGGCGAGCACCACCGTGATCTTGGCGAGCTCGGACGGCTGGCCGATCCGGAATCCCCCGATCGCGAGCCAGCTCTTCGTGCTGGCTGCGGTGCCGGCGCCCTTGCCGACGAACAGCAGCAGAAGGAGCATCCCCACGCTCAGGGCGTACGCCGGCCACGTGAGCCAGTCGAGCAGCCGCACCGAGCACCGCGTGACGACATACGCTCCGAACAGCGACAGGGAGAACCACACCACCTGCGACTTCCACAGCCGCTCGACCGACGTGTGAATGTCGGTCTGCCCCGCCGAGTACACGATCGCGATGCCGTACAAGGAGAGCAGCAGCGCGACCGCGACGAGCGGCCAGTCGATCGGGAAACGGCGCGTGGCCATCAGCCGTCCGTCGTGAGGTCCACGACTGGCGTCACCTTCAGATACGCGGCGATGATCTTGGAGGCGATCGCGGCGGCGCGTGTGCCGTGTCCGCCGAACTCGATCATCACGGCGACGACGATCTTCGGGTCACTCGCCGGCGCGAAGCCGACGAACCAGGCGTGGTTCAACTCCTTGCCGGAGGCGTCGAGCGTTCCGGTCTGCGCCGTGCCGGTCTTGCCCGCCAGCTTGACGCCCTGGATCGCCGACGCCGACGCGGTGCCGCCTTCGACCACTCCGACGAGCGCGGCACGCACCTGCTCCATCTGCTGTGGCGTGAGCTTCATGATCTGCTCGCGCTCCGGCTTCACGCGAGCGATCTCCGGCTTGGCGGCCTGTCCATCAGTGGCGAGCGCCGTATAGAATTTCGCCATGTTCACGATCGTCTGCGAGTTGTCGCCCTGACCAATCGCCATGCTCAGCACGATGGACTGGCTCCAGTTGCGACCGTACTTGCGATTGAAGTACTCCGTGCTCTCGGGAAAGCGCGGGCGCTTCTCCTCGGGCAGATCGATTCCCGACTTGCTGTCCATCCCGAGGCTCACGCCACCGGCGATCAGTCGCGCGAGCCCGAGCTTCTGCCCGAGTTGGTAGAAGTAGACATCGCACGACTTCGCGATCGCTCCCGACAGCGTGAGGCTGCCGTGTCCGCGCTTGTCCCAGCAGCGGAAGTAGCGGTTGCCTACCTGCAATCCACCCGTGCAGGCAATGGGCATCCGGTCGGACATCGTTACCGCGCCCGTCTCCAGCCCAATGACGGTCGTCGCGAGCTTCCAGGTGGATCCGGGGGGATACTGCCCCTGAAGCGCCTTGTTGTAGAGCGGCTTTCGTGGATCGTTGCGCAGCGAGTCGTAGTACGCCGTGGCCACGCCACCGATGAAGCGATTGAAGTCGGGGGTGGGCGCGCTGTAGAGCGCGAGCACGGCGCCGGTTTTGGGATCCATCGCCACGGCCCCGCCCTGCAGCGAGTCGCCGAAGATGCCCGCGACGTAGCGTTGAAGCTCGAGGTCGATGTTGGTGTAGAGCGGCGGCGCGGCAACCGGGAGGAGATCCGGTCGCGCACCTCCCTGCCCCGTCACGACACGACCGCGCGCATCCACCTCGACGAACTGGCTTCCCTCCTTGCCGCGGAGCACCGACTCGTACGCTTTCTCCAAGCCCTGCCGTCCGACCTGCTGTCCGGCCTTGTAGTCGTGGTAGGCGGCGCTCGCCAGCTCGTTATCGGTCACCTCGGCCGTATATCCGACGAAAGGCGCCACCACAGGTCCGTCCGGATAGAAGCGGCGCGGTGAGCTCTGGATGATCAGACCGGGGAACTGCGTCCGGTGCTCCTCGAGCACGCTCACCACGTCGAACGTGGCGTCGGGAATGATGACGGTTGGTCGCGTGGGCTCGCGGCGGAAGCGCCGGACGGCCTGCTCGATCTGCGGCGCCGTGATGTTGATCGTCCCCGTCAGACGCTGGAGCACCGCGCGCAGTGTGTCTTCCTTCTGGGCCAGCACCGACACGGAGTAGCCGATGACGTTGTCGGCGATCACCTTCCCGTTGCGGTCGTAGATCACGCCGCGAGGCGCGGGCAATGGCAGCTCGCGAAGTCGGTTCGTCTCCGACCGGAGCTGATACTTCGCGTGCTGTAGCACCTGCGTGCGGAAGAAGCCACCGCCAAGGAAGAGCAGCACGCCAACGATGATGACGTTCGCCGCGATGCCGCGACGTCGGATGTCGTTCGGATGAAAGCTCATGCCGCGCGCGTCTCCAGCACGGGGCGGAGCGCCATGAGAGCCAGCACGCCGGCAACCGCTGTGACGAAGGCGGACAACGAGGACCAGACGAGGATCTGCATCACCAGCTCCGCACCTTGCATCCGCCGTTCCACGACGTTCATCACGATCTCGTACACCCACTTCCCGAGGAACAGGAAGAAGCCGTTCAGGAGCACGTGGTCAGCGAAGAACACTGCCTTGAGCTTCGACCAGCTGAAGCCGATCAGCGTCATGGCCAGCGCGCCCGCACCGAACGCACCGAGCGCGAGCGAGTCGGTCGCGAGCCCAAGGATGAAGCCGAAGATCGCCGCTACGCCGGGCCGCACGCGCACCGCCACCAGCAGCAGCGCGATGATCAGAAAGTCGGCGGAGGCGCGCCAGGCGAGAAGGGGGCGAAGCGTGTAGTGGAGAAAGATCAGCACCGCGCAGAGAAACACCGTGCGGATCGTGGCGCCCCAGTTCATGGCCGTGCTCCCGTGGTGTCCCGTCGCCGCGCCGAGTCCCGTCTCGCTCTGGCGGCCGCGCTGTCGCGTGCCGCGGACGCTGGCGCCGGCGTGGCCGGAGCGGCGCGAGGAATCGGCGCTGCGCCTGGGATGTTGCGCGCGATCGAGTCCGCCGCCGCGCTGTCGCGCGCGCCGGTGAGCGAGCGCACCGCCGAGTCGATGGCAGCGCGCCGCGCCGCCGCTTCCGCCGAGGCAGCCAGCCGAGCGAGTGAGTCGCCGGCGATCACGATGCGTTTCGTCGCCGAGTCGACCGTTCCGATGTCGCCCCAGATGTTCGTCAGACCAGAGGTGCCGCGCTGTGGCGTCAGCACCATCACCGCCGTGACCTCGGCGGGATTCACCGACGGGCGCAGCAGATAGGTGCGCGCCCACGCCTCGGCCGTCTTGATCTCGCCGAGCACGACGCCCACTGGGATACCGCGCGGATAGATGCCGCCCAAACCGGAGCTGTACACCACCGCACCGGGCCTGAGCGTGCTGCGGAAGGGCACGCCGCGCATCTCGAGCAGCCATCGCTCCGATTGCACGTACGAGCTCTGCGCCGGAACCGCCGATCCCGCGATGTGCGGCTGGACGATGCCGAACGCGCTGCCGTCCGCCGACATCGCACTCACGCGGAAGTCTGGATGCGCGAAGAGGATGGCGAGGCTCATCGACGGATCCACCGTCTGCACGACACCGACGACGCCCTCGGGCGCGACGACGAGGCTCCGCTCGCGAACGCCGGCCTTGGAGCCGGCACTCAGCGTGATCGTGAAGTCCTCGATGCGTCCGCGGCCCTGAAGCGCTTCGGCGGGAATGAAGCCCCACTGCAGCTTGCTCCCGAGACCAAGCAACTGACGCAGGCGCTCGTTCTCCGACTCGAGGGTCGGCACACGCGCCGCCGCGAGCGCCAACGTATCGCGGCGCAGCTCCTCACGCATCGACGAGAGATACGCCCCGCGCCACCGCTCGGCGCCCTTCTGGAGCCGCACGAGCGGTGCCACCAGCGACCGGCGCAGCGCCCCCGCTACCGGCTCGCGCAGGTTGGGCGGGAGCACCATCGACATGAGCGAGAGCAGGATGCACGCGCCGAACAGAACGATGTCGAGACGGTTGCTGAACCGGGCCGTGCGCGCCACCCGCGCCTCAGGTGCTCAGGACCGACCAGTACTTTTCCTCGTCGTCGAGGATGCGCCCCGTGCCCCGCACGACGCACGTCAGAGGATCCTCATCGACATGGATCGGCAAGCCCGTCTCCTGACTGAGGAGCAGATCGAGGCCGCGAATGAGCGCGCCGCCGCCGGTCATCACGATGCCGCGGTCCACGATGTCGCTCGCCAGCTCGGGCGGCGTGATCTCGAGCG
>JBDTOD010000115.1:0-14285 GCA_039933415.1 bacterium
ACGTCACCGGAGCGCACGTCGACGCGCATGATGCCGTGCGAGTAGTCGGCGACGAACACGACGCGTGCGTCTGGCGACGGCGCAACGCCCTGGAGTGAGCGGAAGTGCGGGCTCACGATGCGCTGGAGCGCGCCGCCGTCGCGCGGCAGACGGTACAGCACCGGCTCGCTCGAGTCGGTGAAGTAGACGTCGCCCGACGGAGCGACGGCGACGTCGCCGAGCACGTGGCCGCCGGCGATCGGAGGAAGATCCCATCGTCGCAGGATCTTCCCGTCGCTCGGGCGAAGCTGGAGCAGCGCGGCAATCGACGAGTCTGCCGGCGCGAATCCTTCCATCTGGGTGAGTCCGCTCGTCGTGGCCCAGACGAGCTGACGCGCGGCGTCGAAGCGCAGCGCGAGCATCGCGCCGATGTGTGCGCGGCCACGTGGCCAGAGCTCACGCGAGGAGCCATCCGCGCTCAGCTCGACGATCGTGCGATGTCGCACGCTCGCGACGTACCATCGACCGGAGCGCGCGTCGTGCGTCATCCCCTCGGGCCATGTGGAGGAATCGGGGAAGGTGGCGATGACTCGACTGCGCACGAGCGGCGCGCGTGCGCTGTCGTGTCGAGCGACCAGATCGGCGAAATCGGATCGATTCGCGTAGCGGGCGAACGCCGTGTCGGCGTGCAGATCCGCGCCGAGCCCCAGATCGGCGTACGCCGAGAGGGCGCGCATCACCGACGCGGTGTCACCTGCTCGTGCCGCGGCGAAGGCCAGGCCCAGGTGGTACGCGGGCTGTCCAGGCCACGCCGACGCGGCGCGCGCCAGCTCGCGCTGCGCGGTCGTGTCGTCGTGGGCGCGAGCGGCGGCCTGACCGCGTCGCCACGCGGCCCGCGCGGCGGCGGCGGAGTCGACATCGGCGAGACCCGTGGATGTTTGCGCCGCGAGGGTCGGAGCGCGAAGCGAAGCGGCACCCAAGAGGCAGAGCGCCGCGAGTGTCACGCGCGCAAGCATCTGCCTCAGGGTGTCGGACCCGGACGCGGATCCGGTCCCTCGTGCGGTGACGGTGGCGGGTAACGATTCGGAATGAACACGATCAGCCGGCCGAGCGCTTTCAGGTACCATACCGGAATTTCCTGGATGTTCGGCCCGACGTCTTGAATGGTTCCGACACTGACGCACTCCGTAGCTCCTCAGGGCGCGGGCTGCGTCGCCGCCAGCGTGATCGGCCGGTGCGCGATGCTGCGCCCGAGCCGGATGCCTGGCGCCTCGATGACGTGGTACGCCGCCCATGGAGCGAGAACCAGTCCGGCGATCGCAACACCTGCCTGCGCGACGAGCGGCAACGCGCGGCACAGGTCGAAGGCGAACCAGAAGACGGGGATGTGCAGCAGGTAGATCCCGTAGCTGTACGTCGCCACGGTGTGACCCACGCGCGTCAGCGCCGACGGCGCGAGCTCGGCGATGAAGGGAAGCGTGGCGCCGAGCAGGATGCACGGAATCCAGCGGAGCGCGTCGGGGAGAACTCCGATCGGGAGGAGAGGTCGCAACGCGATCGTCGCCGTGAGCGTGAGCGCGAGCGTCCACGGCGGTGCGATGGCGCGCGCGCGCCCGCGCAGCAGATGATACGCAAGCACGCCGCCGAAGAAGCACGGGCCGAAGTAGAGAACATTCAGGCGCCACGCGCCGGGTACTGCCTGCATCGCGACCACGATGTGTGCCGCGATGAGCGCGGCGAAGAGGAGCAGCACGCTACGCGAGCCGCGCCGACGCGCGACGAGAAAGCAGAACGGGAGAAGGAGGTACATGTCCACCTCCACCGGCAGCGTCCACAGCGGACCGAGCACGTCGTCGATGCCGAGGACGTTCTGCACGAGCGCCAGATTGGCGGCGATCTGCGCGGGTGGATGCGGCGTGAGCGCGGCGTGCACGCCGATGGCCGGAATGGCGCGAGGTATCGCCGCCAGGACGACGAGCAGCACTATGGCAATCGCGAGCGGATAGATGCGGAACGCGCGACGGATGTAGAAGGTGCGGATCCAACCACGCTCGCTGCCCTGGCGCTCGAGCGACGCCATGAGCACGAGCGCGGTATGGACGAAGAAGATCATCACGCCGGCGTCGCCGATCTGCGTGAACCAGCGCAGCGGCGCACCGTCGGGGCGGAAGAGCAGCCCGACGTGGTTGGCCAGGACGCACGATACGGCGACTGCGCGCGTGACGTCGAGGTTCCGCTCGGGGAGCGTGGTGCGATGCTCCTCGGCGACCGTCACCGGGTGAGAGTGAACAGCGTCTTCATGCTCCCAGTATCCACTCTGCGCCCGGCGTTGAACAGACCTGGCGCGTCGATCACACGCGCCCACCGCGGTCGGCGATCAATCGCATCGCCGGCTCGCTGACGAACTCCTTTCGATGATAGCGCTCGCCCCACGACAGCGGCGTGACGTCGCGAAACTCGCGCAGCGTCTCGTCTTCACCGTAGCCAGGATGCAGCTGCTTGCGCAGCGACGCCCGCACGTTCGGATCGGCGCCACGCGCAAGCAGCAGCTCAGTGAACGGCGTGATCTGCGCGCTGTGGTGATGGTTCATCCAGAAGTTCGGCTGCGACACCACGGAGCCGAAGAGCGCCGTGTGACCGCCGAAGCCGTCGGCGTCGACGTCCGCACGCGTGTCGACGTCCATGCCGTGGTCGAGCAGCCAGCGCGCGATCTCCAGCTCGGCGTAGTCAGCGCACAGGTGCAGCAGCGTCGTGCCCTTGAGCGGCGTTCCCTGCGTCGCCTGCACCTCGTCGTGACAGCCGAGCGCCGGCGGATAGATCTCCTCGTGCGAGAAGGTACGGTTCAGCAGGCCCGGGTCGCGGCGCAGATGCTCCTCGAGCAGATCGATCCGCCCGCGATGCAGCGCCATCACCGGCGTCTCGGGATACACGACGCCGTATCGCTCGTACAGCTCGAGGATCCGATGCTTGGCCGTCGGATCCCTGCTGTCGGTCTCGAGCACGACGTCGACTGGCGCGATGCACGTTCCCTGTTCGTCGAGGACCGGAGCGCCGAGCTCCAGCACGATCTCCGTGCCCGACGCGCTCAGCGTGTAGGCCGGTGCACGGAGTGAGCCGGTGGGCGGCGTGGGACTGCCGAGCATCGCGTGGAGCATGCGCACGGTGCCGATCTCGCTCTGGAGCGCGGCGCGATCGATCGCGTGCTCGAGGTCCCTCGCGCCAAGCTCGTGAAGCATCGTGATGATGCGATCGCGGCCGAGGTTGGCGGCGTACGACATCGGCGGACCCCAGCTGCTCCTCGTCACGCGCGCATCCTCGTGGATGAGCCGGGGATTGGCGGTCACGAGCTCGCGCACGGTGTCGATGTCGTCTTCCCAGATGGCATCGATGAGACGGCACGCCTGCGCGAGCCGCGGCCAGCTCGGCGCGCCATACTGGCGCGCGAGCACGAGCTGCGCATCGGCGAGCTTCGCGCTCGCCGGCTCGATCGGGTCCGGATGGTGCTTGCGGAGCGCGACGACCGCGTCGGAATCGTTGCGGCGGATGTCGCGGAGCAGGTCCTTCGCCTGGTGCTTGAGCTGGTCCAGGTCGGGACGGACGGGCAGATGGCGGTCTGGCTTTTCTTCCGGCATGACGAGCCTCCTCGAAAGCAGCCCGGGTCCGCTTGCATGGGCGAAGGAGGTTCGTGAGAACCTTGAAGCACCGCGATCTGCCAGGTGGACTCGGTCCTCTCCGCGGACAGGAGGCGCCCTGCGCGCCACTGCAGTCGATAGGGCGGCAGGGCGAATGGGGCAAGATCGGTTGCGGCGGATGAACGGCGCCGGCTAGCGGCCGACGATCCCTCCGATCAGCGCCCCGAGCGCGGTCCCCGCGACAGCGCCAGCGCCGGTGATGAACCAAAAGGCGAGCGCCACCTCGCCGCTGGTAGCGGCCTTCGAGGTGGTGGACGACGCGACGTACGCGAGTCCGAAGACGCTGGCGCCGGTCACAGCGCCAGCCGCGAAGCCGACCAGCCCGCCGTGCACGGCACCGTCGACATGCGAGCGTCCGCGCGTCGCTGCAGTGTCGGATGGCGTGACCGGGTCGTGTACGATGTCCAGATGCTGCACCCCGCTCGGCGCGATGCGCTGCGCTTCGAGTGGAAGGGCCGCTACGATGAGCAACGTCGCAAGGGCGAGTCGACCGACCAACCCCGTCACGTGAGCGCCGGCCCGACGCGCCGGCGTGCGCCCCAGAGCACGGCGCTCCGGTCACGCGCGAGCATCGGTACCGCGGTCCATGGCAGAGAGCGACGCAGCGAGCGCAGGGGATGCGCGAGTCGCTGGGCCAGGCGCGTCTCGTGTACGAGCAATCCACCAACGCGCAGCACGCGGGAGATCTCGTTGAGGGCGGTGAGCCGGCCCGTCGGTCCACCGCTCACGTGGTAGCAGGTGCCGAAGTCGAGCACGAGATCGAACCGCCCGCCCACAAAGGGGAGGTCGCGCACGTCGCCCACATGCAGCGTCGCGGCGACATGACGGACCGCGATTCGCTCGTGGGCGCGCTCCATGAGCGTCGCATCGATATCGAGTCCGACGAGCTCGGCCGGTTCGAGCCACTCGGATAGCACCGGCAGGGCGACGCCTCCACCGCATCCGACCTCGAGCACTCGGCCGCCGCGCGGCAGTCGCAGCGCGCGCAGCATGAGCGGGAGCTCGAAGCGCTCCTGGAGTCGGTTGCGCGACTCGACGTTGTCGAATGGTCGATAGTCGCCCGATGATGCACGACGCGGTGCCTGCTCCGTTGAGCGTTCGGGAGCCCACGACGGCTGCGCGAACGCATCTTTACTCGCCAGCTCCTGAATCTGATCGGGACGCGCGGGCGCTTCGAGGGTATCAGGCATGTGACCATCGGCTGAGGTAGCGACGCACGCCGGCCGCACGCATCGCGATCCGGCGGCGTCATACAGGAACGCGGATTCGCGCGGCGAATCGGCTCAGCGTTCACCGTCGCGGTCACCTTGACGCTCTCGTCCACCCGATCTAACCTGACCTAACCTCGCCGTGCGGCGACGCCGCTCGCAGGTGTCCTCCCGCGCTGAGCAGATGCCGCCAACTCCCGACGACGACGAAGTGAGCAACGCGCCGCGGGACGTGACCGCGCTGCTGCTCGCGTGGCGCGAAGGCGACGCGCAAGCCGGGGAGCGACTCCTGCCGCTCGTCTACGACGAGCTGCACCGGCAGGCCGCGCGCGCGATGCGTCGTGAAGACGAGGCGCACACGCTCCAGGCGACGGCGCTCGTGCACGAGGCGTATCTGCGTCTCGTCGACCAGCGACGCGTGGAGTGGAAGAGCCGCGCGCATTTCTTCGGCGTCGCCGCACAGGCGATGCGACGCGTGCTCGTGGACCACGCGCGCGGCCGGCTCGCCGAGAAGCGCGGCGGCGCGATGCAGCGCGTGACGCTCGGCGACGCCGGAGCGCATGCGAGCGCCGATCCGGAGCTCGACGTGCTCGCGCTGCACGAGGCGCTCGAACGCCTCGCCGCGCTCGATCCCGAGCAGGCTCGACTCGTCGAGCTGCGCTACTTCGGCGGACTCGGTATCGAAGAGACGGCCGAGGCGCTCGGCGTGTCGGGCGCGACGGTGAAGCGCGAGTGGGCCGTGGCTCGCGCGTGGCTCCGCCGTGAGCTCGAGCGTTCGTGACCGCCGAGCGCTGGGCTCGCGTGAAGGAGCTGTTCGCCGAAGCACGGGCGCTGCCGGAGGAGGAACGCGACGCGTTTGTGCACGGCGCGGCCGGCGAGGACGCCGCGCTGCGGAAGGAGATACTCTCTCTGCTCCGCGCGGCAGAGGGACCCGAGAGCCTCCCGGGCGCTCGTGCCGGGATCGCGGCGGCGGCGCGCGCCGCGGGTGTGCCGCACATCGCACCGCGCGTCGACGTGTCGGCGAGCGATGCGGCACTTCGTGCGACGCTCGACAGCGCGATCGGGCGGCAGTACGAGATCGTCCGCGCACTCGGCCACGGCGGGATGGGGATGGTCTACCTCGCCCGTGAGCGTGCGCTCGAGCGCTTCGTCGCGATCAAGGTATTGCGGCCCGAGCTCGCGGAAGCACGCCAGGGGCCGGAGCGATTCCGGCGCGAGGCGCGCATTGCCGCGCAGCTCGTACATCCGGGAATCGTGCCGCTGCTCACGTTCGGAGAGGTGAGCGGGCTGTGGTACTTCGTGATGGGCTACGTACGAGGTGACACCCTGGCGGAACGCCTGCGATTGGGTGGACGCGTTGGTGTCGCGGAGGCACGACGAATCGTCGCCGAGCTCGCCGACGCGCTCGAGTGTGCGCACTCGAACGGGGTGATCCATCGCGACATCAAGCCGGCGAACATTCTGCTCGACGCGACGTCCGGACGCGCAGTGCTCGCCGACTTCGGGATCGCCAAGCTGCACGACGGCGACAGTCTCACGGCGACGGGGATGGTCGTCGGTACGCCGAGCTACATGTCGCCGGAAGCGCTGGCTGGGCTCGACGCCGATGCGCGCAGCGATCTGTACTCCCTCGGCGCGGTCGCGTACACGATGCTGAGCGGGCGCGAGCCGTTCACGGGCACGGACGACACGTCGCCCTCGCGGCGTGCGGAGGGACTTCCTCCTCCGCTGTATAGCGTCGCTCCCGACGTACCGGACGACCTGGCGAGGATCGTGATGCGCTGCCTCGCGCGCGATCCGACCCAACGTCTGCCGAGTGCACGCGCGCTCCGAGAGGCGCTCACCCTCGCTGACGACGCCACGGCGACCGGTCTGCCCGCGTCGGTGCGCGACCTACCCGCCTTCGGGCCCTATGCGCTGTTGTGGGCAGGCGCCTGGCTGGCGGTGGGGGCGAGCCCGTTCCGATCGGCGGGCGATCGCGCGCTGCTGGTGCTGATCGGTCTCGTCGTTCCGGCCGGGTTGATGCTCCACGTATGGAACGTCGTCGGAGGTGGACTGCCGCTCGCACAGGTGGCGCGCGTGGCGTTCTGGCCGCCGGATTGGTGGAGCATGTGGTGGCCGCGCGCGCTGCGGCGCCCGACCGATCTGTGGCGGCGGCTGCCCTGGCCGGCGCGCGCCGTGCGCAGCGCGCTGAGTGCGTTCATCGTCGCGCTGCCGGCGCTCATTCTCACGCGCCGATGGGTCGAAGCGGTGACCGGAGCCGGTGTCGGCTGGTTCGGCGCGGCGGAATCGGCGCTGCTGATCGGCGCGGCGCTCTCGATCGCGGCGGCGATGACGTGGGCACGGCGCCGCGGGCTCGCGCTGCCGCAGACGACGCGCCTGCTCTTCGGCGCGACCACCGCGTCCGACAGCTGGGAGTCGCCGGCGCTCCGGCGACTGCTACGAGCGTCGAACAGCGCCGACGGAGAGCCCGACGATCCAGCCGGCTATTGCCGTGCGATCGGCGAGCTCGCGGAGCGCGTCGATGAGTCGTTGCGCGGCGCAGCGCGCGAAGCGGCGGACGTCGCGCGCCGAGTGCTGCATTCGCTCGAGCGTCAGGACGTCGAGCTTCGCGCTCTGACGGCCACGAGCGGCGCACGCGCGATCGATCACGTCACCACGCAGCTCGGCTCGCTCGAGGAAGCGCATTCCGACGGCGAGACGGAGGCACTGATCGCGCTGTTGCGCGCACAGCTGGTGGAGATGCGTCGGCTGCAGGTGCGGTGCGAGCTGCTCGCGTCGCGCCGAGCGCGCACGCTGCAGCAGCTGCGCGGCCTGTGGCGACAGGTCGCGGCGCTGAGCGCTGGACGAGACGCGGGCGACCGGGATGCGCTCGCGAGGCTCGCGAGTGTGCGCGCCGAGATCGAATCCGAGCTCGGCGCATTGAAGTAGAGTCCGGGATCAGAGTCGTGACTCTGACCCCGGGCTCTGACCCCAAATCTCCTGCAACCCTGAGCTCGGTTAGACGGTCGCCGGGATTGCTCCGACGGCTCGTGTGGCGCAGGGCTCGCGGTATGTTCTCGACATGCCCATCCGATTCTCGTGCGCGCTGGCGCTGCTCGTCGCCGGCGCGCTGCAGGCCCAGACCGCCGATTCGACCGACGTCGATCTCAGTCTGGTCAACCCAGAGCGCACGCTGCGCTTCACGCTGCTCCGCGAGGGCGACTCGCTCGCGTATAGAGTAGACCGCCTCTCGGTCGACAGCGCGGACACGACGGTGCTCGCTCCATCACCGCTCGGACTCACACGCGCGAGCGGCGACTTCACGCGCGGCCTCACGCTCGTCTCGGCCTCGCGCGCGACGGACGTGGTGGACTTCTATCACCTCACCACGGGGAAGCAGCGGGACATCCGCAGTCGCGGGCGGCAGCGTGTGTATACCCTCCGCACGACGGCGGGCGGCGTGCTGATCATCACGGCGCGCGCGTATCGCGACGGCGTCGCATTCCGATATGGTTTCCCGAGCGGCGATGTCGCGCGGGATTCGCTCATCGGCGAGGCGACCGGATTCCATGTGCCCGCGGGCGGGCTGGCGTGGATGCAGCCGTACTCACGCGTGTCGACGTGGGCGCCGGCGTACGAGAGCGACTATCGCAACGGGATTCCCGTCGGCACCGCGGCGCCGGACGAGGTGGGGTGGGCGCTGCCGATGCTGTTCGCCGCGAACGACAGCTGGATCCTCGTGACGGAGGCGGGACTGGACCGCACGTCGTACGGTGTGCACGTGGAGCATCGCGCCGACGACGGCATGTACCGCGTGCGGCTTCCTGAAGAGGACGAGACGTACGGCGTCGCGCCGAAGGCAGCGGCGATCAGCCTGCCGTGGGTGTCTCCGTGGCGCGTCATCATCATCGGTCCCACGCTCGCCACCATCGTCGAGTCCACGCTGGTCACGGACCTCGCAAAGCCGGCCACCTTCTCCGACGTGTCGTGGATCAAGCCCGGCCGAGTGTCGTGGAGCTGGTGGAGCGACATGGGGAGCACGCGCGATTATCAGA
Organism: bacterium; assembly: GCA_039933415.1. Classification (GTDB taxonomy): domain Bacteria; phylum Gemmatimonadota; class Gemmatimonadetes; order Gemmatimonadales; family Gemmatimonadaceae; genus AG11. The sequence continues at coordinate 8,917 of JBDTOD010000115.1, forward strand.
AGATGTTTCCCTTCGTCGATCTCGCGCAGCGGATGAAATGGGAATACTCGCTGCTCGATCTCGGTTGGCCCGAGATGACGAACGGCGGCGATGCGGCCTCGTTGCTCGACTACGCCAAGGCCCGCGGCGTGGGGCTCATCGCGTGGTACAACTCGGGAGGCGAGCACAATCGCGTGCCCGATGCGGGGCCCAAGGATCTCCTCGCGACGCCCGAGGCGCGCATGGCCGAGCTCAAGCGCATCCGCGCACTTGGCTTCAAGGGGATCAAGGTGGACTTCATGCAGAGCGACAAGCAGTACGTCATCCGTCTGTACGAGGACATCCTGCGCGACGCAGCCGCCAACCACCTATTCGTCGACTTCCACGGCTCGACGATCCCGCGCGGCTGGCAACGCACCTATCCCAATCTGCTCAGCATGGAGGCGGTGAAGGGCTCGGAGCAGTACGGCGACTCGGTGTTCCGCCGGAACGCGGCGACGTTCAACACGATCTACCCGTTCACGCGAAACGTGATCGGGTCGATGGACTACACGCCGGTGATCTTCGGCGACGCGCCGGACCGGCTGCGCAACCTGACGACGAGCGCCCACGAGCTCGCGCTGTCGGTGGTGTTCGAGAGCGGACTGCAGCACTTCGTGTCGAGCCCCGCGATGATCGACTCACAGCCGGACTACGTGCAGCGCTTTCTGCAGGTCGTGCCGACGGTGTGGGACGAGACCCGCTTCGTGGACGGGTATCCGGGACGGATGGCGGTGCTCGCGCGCCGTCGCGGCACGGAGTGGTTCCTTGGCGGAATTAACGCGGATACCGTGATGGCCGTGGCCACCGTGCCGCTGAACTTCCTCGCGCTGGCGGGGTACGACGTCAACCTGATCGCCGACGGCGAGGACGACTGGAGCTTCCAGAACGCGACGCAGCGATTGACGAACCGGGACACGATCACGGTGGAGCTGGCGCCGCGGGGCGGCTTCGTAGCCAGGTTGGTTCTGCGTCGGCCGACCGGGCGGACTCGGACGACCGCCTCACCGCGGGCGGCGGCGGTTCCGGCAGGGAATGGAGCGGACGCGTCGGCTCGTCGTCCGGCCCGACGACCAGGATCGGCGCGTTCACGCGGTCGGAATTGACGTTCGGCACGCGATATGTATACTAATTTGAACACAACGGTCGTTCGCTCGTCTCCGTAGACTGGGCACGGTCACTCCCGCTCTTCGACATTCGAATCTGGCGGTGCGTATGAGAAAGGCTTGGTTGTCTCGTTTCACGGTCGCCTCGCTGCTCGCGCTCGGCGTCGCCCTCCCCGCGCGCGCGCAGATCTCCGGCGACGGTTTCCTGTTCCATCGGCCATACTTCCGGGTCGCTGTGCGCGGCGGCTACGCGATCGCCAACGCCAAGAGCGATCTGTTCGACTTCACCACCGAGCAGCTCACGCTGAATCGGCGCGACTTCAGCGGGCTGTCGCTCGGAGGCAGCGTTGCCTTCGGGATCTCGGACCGGGTGGACGTCTCGCTCGACGCCGGCTACTCGCGCACGCAGAAGGCATCTGAGTTCCGTCATCTGGAAGACAACAACAACCTGCCGATCGAGCAGACGACGACGTTCGAGCGCGCACCGATCACGGTGAACTTCAAGTACTATCTCTCGCCGCCGGGACAATCGATCGGTTCGGCCGTGTGGATCCCGTCGAGGGTCACGCCATGGATCGGCGGTGGTGGCGGATTGATGCGGTACCGCTTCAAGCAGGACGGCGACTTCGTCGATGCCACCACCAACAATGTCTTCACCTCCACGTTCGACAGCGCGGAGTGGACACCGGTCGCCCAGGCGATGGCGGGGGTGGATTTCTCGCTGACGCCGTTGCTCGCCCTGACCACCGAAGCGCGATACCTGTACGGCAAGGGAAGCCTCAGCCGCGACTTCGGCGGCTTCAGCAAGATCGACCTCTCCGGCGTGTCGGCGAGCGTCGGCCTCTCGTTCCGACTCTAGGACGCATCACATGAGGAACACCATGATTCTCGTCAGCATGAAGCGCGCGGTCGTCGCGCTCGGACTCGTCCTCATCGCCGCTGGCAGCGCGGGTGCGCAACAGGCGAGTACCGGTCCGAAGTGGCAGGGCTGGCTGGGCTGCTGGGCGCCCGCGCCGTCGACGGAGGCGGTGTTCGAGACACCGGCGAGTGGGATGTTCGTCTGCATCACGCCGACGGCGAACGCAAACGTCGTGACGTTCACGACGATCGAGGGGGGCAAGACGATCGCGCAGCAGACGCTCGATGCGAGCGGCGCCGAGCAGCCGTTGACGGCGGACAAGTGCACCGGGCTTCAGCGCGCGAAATGGTCGAGTGACGAGCGCAGGCTTTTCCTTTCCTCGTCAGCGAACTGCGAGGGGCTGCGCACGGCGACGTCGGCGATCCTGTCGATCACGCCGTCGGGCGATTGGCTGGACATCCGCGGCGTGAACGCGGCGGGCAGCGAGAACGTGCGCGTGGCGCGCTACCGTGACGCGGGGGTGCCGAGCACGATCCCGGCGGAGATCGCGAGCGCGTTGCGCGGGCGCGGGATGGCCTCGGAGAACGCGCGCATCGCCACTGGCGCGCAGATCGCCGCGAATGCGGTGATCGAGGCGTCTCGCTCGGCGGAGAAGGACGTCGTGTCGGCGTGGCTGCTGGAGCTGAGCCCGCGTCTGTCGTTGAGTGCCGAGACGCTGAAGGAGCTCGCGAAGGCGGGCGTGCCGGGCACGGTGACGGACGCGATGGTCGCGGTGTCGTATCCGGGCGCGTTTCAGATCGCGCGGGCCGACCGGCGTGACGGGATGAGCGATGACGTCTATCGCGGCCGCCGCGTGACGGCGGTCGTCGACCGGTCGATCGATCCGTGGCTGTGGGGCGCGTCGGGGTACGGCGTGTACGGCTATCAGCCGTACGGCAATGGATACGGCTACAACCCGTACGGCTACTCGAATGGCGGCGGTTATTACGGCGGCTACTACAACCCGCCGATCATCATCGTGAACGGTGGCACGCAGGCCACCGCGCACGGCCAGGTGGTGAATGGCCGAGGGTACACGCAACCGGCTGGCACACCGGCGAGCACGGGCGCGCACAGCCGGCCGTCGTCGACGGCGAACACGCCGCCGCCGTCGTCTTCGCCATCCCCATCGAGCTCGTCGGGGTCGTCTTCGGGATCGTCATCGTCCGGGAGGACGGCGCACCCGAAGGACTGAGCTGTACCGCGTTTTGGGGTCTGACCCCAATGCTCCTTACAGGCCGTCCACGACTCTCGCCTTGATCGACTCGTATTCCGTGTCCGTGATCAGACCGTCGTCGAGCATCTGCTTGGCGCGACGGAGGCGGTCGGTGGGATCGCCTCCGCTCGGGAGGCTCGATGCGGCGGAGCCGGGGAACGCGCCGCCGATCTGGACGCCGCCCGATTGCGCGCGGAGCTCGTCGAGGTCACGCACTCGGCGCTTCTCGCGCCATGCCTGCTCCTGCGCCTGGCAGAGCGTGTAGACCTGCTGCGCCTGCTCCTTGCGCAGCCCTTCGATCAGCACGCGGCTGCCGGTGCGGCCACGCGATGCGAGGTCGTCGCTCGCGAGGGAGGTGATGGACAGCGTCGCGCCGAAGATGCCGGCGCTGACGGTCGCGTCGTCGAGGTCCTGCCAGCGGACATCGTGCGGGGTGTAGCCGCCGAACAGACCCCGCGTGAGCGAGATGAATCGCCCGCTGGTGGCGCAGACCACGATGCGCCGACGGACGAGCGCGAACAGGCGCCGTTGCACTGCGTAGGCGCCCATCGTTTCGCCGGGCACGAGCAGCGCGCGAAGCTGCGCGAGCGCGTCCTGGATGCGCTCGTCCTCGTGCGCCTCGGTGGCGGCGGTGGGACGCGCGGCGGTCGCGCCTGGCGCTGCCGGCGTGATGCGCGACCGCTCCGCTTCACGCCGCCGCCGCTCCTCACGTTTCCCGCGCTCCTTCTCCACCGCCATCCACGCATCGATCGGCAGCGACTTGTCGAGCTCCAGCTCGGCGAGCTCGTCGTCGGATTTGGATGGGAGCGAGGCGGGGTCGAACTCGGACAACGGGCTGGCTCCTCTGAGGTGCGGTGAAGTTGCGGGGGATCAGGGGGAGGCGCTAGGCCTCGGTGGGGAGTGGGGAGTGGGGGGTGACGGCAACCGCCACTCACGGTAGCCCGAGGCGGCGCATTCACTCCCCACCCCCCACTCCCCACCAGGTATTTTCAACCTCCCCTCGCACCGCGACTCATGTCCCTCCTCTCCCTGCAATCCGTCAGCATCGCCTTCGGCGGGCCCGCCGTGCTCGACGGGGCCGATTTCGGCATCGAGCGTGGGGAGCGCGTCTGCCTGCTCGGCCGCAACGGCGCGGGGAAGAGCACGATCATGAAGCTGCTCGACCGCACGGTGCTCCCCGACTCTGGTGAGGTCATCTGGCAGTCCGGGATCTCGGTGACGCGGCTCGAGCAGGAGGTGCCGGACGACGTGCAGGGTACCACGTTCGACGTCGTGGCCGAGGGACTCGGACCGGCGGGATTGCTCCTCTCGCGATATCACGACGCCAGCCATCGCGTGGCGACGGACCACAGCGACTCGGCGCTGCGTGAGCTGGACCGGCTGCATCACGAGCTCGACGTCGCCAGCGCGTGGGAGATGCAGACGAGCGTCGATACGGTGCTTCAGCACCTTGGCCTCGACGCCGACGCGCCGTTCGCGCAGGCGTCGGGCGGGCGGAAGCGGCAGACGCTGCTGGCTCGTGCGCTCGTGCGTCAGCCCGACGTGCTGCTGCTCGACGAGCCCACGAACCATCTCGATGTCGACGCCATCGAATGGATGGAGAGCTTCCTGATCGATCGAGGCACGACGATGCTGTTCGTCACGCACGATCGCGCCTTCCTTCGGCGCGTGGCCACGCGCATCGTCGAGCTCGACCGCGGACGGCTGGTGGATTGGGGCGCGGACTACGACACGTATCTCGAGCGAAAGGAAGCGTCGCTCGCCGCGGAAGGGCGCGAGTGGGAAGAGTTCGACAAGAAGCTCGCGAAGGAAGAGGTGTGGATCCGCACGGGGATCCAGGCACGCCGCACGCGCAACGAGGGACGGGTGCGGTCGCTCGAGGCGCTCCGCGTCGAGCGCGGCGATCGGCGCGAGCGCGTGGGCACAGTGCGCCTTCAGGCGCAGGAGGCCGAGCGCTCGGGGCGGCTCGTCGTCGAAGCGCGCGACGTGAGCTTCGCACGCGGCGATCGCGCGATCGTACGCGATTTGACGACGACGATCATGCGCGGCGATCGCGTCGGGCTCGTCGGACCGAACGGTTCGGGGAAGACGACCCTGCTCCGCCTGCTGCTCGGCGAGCTATCGCCGGATG
>JBDTOD010000116.1:0-14221 GCA_039933415.1 bacterium
AGATCGTGGCGCGGATGCTGGGGCAGACGGCGCCGGCGGCGCCGCGGTTGAGTGCGGAGCTGGATACCTGAGTCCCTCTAGCGAGTACCCGGGATCCAGGTTCTGGGTTGCCGGTTTGGGGGTGGTGGTTACGGGTTCAACGGCGGACGCGGTAGAACCGGCAGCCACCAACCGTCAACCGGAAACCCACAACCTGGCTTCCGGTTGGATGAACTAGTGGCCTGACTTAGCTTGACTGTCCCCTCAATCCGCCCTGATCTCCGTATGTCTCAACCCGACGTCATGGACAAGCTCGTGTCGCTCTGCAAGCGGCGCGGCTTCATCTTCCAGAGCTCCGAGATTTACGGGGGTACGGGCTCCGTGTGGGACTACGGGCCACTCGGCGTCGAGCTGAAGAGGAACCTCAAGGACTCCTGGTGGCGCGCGATGGTCCGCATGCGCGACGACATCGAGGGGATCGACGCGGCGATTCTCATGCATCCGCGCGTGTGGGAGGCGTCGGGCCACGTCGCCGGGTTCGTCGATCCGCTCGTGGACTGCAAGGTGTGCAAGGGACGCTTCCGCGCCGACAAGCTCGAGGACGCGCAGTGTCCGCAAAAGCCGTCCAAGCATCCGGGCGAGCACACGACCTGCCAGCTCACCGACGCGCGCCAGTTCAACCTCATGTTCAAGACGTTCATGGGGCCGCTCGAGGAGACGGCGTCCGTCGTCTATCTCAGACCGGAAACGGCGCAGGGCATCTTCGTCAACTTCCTGAACGTGCAGCAGAGCTCACGACAGAAGGTGCCGTTCGGCATCGCGCAGATCGGGAAGGCGTTTCGCAACGAGATCACGCCCGGCAACTTCATCTTCCGCACGCGCGAGTTCGAGCAGATGGAGATGCAGTTCTTCGTCGAGCCAGGCACGGACGAAGAGCACTTCGAGTACTGGAAGGATGCCCGGATGAAGTGGCATCACTCGCTCGGCCTCTCGCCTGATCGCCTGCGCTACAAGGCGCACGAGCAGCTCGCGCACTACGCGCGCGCCGCGTTCGACATCGAGTTCGACTTCGGCGGCACGCTCGGGTTCCAGGAGATCGAGGGAATCCACAATCGCACCGACTTCGATCTCCGCCGCCATCAGGAATACTCGGGGAAGAAGCTCGAGTACTTCGACCAGCCGGCGAACAAGCGCTACATCCCGTTCGTCATCGAGACGTCGGTGGGCGCCGACCGCGTCACGCTCGCCGCGCTCGTGAACGCGTATCGTGAGGAGGAGGTCGCCGGCGAGTCCGAAGGCCGCGTCGTGCTCGGCCTGCATCCGTCGCTCGCGCCGATCAAGGCGGCGGTGTTTGCCCTGACGAAAAAGGAAGGCATGCCGGAGATGGCCCACCGCATCGCCGGTGAGCTGCGCCAGCATTTCACCGTGGACTACGACGAGACGGGGAGCATCGGCAAGCGCTACCGCCGGCAGGACGAAGTCGGCACGCCATTCTGCATCACGGTGGACGGCGAGTCGGTGAAGGACGGCACCGTCACGGTGCGCGACCGCGACACGCTGGCACAGGACCGCATCTCGGCCGACGCGATCCGGACCTATCTCACCGAGCGACTGCCGGGATGAGCCGTCTGTCGATCGAGCGGCTGCGCCGAGAGGGCGAGACGTTCATGGAGGAGCTCTCGCGCGAGTACTACGACGCGCACGCCGGGTTGAAGGCGAGTGCCGAGCTGCAGCCAGTGTACGAGAAGCACCGCGCCATCCTCGGCCGCGACGCGTTCGAGCTCACGCGCGAGTCGTTCTTCGCGAGCGCCGAAGGGAGCGAGGAGCGCCGCTCCGCGCGGATGTTGCTCGATTGGCAGGCCGAGGCTCAGAGCGCGCGCCAGCTCGCGCCGATGGACGAACGGGAGATCGCGTGGGAGGGCGACGCCGTGGTGCGAGTGGCCGACGGCCGCGTGATCGCCTATCAGCGCACGGCGATCGAGCTCGGGAACAGCACCGATCGTCATGAGCGCGCGATGATCGAGGCGGCGCGGCGCACGGTGGTGGAGAAAGAGCTGGCGCCGATGAAGCGCGAGCGGTTCCAGCGCGAGCGTGACATCACCGAGGCGCTCGAGCTGGCGAACGGGTACATCCCCACGTGGGAGCTGTTGAACGGCGTGTCGCTCAGTGGGCTCCGCGACGAGTGCGCGCAGTTCCTCCGCGACACGCAGGCGATGTGGGACGAAGTCTTCCCCGAGTTCGTGAAGCGCGCCCTCGGCATGAGTGCGCGTGAGGTGACCCGCGCCGACGCGCTCGCGCTGTTCCGTGCGCGCGAGTTCGACCAGTACTTTCCGGCCAACGAGATGGAAGGCGCCATCCGGAAGCAGGTGCGTGAGATGGGCATCGATCCGGACGCGGCGGGACGCGTGCGGTTCGACACGGGTGAGCGGGAAGGCAAGCGATCGCGCGCCTTCTGCGCGCCGGTGCGCATTCCGGACGAAGTGTATCTCGTCCTTCGCCCGCACGGCGGACAGACCGACTGGAACACCTTTCTCCACGAGCTCGGCCACGCGCTGCACTTCGCGTACATGCGTCCCGACTATCCAATGGAGTACCGCTGGATGGGGGACAACTCGGTCACGGAAGGTTACGCGATGCTCTTCGACCACCTCATGCAGGATGCCGGGTGGCTGCATCGGTACACTGGCCTCGACCGCAAGACGTCGCCGGTGTTTCTGCGCACGGCTGGATTCGAGGAGCTGCACTTCCTGCGGCGGTACTGCGCGAAGCTGATCTACGAGACGCAGCTGTGGGGCGGTGACGTGTCGTGGGACGCGCTCCCCGATCTGTACGTGGAGACCCTGACGGCGGCGACGACGTTCCAGTACGCGCGCGCCGATGCGTTCGTCGACGTGGACCCGCGATTCTACGCCGCGCGCTATCTGCGCGCGTGGCAGCTGCAGGCGTTGATCACCGAGACGCTGGTGACGCGATACGACGCCGACTGGTGGCGGAATCCGCGCGCCGGCCCGTGGATCGTGCAGTCGCTCTTCAGCGAGGCGCAGCGCGAGCTGGCGCAGGAGCAGGCGGAGCGCGTGTCGGGGAAGGCGCTGTCGTTCGCGCCGCTGGTACGGAGCATCGAGCGGATGCTGGCGTAGAACCGCGCACTGCCGTGCCGGGTACCATCGTACCCGGTACCTCGACCCAGTCCGCTGGCCTTGCCGAATTCTTGGATGCTTCGCTGCGCTATCGGCCCTGTTGATCTTAGGCCCCGCATTCTGCGGGGTTGGGATGTCGGTCTGGGTACCGCGTACGATGAGACCGGGTACAGCAGTGGCAGTTGTTCAGCCGAGAAGCGTTGCCAGGCTCTGCTTCATCCCGCTCACCACCGCGCCGCTATCGGAGCCGAGCGCGACGACGGTGTAGCCGAGCGCTCGGCACAAGCCGATGTTCGCTCGATCGAGCAGCAGGATCCCCGCCGCCTTTCCCGCGTCCTTCGCCGCTTCCGCCACGACGCGGAGCGCTTCGTGGAAGCGAGGATTGCCGTACTGGCCGGGGATGCCCATGCTCGTCGTGAGATCCATCGGCCCGACGAAGAGCACGTCGACGCCGTCCACCGCGGCGATGGCCGGTGCGTTCGCCACCGCCTCGGCCGTCTCGATCTGCGTGAGCGTGACGAGCCACTCGTGCGCGTTGGCGAAGTAGGCGTCGAAGTTGGCGCCGAAGCTCGACGCGCGCGTCATCTTGGCCACGCCGCGCATCCCGCGCGGCGGATAGCGCATCGCGCTCACCGCGGCGCGCGCCTCGTCGGCCGTGCTCACGTACGGCACCATCACCCCCGCCGCGCCGGCGTCGAGGACGCGCTTGAAGCGCGGCGCCTCGTTCGCCGCGATGCGGACGAGACACGTCGCGGGCGTCGCGGCGACGGCCTGAAGCTGCTGCATGATCGTCACGTCGCTTCCCGCGCCGTGCTCGTGGTCGAGCAACACCCAGTCGAAGCCCGCGAGCCCCGCCATCTCGGCGGTAAGCGGTGAGCCGAGATTGAGCCAGAAGCCGGTGAGGAACTCGCCGGCGAGCACGCGCGCGCGGAAGGCACCGTCGATGGGCATTGCGTATCTTAGTCGCTCTCTCCCCGTGTAAGAACTCTCGCCCACGTGCCCGATGCCGCGCCGAATCTCAGGGCTGGGTATCTGTAGTGCGTTGCTGCTCGCTCTCGCCTGCGGTGGCGACGACGGAAGCGGGCCGGCGAGCACCGGGGTGCGCATCGTGTCCGGAGATGCGCAGACCGACACCATCCAGGGCGCCGCTCACGAGATCGTCATCGAAGTGCGCAGGCGCGGGAGACCAGGAGTCGGGCTCGCCGTACGGTTCGAGCGCATCCCGAGCGAGAACCCCGGAGGGCCCTTCGATACTATCCTGGGGGTGGCCCCATCGAGGGAGAGCTTCGGTGCGTTCGTCGTCGACACGACGGACGGCGACGGGCGCGCGAGCACGCTGGTCATCCCGGGTACCGTGGCGGGGCAGGGTCACGTCGTGGTAACGTGTGCCGAGGTCGGGGCGGCCGACACAGCGACGTACACGATCCTTCCCGGCAACGTCGCGCGCGTCGTCCTTGATGTGAAGGACACCGCGATACACGTCGGCGGCAGCTACAGAGTGACCGGATTTCCGGAGGACAGACTCCGCAACCGCCGACAGGATGCGCTGGCGTTCAGCGCGGGACCGAACGCCGCGTCCGTGAGCAGCGACGGAACGATCGTCGTCGGCGGCACGGTCGGCCCGGGGGCCGTCGCCGTCCGCGCGGGCACCGCGCTCGACTCGGCGCGATTCCTTGTCGTACCCGCCGCGAACATCGTCTTCTACCACGCCACGGCTCGCTCGATCGCGACCTCGGCGCTGGACGGCTCCAATCTGCACATCCTCGTCGCCGCCACCACAACCGCGTTCCCCGTCGCATCGCCCACCAGCGATCTCGTCGTCTATCATCAAACCGACGGGCTGTACATCGTCGACGGCACGGGAGCACGTCGCCGCCTGCTTGATCCCTCGGTGGTGCAATCCGCGCTTCATCCACGATTCAGCGCCGACGGACGATTCGTCTACTTCGGTGCGCGTGGCGGCGCGGATCACGCGCCGTACGTGTGGCGAGTGGGCATCGACGGGACTGGACTGCAGCAGCAGGGAGGCGGCCCGCACTACTACCTCGACGAGGGGCAGGTGGCGCCGTCGCCGAGCGGCGACCGCATCGCCTATGTGGACGGCAGTTCGCTGGTGCTCGAATACCTGAGCACGGGGAAGGTCGTCACCCTGGCGGTTCTCGGGTACTTCCCTGTGTTCTCGCCCGACGGCTCCCGGCTCGCCTACCTCGCCGACCAGAGCGTGTACGTGGCGAACCCCGACGGATCAGCGCCCGTTCGCCTCGCGAACCAGATGGTGACGTTCGATGCCGGCCTCACCTGGCTCGCGGGTGGACGTTGGCTCGTGACGAAGAGTGGCGCCAATGTCTTGCTCGTGGATGCGACGAGCGGCGCGACGTTCTCGCTGCCTGGCCTCGCCGACTACTCGCAGATCGCGGGTCGTCCCTGAGCGGCGGGGCAGTGCCGGCCGCTCAGGACACCGTGCTCACGGGCGCCGGCTCACGTTCATCGTCGCACCGTTCTGCCGGAGCTTCGCGCTCACGACCTTCCCATTCTCGACCTTGAAGAACAGCCGCACGTTGGGATCGAAGTCCGCGCCGAAGGTGTCGTCGCCGAGGTAGCGCAGCGGCGCTTTCCCCTGGCCTTCGGCCTGGCCCATCAGCTCCTCGCCCTCGACGAAGATCTTGAACGGCAGGATGCGGCCGTCCGCGAGCGTGATGTCGTACTCGCCGACGTACTTCGTCCGATCCGCCGCAGCGAGAGGAACCCTGGGCGCGACTTTCGGCGTGACGGGCATACCGAACACCGCCGATGCGACGTTGCGCACGAGCCAGTCCGGATCGGCGCCATCGGTGCTGACGAAGGTGACGATCGAGAGCGAGTCGACGGGGAACCAGAACTGCTGGGTGCTGAAGCCGTTGATCGAACCGCCGTGCTGGATGTCGGCGTGGGTGCCGATCGTCCCCGGCGCGAGGCCCATCCCATAGGTCGTCTTGGCACCGCTCAGGAGCGACTCGGGTCCCGTCATCATCACGAGCGTCGCCGGCTTCACGATGCGTCCACCCATCAGCGCACTCTGCCAGCGGAGGAAGTCCGGCACCGACATGCACAGCGCGCCCGCTGCGTAGGGATGCGTCATGCTCAGCGGCTGCGCGAGCTTGAAATCGCCTGCGGCGCGCGTGTACCCCACGGCGTAGGCTGCGTCCGTCGGCTTGGTGGGGCAGTAGGTCGCGCTCTTCATGCCGAGCGGGCCGAAGAAGTCTCGCTGCATCAGCGCCGCGTACGGCTGCTTGGTGACCTTCTCGAGCAGCAGCCCGAGGAGCATGTAGCCGGTGTTGTTGTAGCTCCACTTCGTGCCGGGCGCGAAGTCCATCGTGTCTTTCGCGACGAAACCGATCAGTGCCGCCGGCGTGAGGTCGTCCGTCCAGTGCTTGCGCCACTCGTCGCTCGACGTGTACGAGTGGATCCCCGACGTGTGATTGAGCAGCTGCCGCACCGTCACGCCCTTCCACTGCGGATACTGCGGCAGGTATGTCGTCATCGGATCGTCGAGCTTCACCGAGCCATTCTCGACGAGCCGCAGCACCGCCGCGGCGGTGAACTGCTTGGTGATGGAGCCGATCCGGTACACGGTCGCGGCCTCGACGGGCAGGTGCTTCTCCCGATCGCGCTCGCCGTAGCCCTTGAGCAGCAGCGTGTCGCCGCGGCTCACGACGGCGATCGTCATCCCCGCGGCCGGCGTCTGCGCCAGGTAGTCGGCGGCGAGCGAGTCGAGGCGCGCGACGAGCATCGCCCGCTGTGCCGGACCTCCGGCCACGGCGTTGGACTGCTGAGCATCGGCGGAGCGGGCGACGGCGAGAAGAAGCGGAACGACCAGGAGGAACCGGGCGGAGCGGGGCATCGGAGGGGGGCGGTGGAAGTTCGACTGCGGACGGTGGTGCGAATCTCACCATCACCTACGCGAAATGACAGGTCGAGGGTTTCGGGTCGTCGCGGCTATCTTTCCCCGGTGCGAATCGCGCGATGCAGCGATCCGCCGGCCGGAGCCCTTCGCCGTCGTCCCGCCACTCAGCCGATGCGCTCACTTCTCCCGTTCGCCCTCGCCGTCCTCATGACGCTCACATCGGATCCGCTCACCGCTCAGGAGCCCGACTGGAACGCCGCGCGTCAGGAAACGCTCGGCCACCTGCAGGCGATGATACGAATGAACACCGTCAACCCGCCGGGCAACGAGCTCCAGGTGGCGCGACATCTCGACAGCGCGCTCGAGGCGGCGGGGATCGAGACGCATCTGTTCGAGCCGACGCCCGGACGCGCCGCGCTGGTCGCGCGGCTCAAGGGCAACGGGAGCAAGCAGCCGGTGCTCATCATGGGCCACATGGACGTCGTCGGCGTCGAGCGCAGCCACTGGTCGGTGGATCCGTTCGCCGCCGAGATCAAGGACGGCTACCTCTACGGCCGCGGCGCGATCGACGACAAGGGGATGCTCGCGGCGAATCTCGAGACGATGCTGCTCCTCAAGCGGAACGTCATCGACAAGGGCGGCACGCTGTCGCGCGACGTGATCTTCGTCGCCAACTCGGACGAGGAACAGAGCGGTGAGTGGGGGATGGGATGGCTCATCGCGAATCATCCCGACCTGATCAAGGCGGAGTTCGCGCTCAATGAAGGGGGACGCGTGCGCATCGTCGGTGGCAAGCGGCTCTACGTCGCCGTGCAGAATACCGAGAAGGTCCCGCATACGGTGACCGTGACGGCGCACGGGCCCGGCGGCCACGCCTCGATCCCGCTCGCCGGCAACGCGATCTTCCGGCTCGGCCGAGCGCTCGCGAAGATCGGCGAGCATCGCGAGCCGGTGCAGGTCAACGCGACGACGCGCGAGTTCTTCTCGCAGCTCGGCAGGATCTGGCCGAAGGCCGACGAGCGCGCCGCGATGGCCGACGTCGCCTCCACCGACACGCGGCGCATCCAGCGCGGCGCGCGCCTGCTCGCGCGCATCCCCGTGTTCGATGCGGTGCTGCGCAACGGCATCTCCGCGACGATCCTGCAGGGTGGCATCCGCGGCAATGTCATTCCCACCGAGGCCACCGCGTCGCTCAATATCCGTACGTTGCCAGGTCAGTCGATCGACTCGATGGTCGCGCGGCTCCAGCGCGTCGTCGGCGACTCGCTGGTGCAGTTCGCCATCACCTCGCGCGGCAGCGATGCGCCGGCGTCGGACTTCGGCTCGCCGATGTTTGCCGCCATCCGCGAGAGTGCGCACGCGCTCGACGCCGATCTGACCACCGTCCCGTATCTGAGCACGGGCGCGACGGACAGCGCGCGACTGCGGGCGTGGGGAATGCAGGCGTTCGGGCTGCTCCCCTTTCCCATGAACCAGGACGACGAGGACCGCATGCACGGGAACGACGAACGCCTTCCGCTCACGAGCCTGGAGTTCGGCACGAAGCTCGTGTACGGCGCGGTTCTCCGCGTGGCGCGCTGACGATGCCGATCACGCTCGTCACTGGCGCATCGCGCGGCATCGGCCGCGCCATCTCGCTGCGGCTCGCCCGCGACGGCCACGAGATCATCGCGGTCGCGCGCAAGCGCGACGAGTTGGCCGCGCTGTGCGCCGAGATCCGATCGGCGGGTGGTCGGGCTCGCGCCATCGTGCTCGACGTCACCGATGCCGCCGCGGTCGAGCGCGAGCTCGGAGGCCGAGAGCTCGGGGGCATCGACGTCGACGTGCTCGTCAACAATGCCGGCATCGGCTTGCTGAAACCGTTCATGGACACCACGCCCGCGGAATGGCACCGCATGGTGGGCGTGAACGTCAACGCGCTCTATCACGTCACACGCGCCGTGCTGCCGGCGATGATCGCAAAGCGCAGCGGTCACGTCTGCACCATCGGCTCGATCTCCGGACGCTCGGCTTTTCCCGGCGGGACCTGCTACGCGGCGACGAAGGCGTTCGTGACGTCGTGGAGCGAGTCGCTGCTGCTCGAGGTGCGCGAGTCCGGCGTCAAAGTCTCGGTCGTCATGCCGGGCTCGGTGGCGACGAGCTTCAGCGGACGCGACCCTTCGCCTGACGATGCCTGGAAGCTCATGCCGGAGGACGTCGCCGATGCGGTGGCGTACGTCGTCGGCACGCCGCCGAACGTCCTCGTCCACCGGGCCGAAGTCCGGACGCTCACATCCCCGCCAAAGAAGGGATCCCGCGGGTGACCGGCAGGGTCTAACGCAGTATCCTCCTATCGCGGGCGCCTCTCGTCTTGAAGGTTCTCCGCGTCGGGAACGCACGCCCTCTCCTCACGACTCCGCCATGCTCAGCCGTCACTCGGCCCTCGCTCTCGGCCTCCTCCTCGCCGCGCCGCTCGCCGCGCAGCAGCCGGTCGCCAAGGCGCCGGCCGCGAAGTCCACGCTCGCCGCGCCCGCGCTCGCCGCGCCGCTCTCCGTCGATCCCAAAGTGCACGTCGGCACGCTGCCGAACGGGATCCGTTACTACATCCGCAAGAACACGCTGCCGGCCAAGCGCGCCGAACTGCGGCTCGTGGTGAATGCGGGCTCCGTGCTCGAGGGCGACGATCAGCGCGGCTACGCGCACTTCGTGGAGCACACCGCGTTCAATGGCACGACGCACTTCGCCAAGAACGAGCTCGTGCAGTACCTCCAGTCGATCGGCGTACGGTTCGGTGCGGACCTGAATGCGTACACGAGCTTCGACGAGACTGTCTACATCCTCCAGGTGCCGACGGACACGGCGGCTCTCCTCACGAAGGGCTTCGAGATCCTCGGCGATTGGGCGCGCGGGCAGCGCTTCGATTCGACCGAAGTGGTGAACGAGCGCGGCGTCGTGCACGAGGAGTGGCGCGGTCGGAAGGGCGCTGGCGATCGCATTCTGCAGCAGTGGCTCCCCGTCGCCCTCAAGGGGTCGACGTACGCCGAGCGGCTGCCGATCGGCACCGAACAGAGCATCATGGCGGCGACGCCGAAGATTCTTCGTCGCTTCTACGACGACTGGTATCGCCCCGATCTCATGGCCGTCGTCGCCGTCGGCGACTTCGATCCGGCAACGATCGAGGCGCGGATCAAACGGCAGTTCGGCGCGATCCGCCCCGTGGTGAACGCGCGGAAGCGTCCCGTGTTGCGGGTGCCGGACAACAAGGATCCGCTCATCGCCATCGCGACGGACAAGGAGCTGACGTCGACGCAGGTGGAGGTCGTGTACAAGCAGCCGCGCGAGCAGACCAAAACCGTCGCCGACTATCGCCGCGACCTGATCGCCGAGCTCTATACGAGCATGCTCAACTCGCGCTTCAGCGAGATCGCGCAGAAGCCCGACGCGCCGTTCCTGAGCGCCGGCGCGTCCAAGTCGGGATTCATCGCGCGGAGCATGGGTGGGTTCACCCTCGCGGCCACGGTGAAGGACGGCGGCATCGAGCGCGGATTGGAGGCGGTGCTCACCGAGACGCGCCGCGTCGATCAGTATGGCTACCTGCCATCGGAGCTCGTGCGCGAGAAGCAGGATCTGCTGCGCGGCTACGAGCGCGCCTTCGCCGAGCGCGAGAAGACCCTCTCGGCGTCGATGGTGCGTGAGTACGTGAGCAACTATCTCGAGGGCGAGCCGATCCCCGGCATCGAGAAGGAGTACGCACTCGTGCAGCAGCTCCTGCCGACGATCACGCTCGCCGACGTGAACGCCTCGGCGCGCGCGTGGATCACCGACGAGAACCGGATCGTCCTCGCCGCCGCGCCGCAGAAGGACGGCGTGCCGGTGCCGACGGCCGATCAACTTCGCGCCGTGTTCGCCCGCACCAGTCAGGCGCCGGTGACGGCGTACACCGAAACCGTCTCCGACAGCCCGCTGCTCTCGGCGCGGCCCACGCCCGGAAAGATCACCGCGGAGCGCGCGATTCCTGGCGTCGGCATCACCGAGTGGACGCTGTCCAACGGCGCGCGCGTGCTCGTGAAGCCGACCGACTTCAAGGCGGACGAGATCCAGCTCACCGCGTACGCGGAGGGCGGCACGTCGCTCGCGACCGACGCCAACTTCATGTCGGCGTCGCTCGCGTCACAGATCGTCTCGCTCAGCGGCATCGGCGCGTTCAACCGGGTCGACCTCGGCAAGAAGCTGAGCGGCAAGGCCGTGCGGCTCGGCCCAGGCATCGAGGGCACCGTGTCGCAGCTCAGCGGTTCCGCCTCGCCGAAGGATCTGGAGACGATGCTGCAGCTCGCGTATCTGTACTTCACCGCACCGCGGCTCGACACGACCGCGTGGCAGGCGTTCCGGAATCAGGTCGGACCCTTCCTCGCCAATCGATCGTCGGATCCGCGCTCGGTGTTCGGCGACACGATCCAGGTGACGATGGCGCAGCACCACGCACGCCAGCGGCCGTGGACCACCGCGCTGTTTGCCGAGATCAATCCGGACAGCGCGCTCGCCTTCTACCGCGCGCGGTTCGCCGATGCGGGGCGCTTCACCTTCGTGTTCGTCGGGAACGTCGAGCCGGCCACGCTCAAGCCGTTCGTCGAGCAATACCTCGCGTCGCTGCCAGCGCAGGGGCACAAGGAGCAGTGGAAGGACGTCGGCATCCGTTCGCCGAGCGGCGTCGTCGAGCGGGTCGTGCACAAGGGGGTCGAGCCGCAGGCCACGACGCAGATCCTCTTCACTGGACCGTTCGCGTACGCGCCGCAGAATCGGTTCGCACTGCGCGCGCTCACCGAGTACATGCAGATCAAACTCATCGAGACGCTGCGCGAGCAGATGGGCGGTACCTACAGCCCCAACATCTCGGGCGGCGGCAGCCGTGCGCCGCGCCAGGAGTACACGATCAGCGTCGGTTACACCTCGGCGCCGGAAAAAGTGGACACACTCACCAAGACCGTGCTCCGGCTCATCGACACGCTCAAGCGCGTGCCGCCGACGCAAGCCGACGTGGACAAGGTGCGCGCGCAGCTGCTGCGCGCGCGTGAGGTGGAGGTCAGGCAGAACGGCTACTGGATGGGCAACATCGTCGGGCGCGACCGGGCAGGTGAGGAGCTCGTCGGCCTGCTCTCGGCGTACGACGACATGGTGAAGACGCTCACGCCGGCGCAGATCCAGGACGCGGCGAAGAAGTACTTCGACACGGGGAACTACGCGCGGTTCATCCTCCTGCCGGAGACGCCGGTACCGAAGGCGTAGGGTGCGCAAAGCCGCCCTAAACGTCTGGTGCCATTGCTGTTCCGCCTCCATATTGGCGGCGTGAATCGACCGACGTTGGTGACGAGCGATCGGGTCCCCGCCACGCAGGAGGGGGATGCCGGGCTGCGCGAGCTGATCGCGATCCGCGAGATCGTGCACGCGTTCCTCACGGCCGACCGGCCGGAGGAAGTGTTCCAGTTCGCGCTCGATCGCGTGAGCCCTCTCGTGGGTGCGAGCTTCGCGTGCGTCTATGTCGTGGACGGTGCGTCGGAGCTGATGCGGCTCGCCGCCGTGCACAACTGGCCTGAACGGTTCGCTCCCTTCCTCGGCGAGATGCGCGTACGTCTCGGCTTCGGGCCGAGTGGCGAAGCGGCGGCCGAGCGACGCGTCATCGAGGTGCCCGACGTGATGGCCGACTCGTCGCTCGAGGACTGGGCCGAGGTGGCGCACGAGCTCGGGTTCCGCGCGATCGTCGCGCTGCCATTGCAGACGGGCGACGGAGTCCTCGGCGCCGTCGCGTTCTACTTCGACACGGCGGGGGTGATCAGCCCCGAGACGCGATCGCTGCTGCGCATGGTCGCCGACCAGATGGCGGCGACGGCGCAGAAGGCGCGGCTGATCGAGGATCTGCGCCGCGCGAATGCCGCGCTGATCGAGACCAACGCCGAGCTGGAGCGGCAGTACGTCGCGCTGCTCGAGGCGCGCCGCGTGAAGGACGAGTTCCTCGCCAACATCTCGCACGAGCTGCGCACGCCACTCACAGCGGTGATGGGCTATCTGGCGCTGATGGAAGAAGGGCTCGCCGGACCTGTGACGTCGGAGCAGAGCAAGACGCTCGCGCAGGTGAAGACGGCGAGCCAGCATCTGCTCGATCTCATCGGTGACCTGCTCGAGCTCACGACGTTGAAGCGCGGCGGCCTGGAGATCAAAGCCGCCGCGTTCGACGTGCGCGATCCGCTGCACGATGCGCTCGCGACGACTCGCGGGCGGTCTGATTCGGTGGCGCTCCGTGTGCGCGAGCCGGAGCAGCGACTCGTGATGGTGAGTGACCGTCGCAAGATCGCCAAGCTGCTCGTCGCACTGCTGAGCAACGCGTACAAGTTCACCGCGA
This sequence comes from bacterium, assembly GCA_039933415.1. Taxonomy (GTDB): domain Bacteria; phylum Gemmatimonadota; class Gemmatimonadetes; order Gemmatimonadales; family Gemmatimonadaceae; genus AG11. Next base: position 13,373 of record JBDTOD010000116.1, read on the forward strand.
CCGGCGAGGTGCGGCTGTCGGTGTCGGTGCACGACGACCTCGCCGTCTATCGCGTGGAGGACACCGGGATCGGCATTCCGGAGGCGTTGCACCAGCAGGTGTTCGACGAGTTCCGCCAGGTGGACGGCTCGACGACGCGGCGCTACGGGGGTTCGGGGCTGGGACTCTCGCTGGCGCGCCGGCTGGCCCGCGTACTTGGCGGAGAGATCTACGTGGACTCGGTGCCGGGGCAGGGGTCCACCTTCCGGGTGGAGCTGCCGATGACATACCGGGAGCCGGAGCGGTTCTCGCACTCCCCGCTCCCCTTCGCTCTCGGTTAAGCTTCAGTCACGCGGATGCCCCGCCGCACTCTTGCGGCGACCGGTCACGGGCGGCCGCGTCACCAGCTTCACCAGCTCAGCGCCGTCATGAACCAGTCCCAGCGCACCCTCCAGGAATACCGCACCACGCTCACGCCCGACGAGGTGCTGTTCGCCGCGAAGCAGTTCTTCTTGCAGCGGAGCAGCCTGTATGCGGCCTTTCTCGATCGCGAGGGCCCGACGTTCGTCAGCTTTCGCGGGCAGGGAGGCGAGGAGGTGATCATCGCCGCCGCACCGCACGAGGGCGCGACGCGCGTGACCGGATCGACCTACCTGTTCGACCAGCAGATCGCGCGCTTTTTCACCGTGCTGCCGCCATTCAAGCTCGAGGAGAATCTCCTCCCGGCTGGTGCATCGAGCGAGGGAACGGGGGCATGACCGAGCCCTTCGTGAACCAGCTCCGCACGCGCGGAGGCGTGATCGACCTCGCCTCGCCCGGTGGACCGGCGATCACGGTGCGGGTCGAGATGCCCGAGGTGTGGGACGTCGT
>JBDTOD010000117.1:0-14201 GCA_039933415.1 bacterium
TCGTTGTTGCCATTCATCGTCGCACTCCACGTCGGTGTCAGCGGCACCACGGGGGCATCGGAGCCGCACGCCACGGCGGTCGCGCCGACCAGGATCATGGCCGTCACTGCCGCGTACGCGACGAGTGCTCGTGAAGGCTTGGGGGATGGGCTCATGGTACAACCTCGATGGGGAGTGTGGTCGGAGGCGTCACGCGGACGCGTGTTCTCATCGAGAGCGCAGACGGTCCCACTCACGCCGCTATTCCCATCAGCACGCGGCGGCGTTCGTGCCGCGGACGCGCCGAGGGAATAATCACTCCCCGCGCGGCGTCTCCAGTGACGTCCCCATCGCTGGCGCGCCGATGCTCCTCACTGCCCTTCTCGTCCTGCCCGACGTCGGTCAGGTCGATGCGTTCGCCGAACCCTGGCGTCGCCTGTACAGCCACTCCACGCTCGTCTCCACGCTCGTGCTGTTCGGCCATATCGGCGGGCTGCTCGCGGGCGGAGGGCTCGCGCTGGCGGCGGACCGGGCCACTCTCCGCGTCGACGTGTCGGATGAGGGTGAGCGCGCACGCCATCTCGACGACCTCGCGCGGCTGCGGCCGCCGGTCGCGACGGCGTTCATCATCGCGGGCGCGACCGGCGCCCTGCTCTTCTTCGCCGATGTGGAGGCGTTCGCGACGTCGCGCATCTTCTGGGCGAAGATGGCGCTCATCGTGCTCCTCATGGCGAACGTGGGCCTCATGGTACGCGTCGAGGCGGCGCTGCGCGCCGGTCCGATCCAAGGCGTGCTCGAGTCGTCGAGCGCGGCGCGCGAGCGGCTCTGGCGCCGGCGCCGAGGGAGTGCCGCAGTCAGCGCGGTGCTCTGGTTCGTGCTCGTGCTCGCCGGAACGGCGCTCGCGTCACACTAGTTGCTCGCGCGCGGTGCCACGGGCATGTCCGCGGCGGGCCGAGGCATCAGCAGCGGCTGCAGCACGCGCCAGACATTCTCCGTGACCATCCGTTCGCCCTCGTTGTTCGGGTGCACTCCGTCGGCCTGGTTGAACTCCGGGAAGCCCGCGACGCCGTTCAGGAAGAAGGGGAGGAGCACGACACCGTGCTCGCGAGCGAGGTCGGCAAACATCTTGTGGAATGCGGACGTATACTCTCGGCCGAGGTTGGGCGGCGCTTCCATCTGGGCGAGCACGACCGTCGCGTTCGGACGCTCGCGCTTGATCCGCGTCAGGATGTCGCCGATGGCGACCTTGGTGGACGCCACCGGAAGCCCGCGCAGTCCATCGTTGGCTCCCGTCTCCACCATGATCACGTCCGCCCGGCCCTGGAGAACCCACTCGAGTCGCCGCATCAGTCCCGCCGACGTCTCGCCGCTGACTCCCGCGTTCACGACCTGGTACGGAAGCGAGCGCGCGTCGATCTTGCGCTGGAGCTGCTGCGGGTAGGCGCTATCCGGGTCGAGTCCGAGCCCGGCGGTGAGCGAGGTCCCGAGAAAGAGAATGGTCCGGCGCTCGCCGGAGGCGGCGTCCGCGCCCGGTGCGGCGGCGCTGGGACCTTCGGCGGCGGCGGGAGGCTTGATTGGGGGAGCCGATTCGCGCGCCGCACTCTTCGCATCCGAGCAGCCGACACAGAACACGCCCAGCACCACGACGATCGACCTTTGCAGAGATCTCATGCTTGAAGCTCGTCAATTGACGAAGGAATACCAGAGCGGCGACCACCGCCTGGCCGTGCTGCGCGACGTCAACTTCACGATCCCCGACGGTGCATTCGTCGCGATCGTGGGACCGTCCGGCAGCGGGAAGACCACGTTGCTGGGGCTGCTCGCCGGCCTCGACGTGCCGTCGCGCGGCAGCGTGCTGCTGGACGGGGCGGACCTCACCACCCTCAGCGAGGATCAGCGCGCTCGCCTGCGTGGGGCGAAAGTTGGGTTCGTGTTTCAGAGCTTTCAACTCATCCCGACGCTCACGGCGCTCGAGAACGTGCAGGTGCCGCTGGAGCTTCGCGGCGACGATGGCGCCGCCGAGCGCGCGCGCGATCTGCTCGCGCGCGTCGGACTGGGCGACCGGCTGCATCATTTTCCCAATCAGCTCTCCGGCGGCGAGCAGCAGCGTGTTGCGATCGCGCGGGCGTTCAGCAACGCGCCCAAGCTACTCTTCGCCGACGAGCCGACCGGCAACCTCGACAGCGAGACCGGCGCCCACATCGTCGAGCTGCTGGAGGCGCTCAATCGCGAATCGGGCACGACGATCGTGCTGGTCACCCACGACCTGACCCTCGCGCGCCGCGCGCAGCGCATCATCCGGCTCGCCGACGGCGCGGTCGTGAGCGACGCACCCGTCGCGACGGCCGACGCGTCGACGGATGAAGCGCCCGCGGCCGCGCTCTCCGACTGAGCGAGACGACGACGATGCGCACCGCCCGCCTGCTCGACCTCGCCTGGCGCGAGAGCCGCACCGCTCGACGCCGGCTCCTGCTCTACATGTCGTCCATCTCGCTCGGCGTCGCTGCGCTGGTGGCGATCGATTCCTTCGCGAGCAACACGCAGCGCAGTGTGCGCGAGCAGGCGCGAGCGCTGCTCGGCGGCGACGTCTCCATCACGTCGCGACAGACGATCCCGCCGCCGGTCCTCCTCGCCCTCGACTCGCTCCGTCGCGAGTTCGTCAAGGTGACGGTGGTGAGCACGTTCGCGTCGATGGCGATCGTGCCGCGAACGGGCGGAACACGCCTGGCCCAGATCCGCGCGGTCGAGCCGGGCTATCCGTTCTATGGCGAGATCATCACCGCGCCGGCGGGCAAGTGGGGTGAGCTGCAGTCGGGGCAACATGCGCTCGTCGATCCGACGCTGCTCACCGCGCTCGACGCGCACATCGGCGACACCGTGGCGATCGGGACCGCGAGGTTCTCGATCATCGGCACGCTGGTGAGCGTCCCGGGAGACGTCTCGGTCACATCGGCGATCGGGCCGCGCATCTACATCCCGATGAAGTATCTCGACAAGACGTCGCTGATGATGTTCGGCAGCCGCGCGGAGCACGAGGTCCTGCTCAAGCTCACGCCTGCGCTCCCCGCCACGCGATTCGCCTTTCGCTTCAAGGACCGCCTCGACTCCGCGCAGATGCGCATGCGCACCGCGGCACAGACGGAGTTCAACCTCTCGCAGGCCATCGACCAGCTGCGCGATTTCCTCAGCGTGATCGGGCTCGTCGCGCTGCTGCTCGGTGGGATCGGCGTCGCGAGCGGTGTGAACGCGTTCGTCATGCGGAAGATCGACACGGTCGCGATCCTTCGCTGTCTCGGTGCGACGAGCCGCCAGGTGCTCGGCATCTATCTGCTGCAAGCCGCGGTGATGGGACTGATCGGCGCGGCGGCCGGTGCAGTGCTGGGGGTGGGCCTCCAGCTCGCACTGCCTGGCGTGCTGTCCGAGTTCCTGCCGGTGGATGTGCGCGTGTCGGTCGAGCCCACGGCCGTGGCGACGGGGTTGCTCGTCGGACTCTGGGTCGCACTCGTGTTCGCGATGCGGCCGCTGATCGCGCTGCGCAACGTGAGCCCACTTCAGACGCTGCGTCGCCAGAGCGATGCGGATGCGCTGCGCGGTGCGAAGTTCGACCCCATCCGCGTACTCGTCGCGCTCACGATCGTGCTGAGTGTGGTGGCGCTCGGGGTCGCGCGCGCCGACGATCCGCAGCGCGGACTCGGCTTCTCGGCGGCGATCGGGATCGCCGTCATGCTGCTCTATGTGGCGGCGGCGGGACTGAGCGCAGCGGCGCGTCACCTGGTGCGGCCACGCTGGCCTTTCGTGCTCCGCCAGGGCGTCGCGAGCCTCTACCGACCGGGCAACCAGACGCGCGCCGTCGTGCTGGCGCTCGGATTCGGCGTGTTCCTCATGAGCACCGTCTATCAGGTGCAGCACAACCTGCTGCGCAGCGTGAACCTCAAGCTCGACGAGTCGCGCGCCAACGTCGTCTTCTTCGACGTGCAGGACGATCAGAACGAGCCGCTCGACTCGCTGATTCGCGCACAGGGATACACGATCGTCCAGCGCACCCCGATCGTGCCGATGAAGATCGCCGCGATCAATGGCGTGCCGTCCAGTCGCATCGTCGGCGATACGACGCGCCGGCGGCGGCGCGCGGGCTGGGTGATGCGGCGCGAGTTCCGGTCGACCTTCCGCAACGAGATCGTGCCGTCCGAGAAGGTCGTGACCGGCAGATTCCACACGGGAGGCACGCGAGCGCCGGCGTTGCCGGAGATCTCTGTCGACGTCTCCGTTGCCGACGACATCAAGCTCGTCATCGGCGACACGATCACGTGGGACGTGCAGGGCGTACAGATTCCCACCCGCGTCACGAGCTTCCGCGAGGTGAACTGGACGCGATTCGAGCCCAATTTCTTCATCGTGTTCGAGCGTCGCGCACTCGAGAAGGCGCCGAAGCAATACGTCTTCCTCGCCGACGTGCGCGGAGAAAACGCGGTGGGGCATTTGCAGCGCGACATCGTGACTCGCTTCCCCAACGTGTCGAGCCTCGACCTCACGCTCATTCAGCAGACGGTCGGTCGCGTACTCGACAAGGTCACCGCGGCCATCCGCTTCATGGCCGGCCTGAGCCTGGCCCTCGGCATTCCGGTGCTGTTCAGCGCGGTGAGCGCGACGCGCCGCGAACGGCTGCGCGAGGGGGTGCTGCTCAAGGTGCTCGGCGCAACTCGAGGTCAGGTGGGACGGATCATGCTCGCCGAGTATCTGCTGCTCGGGACGCTGGGCAGCCTCGTTGGCGTCGTGCTCAGCGTGGGAGGCGCGTGGGCGCTGATGCACTTCGTGTTCAAGCAGCCATTCCAGCCCGCGGTCGTGCCCGCGCTGCTCGTGGCGTTGCTGATGATCGCCGTGGCGGTGAGCATCGGGTTGCTCACGGGACGCGACGTGTTCCGGGAAACACCGATGGCGGCGCTACGCGAAGCGTAGCGCCGCCATCTCGTCGTCCGACCGGATCCCCCCGACTACGGCTCGATCGAGCTGAGCGGGATCGTGTCGCCCTGCGCGCTCACGTGTGCGGCGCAGGCGAGGAAGAGGCCCGTCGTGAACGCCAGGACGAGCCGTTGCACGGCTGGAGAGAGTTTTGGCATGAGCGAGTGCGGCGGGCAGGTGAGTTGACTGGGCGTCGCCGAGCCGCTGCGGCATCGAGCGCCTTACATAGTGATAGACGACGCCGGACCGGCTCGCGTCACCTCGTCTCGCGCTTCGCGTTAAAATCACTGCGGTGTTCGGGCCGCAGCAGTCGCGTCAGCCGAGTTCGTCGCTGCGTGGCGGGAGCCACCGTTGGATGGCACCGAGGAGGATCGACTCGTCGACGATCGGCTTCGTGATGTAGTCGTTGAATCCATGCGCGAGATACTTCTCGCGGTCGCCCGCCATCGCATGCGCCGTGAGCGCGATGACCGGCAGATGGCACAGCTGCTCATCGGCGCGAATGCGGTGCAGGATCTCGTTGCCGTCCATTCCCGGGAGCGAGATGTCGAGTAGCACGAGCTCCGGCATCGATGCCCGCAGTCCTGCCAACGCGTCGATCCCGTTGTCGTACTCGACGAGCGAGTACTCGCCATCGAGGATGGCCTGGAGCAGCAGTCGGTTGTCGGCGTTGTCTTCCACCACGGCGAGATGTCTCATGCGACCGCCGCCTCGCGCACGCTCGTGAGCCACGCGGTGACCTTCACGAGCTCGGTCTCCATCTCGTTCAGGATCTCGTGAACGCCGACGAGCGAGCCCGCCCGGGCGATGTTCTCCCCACGCTCGCTGAGCTTCCCGACGCGCGCCGCCCCGAGCTGCGCTGAGCTCGACTTGAGCGAGTGCAGCGCGAGCTCAGCGCCCGGTCGATCGCCGTTCTCCGTCGCCACACGCGCGGCGGCCATGCGCTCTGGCGCGGCCTGGAGATAAAGCTCGATCATCTCGCGCAGCAGCTTGTCGCCGCCGAAGCGGCGCAGCCTCGCCAGCGCGTCGGGGTCGGTAGGATTGGACTCGACTTCAGTGATCTGATCCATCGTCGGTCGTGGAACGGGAGTAGAGAAACGAGCGCGCGCCTATTCACAGGATCGGCAGGAAGGGCAATCGGTAACAGCGCGAGTCTCGACGTGTGGTTCTCCGTCGTTCCACTGGCTCGCTCGAACGGCATCCGCACCCGCATTCTCACGCCGAGACGCGGAGGCGTTGGAGAAGCGACGTTCAGGGCGATGGCGCCAGCACGCCGACCGGGAGGCTCTGGCGATCCCGGATCCACCCGTCGCCGAGCTGGCCTTCGGATCCCAGCCCCCAGCAGAGCAGTGCCGACGTCGTCGTCACGCCGCAGCTGTGCGTTCCGGCGCCCGTGGAGACACTGACGAAGCGCTGCTCACCGAACACGCTGGCCGGCGCGCGCTTGCACTCGAGATCGCCGCAGCGCTCGCCCGTACGCGGGATGCCGAGCTGACCGAACGTGTCATTGCCCCAGCAGAGCGCTCGGCCGTCTCGCGACAGACCGCAGCTCTGGATGATGCCGGCGGACACGCCTCGCAGCGGCTCGGATGAGAGAACCGGAGTCGGCGTCGCGGTGCCCTCCTGGCTTCCGATGCCGAGCTGACCGAACGCGTTGGATTCCCAACAGAACGCGCGGTCGTCGGTGCTCACGGCGCAGATCGACGAGCCCGCCACGCTCACCGATCGCATCGGCGGCACGCCGTCGATGCGATGCGGAAGCAGTCGCTCGTGGAAGTAGTCGGTGTTGCCCATCGCGCTCTCCCATTCGCTGCCCCAGCACCAGAGCGTCGAGTCGGTCGCGACGGCACAGCTTCGCCAGCGTCCTGCGCTCACCTGGGAGAATTGCCGGTCGCTGGCGATCGCTCGCGGGATGACGCTCGAGACGGAGTCGCCGCGACCGAGCGCGCCGAGTCGCCCCTCGCCCCAGCAATACACCACGCCGTTGGTGCGAAGCGCGCAGCTGTGCGTAGCGCCGGCAGCCACTTGGAGAAAACGCGCCCCGGGGAGCACGACCGTCGGGGTGGCAACGTACGTGAGCGCCTCGACGCCCGTCTGGAACTGGATGTTCTCACCCCAGCAACGAAGGGTGCCCGAAACCGCGACGGCACAGCTGTGCCGGTCGCCCGCGCTCACCTGCGTGGTGGGCTCGGTCATCGGAACGGCGCGGGGCGAGGCTTCGCACGCGCCGGCGTTGCGACCGCAGGTTCCCCGCGCGAGCGCCACTCCGAGCTGGCCGCTGGCGTTGGAGCCCCAGCAGAAGAGGGTGGAATCGACCCGGATGCCGCACGAATGGGCGCTCCCCACGCTCACCTCGAGCCAGCCGGACGAGTACGACGGCACCGTCACCGGCCGGTCGGCGTAGACGAACGCGACGGGCGCCGTCGGGCGTTCGCACGCGGCGAGTGACGCGGCCAGCGCTGCCGCGGCGGCAATATCGTACAGAACTCGTCGGTGCATCTCCATCGGTGACGAAGTGCGCGCGGCGTCCGCGCCCACGTGGACCGTTCAAGCTCGACGGCGCCGCGCCGAATCGCTAGCATTGGGCATGGACTCGCCGTCGCCGGTGAAGGAAGATCAGGCGCGAACACGCCGCGACATTCGCGCGGCACTCGTGTTCGGCATCGTCATGGCGACGCTCGAGCTCGCGGCACTGCTGTACTTCTTCCGCTAGGCTCGCTGGCGCGTCGCCGCGATGACGGCGCGGCGGCTCTGAGGGTCGATCGAGCATCAGGAGGTCACGGCGATGCACCTCGCGCTGTTCACGCTCGCGCTGCAACTCGGCTACACCACGGTCCCCGCGCAGCCGATGCAGGGAGTCGCCGTCAGTCACGCCGCCGATTCGCTGCGCGACCTCAAGCGCGCGCGCTCGGCGCAGGCATCCTTCGAGCGAGCGAGACGCAACAACCTCTCGGAGAGCGGTGGATCCCCCGGCCGCTGCGACGTCAATCTCGGTCGCTTCTGCTGGTGGTACGATGAGGTCCCGTTCGATCTCCCTCCCGAGTCGCGCGTCATCTCGCGTCGTCGCCAGGAGCTGCTTGGCACGCTCGACTCGCTCAGCGTGCTGCATCCGGGCGACGAATGGGTCGCCGGAATGAGAGTGCACTATCGCATCGATGCGGGACATCCCGCGCAGGCGGACAGCGCCGCGCGCGCCTGTCGCGCCACCACGTGGTGGTGTCTCGCGCTCACAGGCTACGCCGATCACGTCCTCGGCCAATCGGGCGCGGCGGAATCGGCGTTCGCCGGCGCGCTGGTCGCGATGCCGGAGCGCGAGCGTTGCGACTGGCGCGACATCTCCGTGCTCCTGCCTTCGCGCACGCGCCACTGGTACGAGCAGCTGGGGTGCGACGCGCGCGCGCCGGTGGAGGAGCGGTACTGGCTCCTGAGCCGTCCCCGCTTCTCCGAGCCAGCGAACGAGTGGCGGACCGAGTTCTACGTTCGACGCGTGCAGGCTCGACTCGCTGAGCACGCCGTCACGCCTCAGCCCACGAGCTGGGGCCGCGACAAGGCCGAGCTCCTGCTCCGATATGGGTGGCCGGTCGGGTGGAGCCGTCTTCAGCACAACGATCTCAGGCTGGGCGCTGAGCTGAACGTCGTCGAGCACGAGGCGGTGCCGAGCTTCGCCTTCGCCCCGGAAGAGGCACTCCTCGATACGTCCGCCACTGCGACGGACGACGCGTGGGACCTGCGCGCGAAGTTCGCCGAATCGCGGTTCGCGCCCCGGTTGGTGCGACGCGTGAGCCCGCTCTCGGTGCAGATCGCGCGATTCCGCCGCGGCGACTCGACGTTGCTCGTCGCCGCGTACTCCGTCACCGACGACTCGCTCGGCGCCGCCACCACGGCCACCATCGGCGCGACACTCGACGACGGTACGACGGTGTCTGGCGTGGCGGGTGATCGAACAGGACATGCTGTCCTCATCCTCGCCGCGTCGCCCAAGCTGGCGGGCGTCGACGTGGCCGACACCACGACGCGAACACTCGCGCGAGCGCGGGCGCTCTACGCGGTGCCGCCTCGGACGCTCGGACTCTCACTCTCGGACGTGCTGCTCTACCGGCCCGGCGTCGAGCCACCCGAGTCGCTCAACTCGGCGCTCGCGACGGCGATCCCCGGCGACACGGTCGTTCGCACCACCCCGGTCGGCCTCTACTGGGAAACCTACGGCGTGGCCGACGCCGGGGAGGCGTTCGACGTCTCCGTCACCGTCGAGCGGATCGACCGGAGCTGGCTGCGCGGGGCGCGGCAGCGGATCGGGCTGGCGCAACCGGACAGTCCGCTCCGCCTCAAGTGGAACGATGCGCGACCGTCCCGCGCGGGCGCTCCCGTGTCCCGCGCCATCTCGCTCGACCTGGCCAACCTCGAGCCCGGACAGTACCGGGTGACCGTCGCCCTCGGGCGGACCAGCGGGGAGACGACGCGGAGCGCCCGGGTGATCCAGCTCCGGTCGCGGTGAGGCAGTCCCCGTTCCTTTGACGGCGGGTGCATGAAAGTCGCACTTGTTCGCCGGCTAGTTCGGGACGACACTATCTGAGTCAACGGGCGACGTTCACGGGGGCGTCGTCCGTTTCATCACCCAGCCGAACCCCGCCGGCTCCCACCGCCGCGTCCGCTGCATTTCGCCGTTCGTCTGTTCGCGTGCTCGACGGTGAGCGCGTGCCTCGCCACGGCGTCCGCCGGGGCCGAGGAATGCGCGCTGGTCGAGTCGCGCTCGTCCCTCGCCCCGCTCAGCGGCGCGCGCATCACGGCGGTGGACATCGTCGCCGACGGGGCCCACCTGCCCGGCCCCGCCGGCGCGTTTGATCACCTGCACATCGTGTCGCGAGACCGCACGATCCGCCGCCAGCTGCTCTTCGCGCCGGGCGACACGGTGGACACGCTGAGAGTGGCCGAAACAATGCGACGCCTCCGTCGCCAGCGGCTATTCACCGACGTGGTCGTCACCGCGCGGCGGTGCAGCGCGGACGGCGGAGTGACACTGGTCGTGCGCAGCCACGATGCGTGGACGATGCGTCCCACGGTCAAGCTGAAGACTCCCTCCCTGCTCTCGTTCGGGTTCGAGGACAAGAACATTCTCGGCACCGGCCGCACCTTCGCGGTCACTCACGAGATGTCGATCCGGGGACGCGGGGCCGCCGTTTCGCTCAGCGATCCCTGGGTGCTCGGGAGCGACGTCGCCGGCAACCTCCGCATCGCGAGCCTCGGCGGATCGCACTCCTTCCGCGCCGGCGTGCGCAAGCACGAGTACAGCGTCTTCGATGGATGGCGCGCCGAAGCGAACGTCGCGCGTTTGTCATTTGGCGATACAATCGCGACCGAGCGCGCGCTGCACACGCTGAACGCCATGGCACTCGTCGGGCATCGTGTCGGCCACGCCGTCACGTCGTCGACGACGCTCCTCGTTGGCGCGGAGATGGACAGCGCCGCGTCGATACCCTCGCCCGCGCGCATGCGCACGCCTGGCGAAACACGCGCGAGGAGCTTCATCGGCGTCGACGTCGGCATGATGCGACGGACCGCGCAGTTCGACACTGCGTCGTGGGTGGTCCCGAACCGCGGCTTCCTCGACGTACCGCTCGGCTGGGAGTCCGACGTCATGCTCGGTGCGGGACGCGAGCGCGTGGTCGGCTCGCCTGCGCTCAAGCTGGACTCGTGGATCGGACGCGTCTGGATTCCGCGACGCGGGCGCATCCTCATGGCCGATGGATGGCTCTCCGGCTACGCGGGTCGCGGTGTCGACGCGAACCACATCGCGCGCGGTTCGATTGCGTGGTACGCCGAGGCAGCGCGAGGGATGTGGGGACTTCGCGCGACCGCCGAGCAGCTCATCGACATCGATCCGGATCTGCGCGGGCTCTCACTGATGCAGATCGCCGACTATTCGGCGCCCGCCCTGCCGGGCTACGCGGCGCGCGGCGGTCGCTCGTTCGCCGCATCCGCCGAGCGCAGCGTGCATCTCGCCTACGTTGGCGGAATCTCCGTTCTCGACGCGGGTGGTTTCTTTGCCGGCTCATATAGGTGGAGAGTCGAGGACGTGCCCGACGGTCGCCTTCGCGCAGGAGTGATCGGCGCGCGATTCCGCGTGCTCTCGGCCAACGGCGGTGTGAACAGCATCCGCATCGATGTGGGCTATCCCGTGGTGCGGAGCGACGTGCTCCCGCGGCGCGCGTTCGCCCTCATGACGATCGGTACGCTGTTCGACGTGAGCCGACAGCGCGACGGACGTCGGATCTATTAGGCGCTCGCGCCGACCAGCTCGTCAGGCCCGCGCGTCATCGTCGCGACCGTCGGTAGGGTCAGATGTCGGCGACTGATCGCGCGCCGCGTTCTCGATCGGGCGCTTTCCGGTAGTGGTGTCGGGTGGCGGCGCGTCGACGGACCACACTCGCCACGCCCTTCCCTCGCGATCCTCGAAGCTTCGAAGTGCCATCGGAGTGCCTCGCCACAGGTGGGCCGTGGTGCGCGCCTTGGCGCACGATCGATCGGCTGCTGCGTTGGCGACGCCGACCCCGCTCAGCGACCCGCGCTCGACGACCCGTGCACCTGGATCGGCAGCTTCGTCACCGACTCGAGCCTCGGCTTCTGTTCGCCGAGCCAGAGCACCGACATGAGAAACGAGGTCGCCTCACGCATGCGAAGGCTCCAGCCGCTCGGTCTGGATGGTGGTGTTGGCGGCGGTGCGCGCCGCGTGGCGACGTCGAGGTTCACGATCTCGATGAGGGCCGACGCCTCCACTTCCACCTTGCGCCAGACGGCGCGATCGGCGCTCACCTGCCGCGCAACGATCAGTCCGTTGTTCGCGGTGTGCGCGAACAGACCAAAGTAGCTGGGCGTGTCCGGGTCGGGTCGCCGGCCGTTGGAAAGACGCGCGAAGGACTCGTCCCACTCCGCGTCGTGCTCGGCCCATTGCACTCCGAACCAGATATCGACCAAATCACTGTGATGCCGAGACGGTGTGGTGAGCTGGGAAGCCATTCCGGTCAGCTCTGCGTACCGCTCGTACACAGCATCCTGGTTCGCACGATCGATCATTCCACTTCCTCCACGTTCCGTACCGAGCACTGGCCGCCTCGAGTTGAGCTCTCTCGGCTGAAGCAGACCTCTTCGGTGAGTATACCCGCGTCCCACATCGGACGCGGCGATCGGTGGACGAGCGTGTGCAAGTCAGTGGCCACGAGCGCGAGGCGACCTGATTCACACGGTCTTGTCGCCACCCAAACTTCGCGGGGCACGAGTTGGTCACTTGCATCCAAGCGAGCGCATGCGTTCGCGCGTCCCTCCGCGCGTCGATGGTGCCGCCGTCATCGCGCATCACGAGCGAGCGACGGGCGGCCGCGAACAGATCCGGCGTCGCGTGGACACCCAGCACCTCGCTCGCGCGAATGACGTTGGCGAACAGCTCGCGGATGATCTGATGATCCATCGTCGGGCCCATCGCCGAGCCACGCGTCTCCGCTCGGCCAGATCCCATGATGGAGGCGTTGATCGGTGCCGTCCCTCGCCAGAGATCCGTGTTGAGATGCAGCACCCATCCTCGCGCGCCCCGCGGTGCTCGCGCGCCGTTGTCGCTCCAGTGATGGACACGTCGCGCAGCATCCCGAACAGGGTCTCGGTGAGCTCGACGAGATTGGCCGGCTCGGCAAGCCAGTAGTTCATCTCGGTGTTGATGTTCACCGCCCACCTGCTGTCCCACGGCGGCGAGTTGCTGTCGTTCCACAGACCCTGGAGCGTGGCTGGCTGTCCGCCGCGCCGGCTCGCCTCGATGAGCAGATAGCGGCCGTACTGAAACAGCAGTGCGGCGAGACCCAGGTCGGAGGCGTCCTTGAATCGGAGTACTCGCTGGTCCGTCGCGAGTCGCGCACCATCGCTCGTGCCGAGGTCGAGCTGCACGCGCCGGAACAGCGTCTGGTGATCGCCAACGTGTGCGGCAAGCAGCGCCGCGAACGCAGAGCGAGAGCGGTTCCGTCCTGGTCTGGCCGGCGGCCGGCGCCGCGCCGATGTGGCTCGAGAGGGCGACGGCAAGCACGGTAAGGCATGCACGCATCGGAGTGCTCCCATTATTGCATTGTGATCTGCGCTACAATTCATTGGCCACGCGTGCGACTGTAGTACAGCGGCCAGGGCACTACCAGAGCTTGCGCGATCGTTGTGTTCATTTGATCTTGGCTTACCGGTCGCCAAGTCACTCTCGACCCCCACGATGTCGCCAGGTCTCGCGGACGTTCCTCGGAACGTCAAGTCACCAGCCAAGTCGCCGAAGAACACCTTCGACCGCGATCCGCTGCTCATCCCGCAGCTGTTCGTGTCGGGGAAGCCGTGGTATCGCCGGCCCTGGACGGTGGTGAAGGTGATCCTTCTGGTGATCCTCCTGGTGGTGATGGCCTACGCCGCCCATCGCTACGGCATCCGTGCACTCAAGGTGTTCGCGAGGCTCGTTGGCAAGTAGGCGGACCGCTGCCTCAACGCGATTCGCTGTCTCTCACCTCGCGTCGTCGCCGATGAAGATGAGCTCCACTCTCGGTCGCATCCGCCGTTGCGCCGCCGCGATCATGCTGGCGGCGCCAGCCACGATCGCCGGTGCGCAGCGCATCCCCGACAGCGAGTCGGCGGCATTCGCGCGAGCCGCGACGAACGGACGACTCGCCAACGAAGCGTTCGAGCGATCGGACCGGCTCATGATGGACTGGCTCACCCTCGCCGATCCGCGCTCCGGCCTGCTGCCACGCAACACGACGACGGACAGCGACATCTGGAATGCGAAGGACTGCGCCGCCGATCTGTTTCCCTTCCTCGTCCTCACCGCCTGGTTCACGCGCCCCGCGCTGTATGCCGGCGGAATGCAGGAGATGCTGCTGACCGAGACGGCGCTCACGTCGCGGCTCGGTCGCCTTCCCGACACGTACTCGTTCTCCAAGCGCGGATTCTCCGAGGCGCGAGTCGATACCGCCTCGATCATGTTCGGCGGCTCCGAGTACGTGAAGGACGCGCTGATGCCGATTACCGAGCTGCTCGGCGCAACGCCGTGGCGCGCGCGCATGATGGGTATCGTCGACGACCTGTGGAGATACGCTCCGGTCGAGACCCCGAATGGACGCATCGTCTCGCTGGATCCGGAGGTGAACGGCGACATGCTTCTCGTGCTGTCCCGCATCTACTGGATGACTCGCGATCGGCGCTACCTCGACTACGCCATCCGGCTCGGCGACTTCTACCTGCTCGGCGAG
>JBDTOD010000118.1:0-14173 GCA_039933415.1 bacterium
AGCCCGGGGTCAGAGTCGCGACTCTGACCCCACCTCGCCAAAAAGGGTTTGCCCACGCGCTGCGACGGTCAGACGTCATATCCACGGACGGCCCACCACGCATTCTGGGGGCGTATATGCCAATCTGGATACTCCCTACTCGTTCTACCCGCGTACAGCAGTGGCAGTTGAGTACGAGTTCTACCCGCGCGCAGGAGTGATACTACCTTTGCGTATGCCCTCCCTCCGCCGCGTCGCGATCGTTTCCGGCATCCGCACCCCGTTCGCCAAGTCCGGGACCACCCTCAAGCGCCTCACCGCGATCGAGCTCGGCAAGCTCTGCGTCGCTGAGCTCCTCCAGCGCTCCGAGATCGACGGCAAACTCGTCGAGGCGATCGTCTACGGAACCGTCGTCCCTTCGGTCATCGCGCCGAACATCGCGCGCGAGGTCTCGCTGCTCCCGATGCTGCCGAAGGGCTGCCAGGCCTTCACCGTCAGTCGCGCGTGCGCATCGGCCAACCAGGCGATCACCGACGCGGCCGACCAGATCGCCCTCGGCCACGCCGACGTCATCATCGCCGGTGGCGCGGAGTCGCTCTCGAACGTTCCGATCCTCCACTCGCGCGGCATGAGCGACGCCCTCGTCGCTGCGTCGAAGGCCAAAAGCCTCGGCGGGCGGGTCAAGGCACTCGCCCGCGTTCGCCCGCGCGATCTCGTGCCGATCACGCCCGCCATCGCCGAGCCGTCCACCGGTGAGTCGATGGGCGAATCGGCCGAGAAGATGGCCAAGATCAACCACATCCCGCGCGAGCAGCAGGACCAGTTCGCGCTCCGCTCGCACCGCCTGGCGGCCGCCGGCACCCAGGACGGCCGCCTCACCGCCGAGATCGTCCCCGTCTTCGTGCCGCCCGGATTCGAGCCGATGACGTCGGACAACGGCATCCGCGCTGACACCTCGATCGAGCAGCTCCGCGCACTCAAGCCCGTGTTCGATCGAAAGAACGGCACCGTGACCGCGGGGAACGCATCACCGCTGACTGACGGCGGCAGCGCGGTGCTCCTCATGAGCGAGGAGCGCGCGAAGTCGCTCGGATACACTCCGCTCGCCTACATCCGTAGCTACAGCTATGCCGCGCTCGACCCGGGCGAGCAACTGCTCATGGGGCCCGTGCTCGCCGCGCCCGTCGCCTTACAGCGAGCGGGGTTGACGCTCGCGCACATGGACCTCGTCGAGATGCACGAGGCGTTCGCCGCGCAGGTGCTCTGCAACCTCAAGGGCCTCGCCTCGCGCGAGTGGGCCGAGCGCGCAGGATTCAGTCAGCCTGTGGGCGAAGTAGATCGCTCGAAGCTCAACGTCATGGGCGGCTCGCTCTCCATCGGCCATCCATTCGGCGCGACGGGGGGCCGCATCCTCACCACACTGTGCAACGAGCTGCACCGTCGCGGCGGGCAGTTCGGCCTCATGACCGTGTGCGCCGCCGGTGGAATGGGTCACGCCATGGTCGTGGAGCGCGAATGATGCAGACGCTCCGGCTGGACCACGAGGACGGCGTCGCCATCGTCACGATCGATCTCCAGGGCGAGCCGGTGAACAAGGTCACCGCCACCATGCGCGGTGAGTTCGCCGAGCTGTTCGGCCGCATCGAGAGCGACACGACGGTGAAGGGCGTGGTGCTCATCTCCGCCAAACCGGACACGTGGATCGCCGGCGCCGACATCGACGAATTTCTGTCCCTCTCCAGCTCGTCCGAAGCGGAGGCGCTCATTCGTGGCGGCCAGGCGCTGCTCGCCCGGCTCGAGACGCTGCGCGTCCCGGTCGTTGCCGCGATTCATGGGGCGTGTCTCGGCGGAGGGCTGGAAACGGCACTCGCCTGCCGCTACCGCATCGCCACCGACCATCCCAAGACGGTGCTCGCGCTCCCCGAGGTGCAGCTCGGCATCATGCCGAGCGCCGGAGGCACGCAGCGGCTGCCCCGCCTGATCGGCCTTCAGCGCGCGCTCGACATGATTCTCACCGGGCGCAACATCCGCGCGAAGAAGGCCTACCAGATGGGCCTCGTGGACGAGCTGGTGCACCCGGCCATCCTGCGCGACGTCGCGATGGACCGCGTCATCAAGCTCGCCGCCGGTACGCTCGAGCCGCGCCACTCGCCGAAGGATCGCGGCGCAGCGGGCATACTGCTCGAGGACAATCCGATCGGGCGCTCGATCGTGTTCAGGAAGGCGCGCGAGAGCGCGCTCGAAAAGACGCAGGGCCATTATCCCGCCCCGCTCGCCGCATTGACCGCCGTGCAGATCGGCTACGATCGCGGCAGCGAGGCAGGCTACCGCGAGGAATCGCGCGCCTTCGGCGAGCTCGCCATGAGCGACGTCGCGAAGGAGCTCATGTTCCTCTTCTTCGCTACCACGTCGCTCAAGAAGGACGCGGGCGTCGAAGGCGTCGCGCCTCCGCCCACCGAGGTCGAAACACTCGGCGTGCTCGGCGCGGGATTCATGGGCGCGGGCATCGCGTCGATCGCCGTGCAGCAGCGCACCCCCGTGCGCCTCAAGGACACCGACCTCGCGCGCGTCGGGAAGGGCATCGCCGCCGTGAGCGAGGTGCTCAAGGAGCGACTCAAGAAGAAGCAGATCACGAAGCTCGAGTACGAGGACCAGCTCGTCCTCGTCGGCGGAACCGCCGAGTACACCGGCTTCGGTCACGCAACGCTCGTGATCGAAGCGGTCTTCGAGGACCTCGCGCTCAAGCACAAGGTGCTGCGCGAAGTGGAGCCGTTGCTCTCCGACGAAGCGATCTACGCGTCGAACACGAGCACCATCCCGATCGCCCGGATCGCCGAGGTCGCGGAGCGCCCGAACCGCGTGCTCGGCATGCACTTCTTCTCCCCCGTGCACAAGATGCCGCTGCTCGAGGTCATCGTCACGCCGGAGACGGACGCCGACGCGACGGTCACGGCGGTGGCGTACGGGAAGCGGCTGGGAAAGACGGTGATCGTCGTGAACGATGCGCCCGGGTTCTATACGACTCGCGCGCTTTCCGCCTACATGAATGAGGCGGGTCGTCTGCTCGACGAGGGCGCGAGTATCGAGGCGATCGACTCGGCGCTCACCTCGTTCGGGTTCCCCGTTGGACCCATCACCCTGCTCGATGAGGTCGGAATCGACGTCGGGGGCAAGGTGGGGCAGGTGCTCGCCGAGGCGTTCGGCGGCCGGATGACGCCCAGCGAGTCACTGCGGCGGGTGGTGGAATCGGGGCGAGTTGGCCGAAAGGGGAAGAAAGGCTTCTATCAGTACGACGAGACCGGCAAGAAGGGCGAGGTGGATCCCTCGGTCTATGAGGTGCTGCCGGGCGGCGCCGAGCGCCGCGAGACCGACGCCGGGGAGATCCAGTCCCGCTGCGTGCTGGCGATGGTCAACGAGGCCGCGCTCTGCCTGGACGAGGGGGTGCTGCGCTCAGCGCGTGACGGCGACGTCGGGGCGGTGTTCGGGATCGGCTTCCCTCCGTTCCGCGGTGGCCCCTTCCGCTACGTGGACGCAACGGGTGCCGCCCGGGTCGTGGACCAGCTGGAACAGCTAAACGAACGTTTCCCGGGCCGCTTCGAACCGGCCGGGGTACTGGTGGAGCACGCCCGGACCTCCGCGCGATTTTATCGTGCGCGTGGCAATCCGATATCGTAGACTTGGAGTAGTTGTGATATAGGCCACACGGCCTCCGAAGGTGTTCGCACGCTCGCTCGTGCGACGCGTTCTCGACTGTGACGGTAGGTGGTGATGCAAGGTCCAGAAGGTATGGAGAGCTCGGATGCTGCACTCGTTACGCGAGTGTTGCACGGAGAGGTGAATGCGTACGGCGCTCTCGTCTCGCGGTATCGGGACAAGTACGCCAGGTACGCGGTGCACATGCTGGGCAATCGGGAGGATGCGGAGGAGGCGCTTCAGGATGCCTTCACCCGCGCGTACCGGTCGCTTGCGCGATGTGAGGAGCCCGAGCGCTTCGGCGCATGGCTGTTCCGAATACTCGTCAATCGTTGCCGGACGAGCGGGGCACGCCGCGTGCGCAGAGGCCAGACGTTCGTACATGACGAGACGGCCCTGCTCAATGCGTCGGAGGAGCATCCGGCCGAGCAGACGATGTGGCGCGAAGAGATCGAGCGCGCGCTGGGAGAGTTGAGCGCCGACCAACGAGAGGCGTTTCTTCTGAAGTATGTGGAGGAATTGGGTTACGACGAGATGGCCGAGATCACCGGTGTTGGTGTCTCAGCCTTGAAGATGAGGGTCATGCGCGCCTGCGATCGGCTGCGCGTTCTGCTGCGGGAGGTTCACAGTGCCTGATTGGGGCCGGACGACGCTCGAGCTCATCGTCCAGGAGTTGCAGCACCCGGTGCGCGTCGACGAGTCCTTCGACCGCCGGGTGATGGTGCGGGTGCGCCGGGCGTATGCCGAGCGCCGTCCGCGCGGGATTGTCGCGTGGATCGGCGCGGCCGCGAGCATCACGCGCCGCCCGGCGTGGGCCGCGGCGTTCGCTGCGGGCATCGTCGCCGTCGTCACGGTCGGAATGCTCCGTCCGAAGCCGCATGCACCCGGCGTTTCGCCGATCCCGGTCCAGTTCGTCCTCGTCGCGCCCGACGCTCGCAGCGTCGCCGTCGTGGGCGATTTCAACAACTGGGGTCTGAACGACACCGCGCTCGTGGCAGAAAACCATAACGGCGTTTGGAGTGTCTCAGCTCCAGTGAGGGCAGGCGTGCATCGGTACGCCTTCCTCGTCGATGGCAAGCAGTACGTCGCCGATCCAACTGCTCCGCGCTCTTCGGGTGACGACTTCGGTATGCCGAGCAGTGCGCTCGTCGTGGAGGGTACGACCCAGTGACACCCCGTACGGCTCGCAGGTTTCTGACGGTGCTCCTCGCCGGTTCCGCCTTCGGAACCGCCGAGGCGCAGGACCCACGTATCGGCGCCCGGCTCGACGCGCCGACTCGGAAGGCGATCTCCGCGCTGGTGGACTCCGCGCGGGCGCAGGGTATCCCGGTCGAGCCGTTGATGGAGAAGGTGTATCAGGGCCTCGCGATGGGCGCGGACGGTCCGCGCATCATCGTCGCCGTTCGGTCGCTCACCGTCGAGCTCGGAAGCGCGCACCGCGCGCTCGGATCCGTGGCCACGGCCGATGAGCTCAAGGCCGCCGCATCCGCCATGCACGCCGGCGTTCCGGTCGTCGAACTGGGGAAGATGAAGAAGCAGTCCGGCCTCCGCCGCTCGCTGACGCTTCCGTTCACCGTCCTCGCCGACATCGTGTCGCGCGGCGTCCCGGTGCAGACCGCCGCCAACGCCATCCGATCACTCGTCGGCGCAGGAGCGAAAGACAAGGACATCAGCGACTTCCAGCGAAACGTCAGCGTGGACATCGAGAAGGGCGCCCCGCCAGCGGCCGCCGCCGAGACGCGCGCCAAGGGCGCGGCGCCGGCGAAGTCGGATCGGGTCGAGAAGTTCGAGCAGGAGTAACTCCCTCGCTGGAACACGCGAACGGGCCGGCTTACGCCGGCCCGTTTTTCGTTCCGTATCCAGCGGAGCGGTGTCCGTCGCGCACCACGCCTTCGCTATCGGGGTAGTACCGCGCGTCTCTCACCACGCTTCCTGATGGCATCTGCACGCTTCGCGGCGCTCGGCTCATTCGTCGCCGCCATGGTCTGCGTTTCCGCCGCTCTCTCCGCCGCCCAGAGCACCGATCCCACGCGGCTCACTGTTGAACGCATCTTCTCTCCCGACATGCGGGGCGATGCGATCCCGCGCCCCGCCTGGTCGTCGTCCGGCAGCTCGTACATCGACGTGCGCCCCGCCAGGGACGGCGGGAGCGAGCTCGTGCGCTTCGACATCGCCACGGGCCGCGAAACCGTGATCGCACGTGCCGAGCAGCTCGCCGCGGATGGCCGGAAGCTCGATGTCGAGTCGCTGACGCTCTCCGGCGACGAGCGCCAGGCGCTGCTCTTTCACAACTCGGGTGCAGGTGTGGCGCACGAACACTCGCGGCCTGTACGATCTCTTCGACTTCCGTACCGGCAAGCTGCGTCCCGTCTCGGCGAAGAAAGGGCTTCAGATGTTCGCCAAGTTCTCGCCCGACGGCCGGAAGGTCGGCTTCGTGCGCGACAACAACCTCTTCGTCACCGACATCGCCACCGGTGCGGAGCGGCAGCTCACTCGCGACGGCAGCACCGACGTCATCAACGGCACGTCGGACTGGGTGTACGAGGAGGAGCTCGGCCTCAAGGACGCCTTTCGATGGAGTCCGGACTCGCGGCGCATCGCCTTCTGGCGCTTCGACCAGAGCGCCGTGCCGGCGATGCCGATCGTCGATGAGCTCGGGCTCTATCCCAAGGTCGCCACGCTTCGCTACCCGAAAGCCGGTGAGCCCAACTCGCGTGTGAAGCTCGCCGTGGTCGATCTCACGAGCGACCGCCGGACGTGGCTCGACGTCGGCCCGGACAGCGGGCAGTATCTCGCTCGCATGGAATGGGTAGGCACCGACTCGCTTGCCGTGCAGCGCATCCCACGCCGGCAGACCTCGTCGACATCGGGGCTCCAGTCGCGAGTGTCCAGGCTCGCGATCCGGCCGATCGAATTCATCAAGGTGCCGATGCCGGACGGCACGCAGCTCGACGCGTACGGTGTCGCGCCGGCGAACTTCGACAGCACGACGAAGTATCCAGTGCTGATGTACGTCTATGGCGGGCCGGCCAGCCCCACCGTGAAGGATTCGTGGGGCGATTCCCGCACGCTCTGGCACCAGAGCCTAGCGCAGCAGAGCTACGTCGTGATCAGCGTGGACAATCGCGGCGCGGCGTGGCGGGGGAGCGCGTTCCGCAAGACGACGCAGCTCCACCTGGGCATGAAGGAGTCACAGGACCAGATCGACGCAGCGAAGTGGATCGGCGCGCAGAGCTGGGGCGACCGCGCGCGCATCGGGATCTGGGGCTGGAGCTACGGAGGGTACCTGAGCTCGCTCGTTGCCGGCAGAGGCGGGGAGCTGTTCAAGGCGGCGATCGTCGTGTCACCCGTGACCGACTGGCGCCTGTACGACTCGATCTACACCGAGCGCTTCATGTCGACGCCGCAGCTGAATCCCGAGGGCTATCGGGAGAGCTCGTCGCAGCGATACGTGAACGGCGTGAAGGCTCGTCTGCTCCTTGTGCACGGCACCGGCGACGACAACGTGCATCCGCAGAACACGATGCAGCTCGCCACCAGCTCGAGGCAGCCAACAAGCCGTTCTACATGATTCTGTATCCCAACCGCACGCACTCGATCTCGGGCGGGAACACCTCGGTACATCCGTTCGAGTCGTTGACGAGGTTCGTGCTCGAGAACTTGTGATGGGTGATGGGTGATGGGTGAACGGTTGAAGGCCTCGGGAGCAGTGTCATCCCGAGGCCGTGACCGTTCACCCATCACGGAAAACCGTTCACGGCGGCGATACGCGCCCCCCGCGCCCCCATTACCTTCCTAGCTCCTTCGGCATGGGCCGGCCGTCGTCGTACTGAGGATCAATGCTCCGCGACACGCTCCTGTACCTCTCGAACCAGCCGCGCGTTTTTCGGTTCGTCCGCAACAACCGGCTGGCGAAGCACTTCGCAAATCGGTTCGTCGCCGGCGAGACGCTCGCCGAAGCGCTCGATGCCGTGCGCGGCCTCAACGCGAGAGGGATCACTGCCTCGCTCGACCTGCTTGGCGAGAGCGTGAACAACGAGCGCGAGGCCCGCGCGGCACGCGACGAGTACCTCGACATCCTCGCGCGCATCCACGAGTCGCGCCTGGACGCGAACGTGTCGGTCAAGCTCACGGCGATGGGACTCGACATCGACCACGAGCTCTGCGTCGCGGTCATGCAGGACATCCTCACCCGCGCGCAGCAGTACGAGTCCTTCGTGCGCATCGACATGGAGGCGAGCCAGTACACCGAGATCACCCTCAAGATCTTCGAGGAGCGACTCTATCCGGTGTACAAGGCGAACGTCGGCGTCGTGCTCCAGAGCTACCTGTATCGCACCTTCGCCGATGTGGAGCACATGAACCAGCTCCGCGCTCGAGTGAGAATCTGCAAAGGCGCCTACAAGGAATCACCGGCGGTCGCGTATCCCGGGAAGAAGGACGTCGACAGCAACTACGTGAAGTCCATGCGCGAGCTGATGCTCAAGGGCAACTACCCTGGCATCGCTACGCACGACCCGGCGATGGTGAACGAAGCGAAGCGCTGGGCGAACGAGCAGCGGATCGACAAGGACCGCTTCGAGTTCCAGATGCTCTACGGAGTGAGACGCGATCTGCAGGATGCGCTGGTGCGCGCGGGCTACAAGGTCCGCGTCTACGTGCCCTTCGGCACGCAGTGGTATCCCTACCTCATGCGCCGTCTCGCCGAACGTCCTGCCAACGTCGCGTTCATCACGGGCAACGTGATCCGCGAGGCGTTGCACGCGCGCCGCTAGCGCTCGCGCCGTGCCCGGCCAGCACCTTCCCGCCGACCACGGTCGCGGCGACGTCAACACGATCGGCGGCTACGGCGCGGTTCATGGCCGCCCCGCGGCGTTCGAGGGGACCGACGGCCTGTCGTACAGCGTGGAGATCGTCACGGCGCCGACGGGCCATCCGGAGCATCCGTGGGGCGCCTACCTGCTCTTCGTCCAGTGGGCCCGAGTCGGCGCGGCCTCGCCGAGCGGACATCTCGAGTCCGAGTTCCTCGCCGAGTCGGATACCGAAGCCGACGCGCATGCCGTGGTCGGCGCGCTCTCGCTGGGCGAGGTCCGTGGCGTGTTGCACGCGCTGATCGACGAGCGCCGCGGCGGTGCGCCGCCGCGCCGGTGGTGGGACGTGATGCACGATGACGGCAACCCGTCACCGGAGGACGCGTGACCGACGAGCGAGACGACGAGCAACAGGGCGCCACCCCGCGCTCGCCACGGGGCATCGTCCTGAGCGGAACCGGCGGTGTCTGGCGTGTACGCCTGGAAGACGAGACCGTCGTGGAGGCGTCGCTGCGAGGACGCGTCAAGAAGTCGAGCTCCGGCCGGCGCGCCGACGGTTCCCTCAGGCGCGATACGATCTCGGCCGCGGCTGATACGCTCAAGCTCACGATCGGCGATCACGTGCTGTTGGAAGGCGATGCAGAAGGCGGCGTGTGGGCGATCTCCGAGATCCTGCCGCGTCGCTCGCGCCTCGCGCGCCGCGCCCCAGGCGGAGGGCAGGGGGAGCGCATCGTCGCGGCGAACGTCGATCAGGTCGTCGTCGTGTTCGCGGCAGCGAATCCCGAGCCACATCCTCGCATGCTCGATCGCTTCCTCGTCATCGCCGAAGCGAACGGGCTCGCGGCGCGCATCGTCATCAACAAGGTGGAGCTCGTGGGCGGCGCGGAGGCGGCGCGCGCGCGATGGGTCGACTACGAGCGCGCGGGCTATCCGGTCCACTACACGAGCGTCAAGCGCGCCGAGGGACTCGAGGCGCTGCACGAAGTGCTCGCGGGAAAGGTGAGCGTGCTCACCGGCCCGTCCGGCGTCGGCAAGTCGTCGCTCCTGAACGCGATGTTCACCGGGCTCGATCTGCGTGTGGGCGAGATCAGCGAATCGGTGAACAAGGGCCGCCACACCACCGTGGGCGGCTACCTGCATCCACTGCCCGGTGCGGATGGCGGCTACGTCGCAGACACTCCGGGACTTCGCGAGGTCGGGATGTGGGCGCTCTCCGCCACTGAGCTCGACACCTGCTTCCCGGAGCTGCGCCCCTTCCTGGAAGGATGTCGCTTCGCCGATTGCAAGCACAGCGTCGAGCCCGACTGCGCCGTCCGCGCCGCCGTCTCACGCGGCGACGTGAGCAGGGCGCGGTATGAGAGCTTCATCAAGCTCAGGGACGAGCTGGAGGCGAGCAAGACAGCGAGTTGGTGAGGCGAACCAGTGGGGAGTGGGGAGTTTACAGCGTCGGGATGCTTCGGCGTCCGAGGCCGTTGCAGTCACCCCCCACTCCCCACTCCCACCGTCGTTCTACCAGCTCCCCCTCTCCCCAGCCACCTCGATCACCTTCGCGATCCGCTGCGCCGCGTGGCGCCAGTTCGTCTGCACGGCGACCTGGGCGTCGTCCACCTTGCCGTCTTCGATCGCCTCGATGATCGCATCGTGCTCGGCGACGGACGCGCGGATGTCGCTCGTGAGCATGCTGATGTACATCCGGATGTAGCGCTCTGCCTGGGGCTTCACGCTGTCGTGCAGCGCGAAGAGGCGAGGACCAGCACTGGCCTCGACGATCTTCCGGTGCAGTCGTTCATCCGCCTCGTACAGGCTGCTGTGATCGAGCGGCGTGGCGCGCCCCATCTTGTGAAACTCCTGGTTCAGCGCGCGGAGCTCCTTTGCCAACGCGCGCCGGTCGTCCTGCTCGAGCGCGGCTGCCCACCGCGCACCAAGCCCTTCGAGCTCGCCGACGATGTTGAGCAGCTCGTGCACGTCGGCGCGCGTCAGCGCCGCCACCGTGAGGCGCGCCTGCTGCGCACCGGGTGCGCCGACGACGAACCCTTCCTGCTGGAGCCGCTGCAGCGCTTCGCGCACGGGCGTGCGGCTCACGCCGAGCCGCGCCGCCACCTCCGTCTCGACGACGCGGCTCCCCGGCGCGAGAAGCCCCTGCACGATCAGGTCGCGCAGTCTGACGTACACCTGTTCCGGTCGCGAGCCGTGCGGCGCATCGGCTGCCGTCGAGTCCTCGGCGGAGCGAGAGCGACTGACGGTGCCTGCGGCGGAGCGGCTCGAGGAGGTTGTGCGGCGGGCAGCCATTTGGCGGGTTGGTGATGGTGCTGGGAATATATACCAGACTGGATGCAGTGCCGTGGGAGAAAGCGTTGGATCCTGAGTCCTCGAGCGGTGCGTTGGTGATCTCGATCGCTGGATAGTTGGTCGATGAACTAGTCAGCGAGCGGCCGGAGCCACTACCCTCGGTGTGCAAGGCCGCCCGACGCCGGCGTCTCCACTGCAACCCCAACCCGGCAAGGTCGCCATGCTCGTCTTTCCTACTCTGCTGCGTGCGCTGCTGCTGCCGCTCGCGGCGGGCTCCACGCTCCTCGTTCATTCCGTCGCCGACGCCCGCCGCACGGCGTCCATCACCGTGGTCGTCGGACGCGTCACCACCGGCGGCGTTCCTGTCGCTGGGGCGCGCATCGGCATCGACGGGCGATCGGAGGTGGCGGCCAGCGCCGCTGACGGACGCTACGCGCTCACCGTCACTCGCTCCAGTGCGGTGGATCACGTAACGCTCGCCGCACGTCACATCGGATTCGCCTCGTGGCGCAGGCCGATCGAGCTGCGCGGCGACACCATCACCGTGAACGTCACGCTCACGCCGGCGACGACCGAGCTCGAGGCGGTCATGGTGGACAAGGCCAGCGACGCGCGCGTCGATCGCAGTCGCGCGGCGCAGTCGCGCCGCGAGAACGCCGCCGCGGGCGCGCCGATGGGCACGGTCGGAGCGACCACCGCGTCGCCCGCGCCAATGACGGCCGTCCGCAAGATGTCCGGCATCGCGCCATCGCAGCCGAGTGGCATCCGTCGCCCGCACGAGCCATCCAACACCGAAGCCTACGACCGCATCGACGAGAACCCATTCCGTTCGCCCATCGTCGCACCGCTCTCGACGTTCTCCGTGGACGTGGACCGCGCGTCGTACTCCAACGTCCGCCGCTTCCTCAACCAGGGCGCGCTGCCACCGAAGGACGCGGTCCGGATCGAGGAGCTCGTGAACTACTTCCCCTACGGTGATCCCGCACCTTCCTCAGGCGAGACACCACTGCGTATCACCACGGAGATCGCCGCCGCTCCGTGGAACGCTCGGCACGATCTCGTGCGCATCGCGCTGCGGGCTCGCGACGTGGACATGCGCCGTGCACCGGCGAGCAATCTCGTCTTCCTCATCGACGTCTCGGGCTCGATGCAGGGACCGGGCCGGCTGCCGCTCGTGAAGCAGTCGCTGGCGCTGCTCGTCAACGAGCTGCGAGAGGCAGATCACGTGGCGATCGTCGTGTACGCCGGCAGTGCAGGGCTGGCGCTTCCGTCCACGTCCGGCGGCGACAAGCAGCGGATCCTCGCCGCGCTCGACGGCCTCGAGGCCGGCGGGTCGACCGCGGGTGGTGCGGGAATCCGGCTCGCCTACGATGTCGTGAAACACAATTTCATCCGCGGCGGCAACAACCGCGTCATCCTGTGCACCGACGGCGACTTCAACGTCGGCGCGTCGAGCGACGGCGCACTCGTCGACCTGATCGAGCAGCGCCGCACCGAAGGCGCGTTCCTCACCATCCTCGGCTTCGGGATGGGCAACTACAAGGACGCGAAGATGGAGAAGCTCGCCGACGCGGGCAATGGAAACTATGGCTACATCGACGACCTGCTCGAGGCGCGCAAAACACTCGTGCACGAGATGGGCGGCACGCTCATCACGGTGGCGAAGGACGTGAAGCTCCAGGTGGAGTTCAACCCGGCGCGGGTGCAGGCGTATCGCCTGCTCGGCTACGAGGACCGCCTGCTGCGCGACGAGGACTTCGCCAACGATGCAAAGGACGCCGGTGAAGTCGGCGCGGGCCACACCGTCACGGCGCTCTACGAGATCGTCCGGGTCGGTGAGCGGCTCGACGTGACCCTGCCCGATGCGAGCGCGCTTCGCTATCAGCGTCCCGCTGGTGCCGCGTCGCCGTCGAACGAGCTGCTGCACGTCGCGATGCGCTACAAGGCGCCCGATGGTGACCGCAGCCAGCTCGTCACGCAGCCGGTGGTCGCTCGCCGGATGGAGTCGTCGGAGTCGATGCGCTTCGCCAGCGCCGTGGCCGGCTTCGGCATGCTGCTGCGCAACTCGCCGCACGCCGGTTCGCTCACCTGGCCTGACGTGGTGGCGCTCGCGCGCGGTGCGCGCGGTGACGACGCCGACGGCTATCGCGCCGACTTCATCAAGCTCGTCGAGCGTGCGGCCGAGCTGTCACGTCAGGTTGCCTCGACGCATCCGCGCGCGAAGGACTGATCGCGCCACACCGAACGGTGGACCCGCGCTCGACAGTGAACGGGCGCGGGTCCATCATTCGGCATGCCAGACTACCCGCATCTCCTCATCGACACGACGGCGCAGGGCGTGCGCACCATTACGCTCGATCGCCCCGAGAAGCTCAACGCGGTGAACGGAGCGCTCGCCGCGTCCCTCGCCGCTGCGGTCGCTGATGCGGCGGCCGACGACGCGGCTCGCGTCGTCGTGATCACCGGATCGGGGCGCGCGTTCTGCGCGGGCCTCGATCTTTCCGAGCCGCCGGCACTTCCCTCGTCGACCCGGGCCGAGCGGCTCGATCCGCTCGCGTGGGTCGGGGCGTGGGTGACGCGCATCGTCGAGTGCGAGAAGCCGGTGATCGCTGCGGTGAACGGTGCGGCGGCCGGCGCCGGTTTCGGACTGGCGCTGGCGTGCGACTTCCGTGTCCTCGCTGCGAGCGCGAAGCTCACTGCGGGCTACGTTCGCCGCGGACTCAGCCCCGACGCAGGTGTCTCGTACTTTCTTCCGCGTCACGTTGGGCTCGCGCGCGCCGCGGACATCCTCCTCACCGGACGCGACGTCGATGCGGCCGAAGCGGAGCGAATCG
Organism: bacterium; assembly: GCA_039933415.1. Classification (GTDB taxonomy): domain Bacteria; phylum Gemmatimonadota; class Gemmatimonadetes; order Gemmatimonadales; family Gemmatimonadaceae; genus AG11. The sequence goes on from JBDTOD010000118.1 coordinate 13,607, forward strand.
GACTCGTCGCGCAGGTGCTACCCGACGCCGCGTTCGCCGACACCGTCGGCGCGTTCGCGGCGCAGCTCGCCGCCGGTCCACCGGTCGCACACGCGCTCACCAAGCGTCTTCTGGTACGCAGCCTCGACACGCCACTCGACGCCGCCCTGCGCAACGAGCTCGTGTACATCAAGCAGTGCTTCGGCACCCGTGACGTAGGTGAAGCGATCGCGGCGTTTCGCGAGAAAAGAAAGCCGACGTTCGACGGATGCTAGGCGAGCTCGGCGCGCTCACGGTGATCAGGCACACAGCGCCTTCGTACGTCGCGTCACTACACGAAATTTCATTCGGGAATATCACGATCCTGCGCGTGTGGTGCACGCTATCTGCGGAATGGCGCTGGGTGTCCGTCGGATGATCGGCGGGCTCCCTCACCACACAGCAGGAGCGTAGAAAATCATGTCACATCGATACACGATCGCCGCCGTCTTTCTCACGGCACTCGCGACTCCAGTGCGTGCGCAGACGCCGGCCACGACCCAACCAAGCACGGCACCGATCGACACGTCGAAGAAGAGTCCGACGGTG
>JBDTOD010000119.1:0-14137 GCA_039933415.1 bacterium
GCACGCCGTGGGTCGTGCAGGGTCCGCTCATCGCGACCGTTGCCGCGGTGGCCACGGTGGCCACGGTGGCGAGAGTCGCACGCATCGCCGCGCCGGGCGCGCCGTTGCGTGGCGAGGCCGCACTTCCTGCGTCTCCCGCGGCACCAGCGACAGGTGCGGTGCAGCTCGCCGCGCAGCGGAATAGTGGAGCGGATCAGGGCGGGCACACCGGTTCGGGCGCGCGGGATTCGCGGCAGCAGCGTGAGGAAACGCCGCTCGGCGCGGCGTCGGACGCACGCGCGGGCGAGCGAACCTACAGCGCGATGGATCGGTCGCAGGGCGGGAGCATGGACGCATCGCTGATCGATGCAACCAGCGATGTTCGCCCGTCGAGCGCCGCGCGAGCGGCGGATGCGCTCGATGCCCGCGAGGCGGCGGCGCCGCGCACGCTGGCGCGGTTGACGCTCTCGCTCGACGACGGCCTCGGCGGGCAGGATCACGTGCGCATCGGTATGCGAGGCATGTCGGTCGGCGCCTCGTTCGACATCCGCGACGCGAGCAGTGCGGACCGCGTTGCATCGCGCATGGGCGAGCTCACCCGCGCGCTGGAGCAGCGCGGTCTCGAGCCGCAGTCGCTCCAGGTGCGCAGTTCCATGTCGCGCGAAGCGGAGCTGGGCCGCACGGCCACCCAGACCACCGACGCCATGCGATCGGTCGCCACCACCTCGGCGCCGCGCAACGACGCGCGCGCGGACTCGGGGAGCGACGCCCGCCAGCGCTTCACTCAGCACGACGAGCAACACGAACGCGCGCGCCGCGAGCAGGACGAGCAGCGGCGCCGCGACTCCACCTTTTTCCTCCACACCGAGACCACATGACTGCCGTCGCCGGAACGAGCACGACCACTCCCCCCGTCGGCGCCGCGGGCCCGTCCACGGGCGCTGCGTCCACGCCGCTCAACAAGAAGGGCGCGATGGACAAGAGCGCATTTCTCAGGCTGCTCGTCACGCAGATGAAGCATCAGGATCCGCTCAATCCCACGGGCAACGAGCAGATGGCGGCGCAGCTCGCGCAGTTCTCCAGTCTCGAACAGCTCCAGGACATGAACGCCACGCTCACCGCTCAGGCGAGCGGCAACGCGGCGATCATCGCGAGCATCCAGGCCAGCGCGGCGCTCGGCACCCTGGGCAAGACCGTGGTGGCCGCTGGTGACGCGATCGTGCTCGACGGCACGATCGATCCGTCCACGGTGCAGGTGAACGCCTCGGTGAACGGCGCGTCGGGCGTCGGCGTGCTCACGATCACGGACGACGCCGGCCACGCGGTCGGCTCGCGCAGCCTCGGCAACGTGAACGCCGGCCCGCTCACCATCTCGCTCGGCGCCGCGGCCACCGGGCTTCCGGCGGGCAACTACCACTTCGCCGTCGACGTCACGTCGGCGGCGGGCACGATCACGCACGCGACCACGTACACGACCGGTCGCGTCGACAGCGTGCAATCGACGCCAGCGGGTCCCGTCCTGATCTCGGGACCGATCGTCATCCCGTTCTCCAGCGTCGTCGAAATCAAGAACTGACCGTCCCGCGCGCGGATGGCCGGCGCGCTTCCCCGCTTTTCTCTTCTGCTAGGAGCTGGACCAACATGCTTCGCTCGCTCTTCTCCGGCGTCTCCGGTTTGCGCACGCACCAGACCCGGATGGACGTCATCGGCAACAACATCTCGAACGTCAACACCGTGGCCTTCAAGGCCGGCCGCGTCACCTTCAAGGAAGGCTTCGCGCAGCTCGTCGCGGGCGCGAGCCGTCCGCCCGGGGATCACGGCGGTATCAACCCGATCCAGGTCGGACTCGGCACACAAGTCGGCAGCATCGACACGCTGTTCAGCCAGGGCAACATCGAGACGACCGGCATCGCGACGGACCTCGCCATCCAGGGCGAGTCGTTCTTCGTCGTCGCGAAGGGAGGGCAGCACTTCTACACGCGCTCGGGGAACTTCCAGCTCGACGCCGACGGGCGGCTCGTGTCGCCGACGAATGGCTTCGTCGTGCAGGGCCGCATGGCGGTGAACGGCGTGTTCCAGGATGGCGTGACGGACATCAAGCTACCGTTCGGGCAGAAGACCTCGGCGAAGCCGACAACCTCCACGAACCTGGCCGGCAACCTCGACGCGGCCGCCAAGGTGTTCGACAAGGGACCGTACGCGACGCTCGATCCGATGGATCCCGCGCAGCGCGCCCTGCCGCAGAACGCCGGCTCGTTCCGCGACGTGAACGTGACCGTGTACGACACCCTCGGCACCAAGCACGAGCTCAAGATGGTGATGTGGAAGTCGGCGCAGGGCCAGTGGGATTGGAAGATGGATCCGACCGGCATGGACATCACGGCGGCCGGCATCACCGAAGTGTCGGGCACGCATCCGCTCAGCTTCCTCTCCGACGGCACGCTGGATCCGGCGTCGTACGTCCCGCCGACGATCACGTTCACGCCGAACGACGGCGCGGCGGACGTCCAGATCACGATCGATCCCACGGGCGGCGCGCTCGGCTCGTCGAACGGGCTCACCCAGTTCGCCGGCAGCGACAACGCGGTGCTGCGCGATCAGGACGGCTACGCGTCCGGCACGCTGCAGAACTTCACGATCGACCGGACGGGGACTATCTGGGGCGCCTTCACGAACGGCACCAACGTGCAGCTCGCGCAGATCTCGATGGCGGACTTCAACAACCCGGGCGGTCTGATTCGGACCGGCGACAACATGTACACGGTGTCCGGGAACTCGGGCGCCGGCGTGCTCGGCTTCGCGCTGTCCGGCTCGCAGTCGGAGATCACGAGCGGCGCGCTCGAGATGTCCAACGTCGATCTGGCGCAGGAGTTCACCAGCATGATCATCGCGCAGCGTGGCTTCCAAGCGAACGGCCGCGTGATCACGACGAGCGACCAGATGCTCGAGGAGTTGGTGCAGCTCAAGCGCTAACGACTGAATCCCAGCGACTCGTCGTCCGGAGGCAGGCTCTCCGCGACGACAGTCCACGGGACGCTGGGACGAAGCGCAGGAAAACGACGGAGGGCGGCTCGACGAGCCGGCCCTCCGTCGTGCGTTCAGATCCGAGGCAGGAAAAAATGGCCATCGCGAACTCGGCAATTCATGCCGCGAGGGCGGTTCCGGTCCAAGCGGGCGCGGGCATCCGGCTTGGAATCGTCGCACGCAAGCCCATGTCTTTCATCGTATTAGAGGATGTTTTGCGCGTTGCGGGCGGGGCGGTATGCCCCGTGCTTTTACCCATCGCGAGCGAAAGCACGCGCAGTCCCCTCCTCCTCGCTCGCTCGTCCGACCCGCCCTCCCGGTCCGACCAATGGAATCCGCCATCCAAGAAGTTCCGCTCGAAGCGGCGCCCGACATCGTCGCGAGCCGCTCCAAGCTGCCACTGCTGCTGATCGTCACCGCCGGTCTGCTCGTCGGGGGCATCGTTGGTGTCTTCGTCACGGGCCCGATCGCCACCGCGAAAGTTCGCGCGCGCTCGGCCACGGCTGCTGCTGCGCCGAAGGATGCGCACGGGAAGGCCGCGGGCGGCGACCAGAAGGTGCTGCGCATCGTGGACAACCTCGTGCTCAACCCCGCGGGCTCCGGCGGGACGCGCTTCCTCATGGTCACGGCCACGCTCGAGCTGAGCGACGCCGCCGCCGACGAGGCGCTCAAGGCGCGCGACGCCGAAGTGCGCGACGCGCTGCTCGGATACTTCGGCCGCAAGACGGTGGCGGAGCTCACCGACATGTCCGGCCGCGAACAGATCAAGAAAGATCTGATCGAGCTGCTGAAGCCTCTCGTGACGAAAGGCGCCGTGACCGCTGTGTACTTCCCGCAGTTCGTCATCCAATAGATCCGCAGACTGAATCGGGTCTCTCAGACGATGGAACAGGAACAGATCGACCAGCTGCTCGCCGTCGACGGCGACCGCGCGGCGCTGCCGTCAACGACCGATTCGGTCCCGATGGAAGTCTACGACTTCCGGCGTCCGCATCGCGTCTCGAGGGAGCGCATCCGCACGCTCGAGGTGTTGTACGAGCGGCTGGTGAAGTCGCTCGAGGGCTGGTTGATGGCGCGCGTCCGCGGGCCGATCGAACTGCGCCTCCAGAGCGTGGAGCAGATTTCGTTCGGCGAGTACACGCAGTTTCTCCGCTCGCCGTGCTGCTCGTACCTCATGTCGATCAAGGACGGAGGCGGGCACCAGGGAGTGATCGATTTCGGACCCGAGCTCGCGTACTTCCTCGTCGACCGGCTGCTGGGCGGCGGTGGCGAGCCGACGATCCTCGAGCGCGCGCTCACGCCGATCGAGCGCATGGCGCTGCGCGTCGTCGCCGAGCGCGTGATGACGCAGGTGGAAGAGATCTGGCGCGATTACGAGCTGCTGGAGCTGGCGATCGACGGCTTCGAGTCGGTGCCCGAGACGATGCGCGCGGTGCCGCACGAGGATCCGGTGATCGTCGTGACGCTCGCCGCGTCGTTTGCCGAGAAGTCGAGCGTGCTGTCGATCTGCCTTCCGCTCGGCGTGCTCGAGAAGTTCTTCGTCGCCGCTGGTGGCGAGACCAAGGCGCGGCTCCTCTCGATCGGATCCGAGGCAGAGGTGGTCGCCAATCGCTCGAACACCGAGGCGCAGCTCCGCGCGACGTCGGTGCCCGTGCGGGTGCGGCTCCCCGACTTCCGACTCTCGTTGCGCGATGTGGCCGAGCTGCGGGTCGGAACCGTGCTGGCGACCGGCCTCCCGACGGCGGCGCCACTGCTGGCGTTCGTGGGACCGACGCCTCGCTACTACTGCTCGGCCGGATGGGTGGGGCGCAAGCTCGCCGTCCGGGTGCTGAATACCATCGACGCGTCCGGTCAGGCCGCGCACACCCTCCCGACGACATGACCCAGCCAGATTCCGACAAGTTCACGAGCGGCACGAACGCTGGCGCCGCGACCGCGCCGCGTGCCGAGGGCGCATCGCCGCAGCCGTTCGACGCGCTGCTCGCGGCGACAGAGGGCGGCGCCGAGGTGCCTCTTTCCATGCTGCTCGATCTGACGCTCCCCGTCTCCATCGAGCTCGGACGCACGAACATGACCGTGCAGGAGATCCTCAGGCTCGGGCGCGGCTCGGTGATCCAGCTCGAGCGCCTGGCGGGCGAGCCGATCGACATCTACGTCGGCGACCGGCGCTTCGCCGAGGGCGAGGTGGTCGTGCTCGGCGAGCACTTCGGCGTACGCATCACGCGCGTGCTGGCCGTGACGTCCTCCACCCACGCCTCGCTCCCCGTCGCGTGACGTTCGGCGCATATCTGGGCGTCGCCCTCGCACTCGGCCTGGTACTCGCGCTGCTCGGCATGTCGCTGAAGCTGTTGCAGCGACTGGCACCAGGCACGACGAGTGGCCGGACGCGCGTGCCGATGGAGATCCTGCAGCGACTGTCCATCGGTCCCAAGCAGGGTGTCGCCGTGGTTCGCATCGGCACGCGCGTCGTCGCCGTATCGATCGGTGATGGCGGCATGCGGCGCCTGCTCGAGCTCGACGAGGAGGAGGCGGCGAAGATCATCGCGTCGTCCAAGCTGGCGGTGACCGCGCCACTCGGCCAGCGCAACGACTTTCGCTCGACGTTGAACGGGGCGCTCAAGGGCGCGGGATTCGGCGGGGCACTCGTTCTCGCGCTCCTGCTCCCGACCAGCGCGAGCGGCGCGCAGACGCGGGCGGATTCACTGCTCATCGCGCGCGCCGCTGCCATCGCGACTGGCGCGCCGCGCGTTGCACCGCGCGGCGCCGGTGCCGCGAAGCCGGCCGGCGCTGCCGCCGCAACGCCCGTCGGCGCGCAGGCCGCGACCGCGCAGGCGACGCCCGCGGCGCCGACGCCGGTGGTGCCGCCCGTCGCCGGCGCGGCACTCGCCGTGACCAAGCTCGCGCCGACGATGGACCTGCGCGTCGGCCCCGACGGACCCAAGGGCGGGCTCCATCTCAGCGGTACCGTCGGCATCGTGGTCATGATGGGGATGCTCACGCTGCTCCCCACGCTGCTGCTCATGATGACGAGCTTCACGCGCATCCTCATCGTGTTGCACTTTCTCCGACAGGCGCTGGGCACGCAGAACGCGCCCCCCGCGCAACTCGTCGCCGCGATCGCGCTGCTGCTCACCGGCTTCGTCATGGCGCCGACGCTCTCGGTGCTCAACCGCGACGCGCTGCAGCCGTGGATGGCCGGCACGATCGAACAGGGCGAGATGATGGAGCGCGGGGCGGTGCCGTTCCGCGCCTTCATGCTGCGCCAGACGCGCGACCATGATCTGCAGGTCTTCGTCGACATCTCCAAGGGACCGCGCCCCGCCACGGCGGCGCAGGTGCCGCTCGTGACGCTCATGTCGGCGTTCGTCACCAGCGAGCTGCGGACGGCGTTCCAGATCGGCTTCGCTCTCTTCCTCCCATTCATCATCATCGACGTCGTCGTGTCGTCGGTGCTCATGAGCATGGGCATGTTCATGCTCCCGCCCGCGATGATCTCGCTGCCGTTCAAGCTGCTGCTGTTCGTGCTCGTCGACGGATGGACGCTGATCGTGCAGAGCCTCGTCGCCAGCTTCCGGTAGACGACCGTGAGCCCCCAGCTCGTCGTCGACCTCGCGCGCAACGCCATCATGATGGCGCTGATGATCGCCGCGCCGATGCTCGTCGTGGCGCTGGTGCTCGGCCTGCTCATCAGCGTGCTCCAGGCGGTGACGCAGATCCAGGAGCAGACGCTGGCCTTCGTGCCCAAGCTGATCGGCGTGGCGGTGGTGTTCCTCATCGCCCTGCCGTGGATTCTGCAGACGCTCATCCGCTACACGACCGAGTTGTTTCGCAGCATCCCGTCGCTCGCGTCGTGATGACCGCTGCCGTGGCCCCATTCGATCTGTTCGCGCCCGCCTCGGCGACGGTGATGGCGCTCCTCGGCCTGCGCGTCGGCGGCCTCGTGCTCGTCGCCCCAATCTTCTCGGCCAAGCCGATCCCGCCGATGCTCCGCGTCGGCATCGTCGTGCTGCTGACGATCCTGCTCCAGCCGGCGGCGCTCGCCACGGCGCGCGCCGGTGCCGCGCTCACGCCGGAGAGCGCATTCGCCGAGACGATGATCGGATTCGCCATCGGGCTCGGCGCCGCGCTCATCGTCGGCGCCGCCGACGCGGCGGGCGAGTTGATCGCGATCCAGATCGGGCTGTCCGGCGCCGCGCTGTTCGATCCGCTCACCAACCAGCAGGGTCCGGCGCTCGGGCAGTTCTGCTCCTTCTTCGCGCTCACGCTGATGCTCGCGCTGGACGGCCATCTCGTGATGCTCGACGCCATGGCGAGGAGTGCTCGCGTGCTCCCCGTCGGCTCGACGCTCGACCTCGTCGGCGGCGCACGGGCGATGGTCGGAATGGGCGGAGAGCTGTTCGGCCTCGGGCTGCGGTTTGCGGCGCCGGTGATCGCGGTCATCCTCATCGCCAACGTGTCGTTGGCGATCCTGGGCCGCGCCGCGCCGCAGCTGAACATCCTCTCGGTCGCCTTCCCGATCCAGATCGGCGTCGGCCTCGTCGCCTTCGCCGCGACGATTCCGGTGATCGCGATGTTCTTCAACGGCTGGCAAGGCACCTACGAGTCGATGCTCACGCACTCGATCGGCGCGCTGTCGCACGTGCGCGCGACGGGGGGCCCATGAGCGAGGGCTCTGATGCGGAACGCACGGAAGACGCGACGCAACAGAAGAAGGACAACGCGCGTGAGGAGGGACGCGTCCCCAAGAGCAACGAGCTCACGGTGGCCGCACTCCTCCTCGGCAGCGCGCTCGTGCTCAACACCGCGGGCCGCGCGCTCGGCGCCACCGTCTTCGGCCTGGGCGGCGAAGTGCTCGCCAGCGCGGGCAACCTGGCGCTCGATTCCGGCTCGGCGGCGGTGCTGCTGCGAGACATCGGGTGGCGGCTGCTGGCGTCGCTCAGCGTGTTCATGGCCGCGATGGCTGGCGTGTCGTTCGTCGTGACCGCGGTGCAGGCGCGCGGCGTGCTGTCGCTCAAGCCGCTCACGCCCGACTTCGGCCGCCTCAGCCCACTCAAGAACGGCAAGCGCCTGATGAGTGCGCAGGCGCTGATCGACCTCGGCAAATCGCTCGCGAAGCTCGGGCTCATCGGCGCAATGGTGTTCACGGCGCTGCGCGCGGCCATGCCCGACGCCCTGCGACTGAGCCAGATGGCGCCGCTGGCGCTGATGCAGATGGTGCAGCGCTACTGTGTCCGCCTGCTCGTCACCGCGGGGCTGGCCTACGTCGGGCTCGCCGCGGCGGACTATCTGTGGCAGTGGTGGAGCTTCCAGAAGGAGCTCCGCATGTCGAAGGAAGAGGTGAAGCAGGAATCGAAGCAGCAGGAGGGCGACCCGCACGTGAAGTCGCGCCGCCGGCAGATCGCGCGCTCGTACGCTCGCCGACAGATGCTCACGGACGTTCCCAAGGCGGACGTCATCATCGTCAACCCGACCCACATTGCGATCGCCCTCCGCTACGACCCGTCGATCGCGCCCGCACCCGTCGTGCTCGCGATCGGCCAGCGTCTCGTCGCCGAGCGCATCAAGGCCATCGCGCTCGAGGCGGGCATTCCGATCGTGCAGAACAAGCCCATCGCGCGTGCGCTCGTGAAGAGCGCCCGCGTGGGCACGATGATCCCCGTCGAGCTGTACGTCGCTGTCGCCGAAATCCTCGCCTACGTCCTGAAGACGCGCTATGCGCGCGGCGGATGGATGGGGAGCGCCACGGCATGACGCGCGTCACCCCGACCTCTCCGCGCAAGGGCGCCGAGCTCGTGCTCGGCATCGGCGTCGTCGGCATCATCGCGCTGCTGATGGTTCCCTTGCCCGGCGTCATCCTCGATCTGCTGATCGCCGCGAGCATCGGCTCGTCGTTGATCGTGCTGCTCGTGGCGCTGAACACGACCGACCCGCTCGAGTTCAGCTCCTTCCCGCAGGTGCTGCTCATCCTCACGCTGTTCCGCCTGGCGCTGAACGTCAGCTCCACGCGGCTCATTCTGGGAACGGGCCACGCCGGCTCGATCATCCAGGCGTTCGGCGAGTTCGTCATCGGCGGCAACTACGCCGTGGGGCTCGTGCTCTTCCTGATCCTCGTCGGGATCAATTTCATCGTCGTGACCAAGGGCGCGGGCCGCGTGGCGGAAGTCGCCGCGCGCTTCACCCTCGACGCAATGCCGGGCAAGCAGATGGCGATCGACGCCGATCTCTCGGCCGGTCTGATCGACGAGACGCAGGCGCGGCGGCGCCGCGAGGAGGTGGCGAGCGCCGCCGACTTCTACGGCGCGATGGACGGCTCATCCAAGTTCGTGAAGGGCGACGCCATCGCCGGCCTGCTCATCACGGCGATCAACATCGTCGGCGGCTTCTTCATCGGCGTGGTGCAGCGCGGCCTCCCGATGACGGAGGCGCTGTCCAAGTACACCATCCTCACGGTTGGCGAGGGTCTCGTCGCCCAGATCCCCGCGCTGATCATCTCCACCGCGGCGGGCATCGTCGTCACTCACGCCGCCGGCGGCGGGAAGATGGGGACGACCGTGGCGAACCAGCTCGGCGCGCATCCGCGCGCCATGTACATCGCCGGCTCGGTGCTCGGCGTCTTCGCGCTCATCCCCGGCCTGCCGAAGGTCCCCTTCCTCATCCTCGGCGTCGGCATCGCCATGCTGGGCCGCGCCGCCGAGCAGGCGGAGACCAAGCGCGCGAGCGCGCTGCAGGCGGAGCAGGACGCGATCCCGACGCCTCCCGTCGTGCGCGATCCGATGACCGATCTCCTCCAGCTCGATCCGATCGAGCTCCACGTCGGCTACGCGCTCATCCCGCTCGTGGACGAGCGCCAGGGCGGCGATCTGCTCGAGCGCATCACGCTGTTGCGCAAGCAAGCCGCGCTCGAGCTGGGCATCCTCGTGCCGCCCATCCGCATTCGCGATGACATTCGCCTGCCGGCCAACGAGTACGTGATCAAGCTGCGCGGCTCGGAGATCGCGCGAAGCGAGGTGATGCCCCGCTTCCTGATGGCGCTCGACACGGGTCGCGTGCTCGCGCCGGTCGAGGGGATGAGCGCGGTGGATCCCAGCTTCGACATGCCCGCCAAGTGGATCGCCGTCGGGCGCCGCGTCGAAGCCGAGTCGTTCGGCTACGTCGTCGTCGAGCCGTCGACCGTGATCGCGACGCATCTCATGGAGAAGCTGAAATCGAACGCGTCGGAGCTGCTCGGCCGCCAGGACGTGCAGGAGATGCTGGACACGCTCAAGCGCACCCATCCCGCGCTCGTGGACGACGTGGTGCCGGCGAAGCTCTCACTCGGTGTGCTGCATCGCGTGCTCCAACGCCTGCTGCGCGAGCGCGTACCGATCCGCGACCTGGTCACGATCCTCGAAGCGCTCGCCGACGCGGCGGAGCAGACCAAGGATCCCGAGATGCTCACCGAGCACGTGCGGCGCGCGCTCGCCAACGTCATCGCGCGACTCTACATGGACGACACCGGCGCGGTGCGCGGCATCACGCTCGGACCGCGGCTCGAGGCATCGCTCATGGGGCTGTTCAGCCCGCGCGCCAACCAGCAGGCGGTGCAGGCGCTCACGCCCGACACGCTCGCGGGGTTGCTGCGCGAGCTGAACGCGATCACGAGCATCAGCGCGAGCGAGGGACGCGCCGTGCCGCTGCTCACGCCGCCCAACCTGCGCGTGGGCGTGCGCCGGCTGATCGAGCCGGTCATGCCGTCGCTGCCGATCGTCTCGCTCGCCGAGCTGCCGGCGTACGTGAAGCTCGACTCCCTCGCAACGTGGGAGCTCGGCCATGCCGCGTGAGACGACGCCCGGGTCCGGAGCGACGCGCCCGATGCCGCACATCGCGCCGTCAGTCGCCGTCGAGCGCGTCGTCGTCGTCGCGAGCGGCAAGGGCGGCGTGGGCACCTCGGTGTGTGCGTCGCTCCTCGCGCTCGCCTGCGCTTCGCTCGGTGGGCGAACACTGCTCATCGACGGCAACGAAGGCAACGGCACGCTGCATCATCTGCTGAAGGTGCGGCCGGTGCGCTCGCTCGATGCGCTGCGCGATCCACGAGTGCCGGTGAGCGACGTGTGCGTCCACCTCGGCGACGCCTTCACGCTGGTGGCGTGCAAGCCGGCAAGCGGCGAGCAGATCACCCTCACGCCCGACGCGCGCCGCGCACCGCTCGAGCGGGTGCTCGCGCTCTCGATGGACTACGACTGCGTCGTCGTGGACGGAGGCTCGCGGCTGGACGGCATCCTTGCCGTCACCGGCGCGGGCGCCGCGCGGGCGGTGATCGTCACCGACGCCGACCGGATCGCGCTTGCCGCCAACTTCGCGCTGCTCAAGGTCCTCTCGACTCAGGCGCCGCACGTGCAGAGCCGCATTCTCGTGAACAGACACGACGACGCGGTCGCGCTCCGCGCCGGCGCGCAGCTGACGGAGGCGTGCTCGCGCTTCCTCGGCGCCGAGATCTCGCTTGCCGGAAGCGTTCCGGACGACGCCTGTCTTCGCGCCGCAATCGGCGCGGGGATGCCGATCGGCGACGCGGCACACGACTCTCCGGCGTCGGTCCCGATGGCCGAGCTGGCGCTCGCCGTCTTTCCCCAGCTCGTCGCAGCGCAGGGCGCCGATGCGCACCGACACTGAGGCGGCGGCTTGCAGGCCGAGTTTGCCGCCAGAACGAGGAAGTTCTGGCCGCGCGGCAGATATTTCCCCGTGAGAGCGGCCACGTGCGACCGTTCTCCGACCACGGTAAGACGATGATGTGTCTGTAGTTGCATTACAGAAGCGCCGAGCTCGCCACTGGGCACGGCCTCTGCCTCTCTCATGATCGGTCGACGGGCGTTGGTGAGCCTGAGCCGCCGGACCGTCAGCTCGACGAAGCACCGCCGATCCCCCTCCCCGATCGGCGCGACGACAACTCCCGAGGAACGCTGAATGAGTAGTCTCGCCATGCGGACGTCCGACGTCGCCGCGCGAAGCGAAGAGGCTCGCAACGAGCTCGTCACCCGGAATCTCAGCCTGGTGCATCACGTCGCGCGGAAGTTTTCGCGCTCGCTCTCGGCCAACGAAGAGCTGGACGAGCTGGTGAGCGCGGGCACGATCGGCCTGCTGAGCGCGGCCGAAGCGTTCGACGACTCGCGCGGTCTGGCCTTCAGCACGTTCGCGGTGCCGCGAATCCAGGGCGCGATCCTCGACGAGCTTCGCCGGCGGGACCACGCGCCGCGCGCCGTGCGGCGCCACGCGCGCGACATGGCACGCACGACTGAGGCGTTGACCAAGACGCTGAGTCGCGCACCCGAGGCTCGCGAGCTGGCCGACGCGCTGGAGATCGATCTCGAGACCCTGTGGCAGTGGCGTGCCGACGTCGAATGCGCCGTGCCGGTGCCGCTCGACCGCTCGGCACTGGAGGGCGAGAGCACGTCGCCCGCGCCCGCCGAGTACCTGAGCGGAGCCGACGAGGAGAGCGTGATCGATCGCGTCGGCAAGGAGCAGGAGGTCGCGCTCGTTCGCGATGCCATCCTCAAGCTGAACGGGCAGGAGCGCACCGTCCTGGCGCTCTACTACTTCGAAGAGCTGAAGATGCACGAGATCGCCGAGATCCTCGCGCTCACCGAGTCGCGCGTGTCGCAGATCCGCGCCAAGGCGCTCAAGCGGTTGCGGACGATGCTCGCGCCGCTCGGCCGATGAGCACCAACGGGCTGACCGGCGCGGCGAACGCGCTGCGCTATTGGGAGCTGCGTCAGGAAGTCGCGGCGAACAACCTCGCCAACGTCTCCACCGAAGGGTTCAAGGCCGAGCGTGTGTTCGCGCGCCTCCTCGACGGCGGACCGGTGATCGGCACCAAGACCGACCGGAGTGCGGGGACCATCAGGGAAACCGGACAGGCTACCGATCTCGCGATCGGTGGCGACGGATTCTTCGTGGTCTCGACGGCCGCGGGTGAGCGGTTCACGCGCGGTGGCAGCCTCAAGATCGATCCCGCGGGCTTTCTCAGCGATCAGGACGGCAACCGGGTGCTCGGCGACAAGGGACCGATCCAGATCGGTGAGGGCACGATGACCGTGGATCGGCGCGGCATGGTGCGCGTCGACGATCAGGTCGTGGACCGGCTTCGCATCGAGACGCAGCCCGCCAGCGAGTCGCTGCAGCACGAAGGCGGCACCCGCTTCATCCCTGGCACCACGCGCGCCGCCGTCGCCATCGAGCTGCGCGAGGTGCGCCAGGGCAACCTCGAGGAGTCCAACACCGACTCGATCGGCGGCCTGGTGGACATGGTGAGCGTGCAACGTGCGTACGCCGCCGTCGAGAAGACGATCGGCCTGCTGGACCATCTGCTCGAAGTCGCGACCACGCAGCTCGGCCGCCCCGGCAACTGAGCCTCATGTTTTCTCTCTCACGCACAGTCGAATGAACCCCGCCCTTCGCACCGCCGCTTCAGGCATGATGGCGCAGCAGACTCGCACGGAAGTCATCGCCAACAACCTCGCCAACGTGAACACGACCGGCTTCAAGCGGAGCCGCGCACAGTTCCAGGATCTTCTCTATCAGACCGTGCAGGGCACCACCGTGCTCGGCAACCCCGACGCGAACACGTCGGCGGCGATCCAGGTCGGGCGAGGCACCCATCTCGCCGGCGTGCTGCGCATGCACTCGCAAGGCACGCTCGAGCCCACCGGACGCCCGCTCGACGTGGCGATCGAAGGCGAGGGTTTCTTCCAGGTGCAGCTCGCGAACGGATCGACAGCCTACACGCGCGACGGTGGCTTCCAGATCTCCGACGAGGGGATGCTGACGACCAACGGGGGGAACCAGGTGGTTCCGGGCATCCGCATTCCGTCCGAAGCGTCGGACGTGAGCATCTCGCGCACCGGTGTCGTGAGCTTCACGCGCAAGGGTGCCGATACTGTAGAGCTGGGACGCATCGAGATCGCGCGCTTCGCGAACCCGACGGGACTTTTCGCCCAAGGTGAGAACCTGTTCACCGAGACGGCCTCGTCGGGCCAGGCGATCACGGGCTTTCCCGCCGACGAAGGCATGGGACAGCTCATCCAGGGCAGCCTCGAAGGGAGCAATGTGGAGGTCGTGCAGGAAATGGTGGACATGATCACGGCGCAGCGGGCCTACGAGC